>DATKEK010000158.1:0-5616 GCA_035512195.1 Burkholderiales bacterium
GAACGACGCCGGCACGGACGCGTCGCTCGCCCCTGCCGAGGGTATCGCCGCGCTGCCGCTCGCCAACGGCGGCAGCTACGGCATTCCCTCCGAATACGATTGCCGTGCCTGCCACGAAGGCGCGCCCGTGCCCGTGCTCGGATTTTCCGCCCTGCAGCTGTCTGCCGACCGCGACCCGCTCGCCCCGCACGCGGAGCCGCGCGGGCCCCGCGATCCGGATCTTGCCGAGCTGGTCGAGCAGGGACTCGTTCGCAACCTGCCCGAGGACCTGCTGAAGACGCCGCCGCGGATACAGGCCGACACGGCAGCAGGCCGCGCCGCGCTCGGCTATTTGCACGCGAACTGCGGGCACTGCCATGCCGATCCGTCCGCATCCGATGCTGCGGTTCCGGTGGAACTGCAGCTTGCCATGGACCCGTCGGATCCGGCCGCCGCAGAAGTTGTCCGGCGGCAACTGCTGGAGACGCGCAGTCGCTACGGGCGAAGCGACAACCAGCACGCACAGGTCGTGGTACCCGGCGACGCCGGCGACAGTGTATTGCTGCAGCGAATGCGCTCGCGCGACCCACGGGTGCAAATGCCGCCACTTGGAAGCGTCGTGCCGGATGTCGAGGCGCTGGTGCTGATCGAGCGCTGGGTCAACACAGAACTCTCTAATTAGCCAGAAGGAGCACATCAAATGAAGAGGATCAGTCTTACCGCCGCTGCCGTGCTGAAGCTCGGGCTTATCGGGCTGCAGGTGCCGGTTGTGCTGGCGGATCAGGATACAGTCGGGAGCGACAGCAAGGACGTACTGGATCGCGGCAAGTACCTGGTCACGATCGCCGGCTGCAACGATTGCCATACGCCCTTCAAGCTCGGCCCTCGCGGCCCGGAGCCGGACATGTCGCGGATGCTGTCGGGGCATCCCGAGAACCTGGACATGCCGCCTGCGCCGAAGCTTCCCGAAGGCCCGTGGGCGATCGTCGCTGCGGCAACGAACACTGCCTGGTCCGGGCCATGGGGCGTGAGCTTCACCGCCAACCTGACCCCGGACCCGGAGACCGGCCTGGGCCGCTGGACCCTGCGCAACTTCGTCGACACGATCCGCAGCGGCCGGCACATGGGGCGCGGCCGGCTCATTTTGCCGCCAATGCCGATCCCGATGTACAAGCATTTCACCGACGCGGACCTGGAGGCGATCTTCACCTACCTGCAGTCGATTCCCGCGATCTCGAACGCCGTTCCCGAGCCGCTGTCGCCGCAAGCCGGCGCGGCCGGCGAATGAAGGCGGTCCCGTCACGCCGATGCATTCACGGCCGCTGATCGCCGTCCTCGGCGCGACCGGCGCACAGGGAGCCGGGCTGGTCCGGGCCATTCTTGCCGACCCGGCGCAACGCTACGCCGTGCGCGCAATTACCAGGTCGCCGGACGGAGCGGCAGCGAAGCGCCTGAAAGCCGAGGGCGCCGAGGTTGCCTATGGCGACCTCGACGATGGCAGTTCGCTGGCCGCAGCGTTTTCCGGCGCGCAGGGCCTGTTCGCCCTGGCGCCTGACGCGGACCACGCCTCTCGCGAGCGACAGCGTGTGCTAAACATTTCCACGGCGCTGGATCTGGCATGCGTGAGGCACGTGGTCTGGTCGGCACCCGGGGGCGGCCGGACGATGGCAGGCGCGCAGGCGGCGGCCGATGCCATGCTGGCCGGCTTGCCGGTGACCTTTCTGCGCCCGTCGTTCTTCTGGGACAACCTGGTTCGCTTCGGCATGGGACCGCGGCGCGATACGAACGGTGCGCTGCTCTTCGTGCTGCCGATGGGCGATCGCAAGCTGCCGGGCGTGGCTGCGCGCGATGTCGGCTGCTGCGCGCTGGGCGTGTTCCGACGCGGCCAAAGCGCCATCGGGCGCTCGATCGGTCTCTCCGGAGAGCACCTGAGCGGTGCAGAAATGGCCGCGGAACTCGGCCGTGTGCTGTCCGAGCCCGTGCGGCATGTCAGCATGTCGTTCGCCGACTACGCAGCGCTCGATTTCCCCGGTGCTGCCATGCTGCAGCACTGGCACGACTCCAATGCGGAGTGCTGTGCATCCTGGCCGGTGGAGCCTGCGCGCGAGCTGCACGCCGGATTGCTGAGTTTCCGCGAGTGGCTGGAGGCTACGGTGCAGCACGTGCCGATGCGGTCGACGCCGCACGAGGCAACGAACGGTTTCGGACGCCTGGTTACTGCTCCGTCGCCGCGGCGATAACCTGCGCCAGGAAGGTCCGGTACTCATCCATCGCCGACACCGACACCCATTCGTTCGGCTGGTGCGCCTGCTCGAGCAAACCCGGCCCGCAGATCACCGAAGGGATGCCCGCCTGCTGGAACAGGCCGCCTTCGGTCACGAAGGGTACGGCAGTCACCCGCGGCTCGGGGGGCTCGAGAAAGCGCTGCAGCTCGGTGACCACGTCGCGATTCGCACCGGGAACGAGCCCCGGCACGCTGGCCCGGATGCGCGTCTCCTCGGTGATGCCGGGCATGGCGCGGCAAAGATCGTCCGACAACGATCGCAGTTCCGCCAGGATCTGCCCGGGGTCCTGTTCCGGCAGGTGCCGGAACTCCCAGCGCAGCTCGCACCATTCCGGAATGATGTTGACCGCTTCACCGCCGCGGATCGTGCCGATGTTGAACGTAGCGGTCGGCGGATCGTACGACGGGTCCGAATCTCGCGGCAGGACCCGCTCGATTCCTGCGATGAAACGCGCGGCAAAGGCAATCGCGCTGGCGCCGAGATCCGGACGGCTCGAGTGCGCGGGACGCCCGCGCACTCGCGTGGCAATGTTCTGGATGCCCTTGTGCGCGGTAACGAGCTGCATGCCGGTGGGCTCGCCGATCAGCGCGAAGCGCGGCTTGTCCGGCATCGTCCTCAAGCGCTCCTGCAGCGCCATCGCGCCGAGGCAGCCGATCTCCTCGTCGTAGGTGAAGATCAGGTGCAGCGGCTTCTTCAGGCGCCGGGGATCCACGGACACAGCCGCCGAGAGCGCCATGGCGATGAATCCCTTCATGTCCGACGTGCCGCGGCCGGTGAATTTTCCGTCGCGGTGCAGCAGGCAGAACGGATCGCTGTGCCAGTCCTGGCCGCTGACCGGCACCACGTCGGTATGCCCGGCAAGCGCAATTCCACCGGCGGTATCGGGCCCGATGCGGGCCAGCAGGTTCGCCTTGTCGCGCTCTTCGTTCCATGTGCGCGTGGTCGCATAGCCGTGTGCTTCGAGCAGTGCTTCGGCGTAGTCTATGAGCGACAAATTCGAATCCGCGGACACGGTCGCAAAGCCGATGAGTTCCTCGAGGAACGGCAGGTAGTCGCGCTCGCTTTGCATATTGCATCACCTCTCGAAGAAGCATGACCTGAAGGAGGCACGAACATGCTCCAGGAAATACTCGAAGCCGTACGTGAACTGGTCGCCCTGGGCGACAGCGATCTCTCCGCTTGGCAGATGGCCCTGCGCGCAATCATCATCTACCTGACCGCCATCGTGCTCGTCAAGGTGGGACAGAAGCGCTTCATGGGCAAGAACACCGCTTTCGACATGATACTCGGCATCATTCTCGGCTCCGTGCTGAGCCGCGCGATCACCGGCAACGCCGACCTTTTGCCCACGATAACGGCAGGGGCGACGCTCGTTGCGCTTCACTGGCTGTTCTCCGTCACCTCATTCCACTTCAGCTTTTTCGGCACGTTCATCAAGGGTCGTGAGAAGATGCTGATCAGGGACGGCGAGATAAACTGGGACAACATGCGGAAAAGCCACTTGAGCAGGCATGATCTCGAGATGGCGCTGCGCAGTTCCGGCCAGGTCACGGAACCGGAAGACGTGAAGCTTGCGTACTTCGAGCGAAGCGGAGATATCAGCGTCATCCCGCGAGAAAAATCGAGGGCACTCCGCGTCGTCGAAGTCTCCGTGACCGAGGGCGTGCAGAGAGTGCGAATCGAGCTGGCGCAAACCGGTTGAGCGGCAGGGGGCGAGATATGAGTACGGAAGATCTGTCGGGAAGCTGCCTTTGCGGAAATGTCCGCTACACCGCCAGCGGTGAAACGCTGCGCTTCTACCACTGTCATTGTTCGCGCTGCCGCAAGGCCTCGGGCGCCGCGCACGCGAGCAACATGTTCGTTAAAGGCCGCCTGCAGTGGCAAAGCGGCGAAGAACTCATCGCGGTGTACAAGGTACCGGAGGCCCAGCGCTTCACTGTCGCTTTCTGCCGCAACTGCGGATCACGGGTGCCGCGCTACATCGACAAGATCGGCATGGCGTTCATCCCCGCGGGTTCACTCGATGTCGAGCCGGCCGCGTCACCGCAGGCGCGCGTGTTTACCGGATCGCGGGCGGCGTGGTCGTGCGACGCCACCGAGATGCCCGAGTTCAGCGAGTTTCCGGCCTAGAATTGACGTAGGGATGGCCTGGGGAGAAACCTCTGCACAAATGTGCGGAGCTTCCCGGAATTCACCCGGCGGGAAGCCATCACGAACGACGCTCTCGTCGCAAAACCGAGACGCAGTCCAGTTGTGCGCGCTTCCGCATTGTGCTGCAATCCGCGCAGCGCGCGCTCCGCTTCACCTTTCGGGCGGGACGCTCGCTCGCGCGACTTCGGTGCGCGCGCGATGACTACAAAAACGTATGGGGATTTAAAACGATGATGGCTGCACAGTCAGAAATTACAGCACGTTCGATCCGTTTCGGTGCCTGCGTCTCGCTCGGATTGCTGCTCTCGCACCTGCAGGGCATTTCCGGCTACGAAGTGACGCAGACAGCACTGATCGCCAGTTCGCTGTTCCTGGCGTTCCTGCTCGGCGAAGCCGGCCTCGAGGAATACAACAAGTGGACCCGCGCACGGCGACGCAAGCGACAGTAATCGCCTGAACACCTGTGGACGGGCTCCTGCAGGACCCGTCCACAGGGGCGATCGCCGGCTTTGGTGATCTTCGCGAAGGCCGTGTATCGGGGCGGTAAAACGGCCGAAAAAGGCAAACTGCGTCGCAAAACGGGCTACTGCCGATGGCTCCCTGCCGTTTTCCATAATAGGGTGAGACGGCTGGCGAGAAGCCTCGCACGTGCCCGGAACTACGATGGATACGGATGCCACCCTGAGAGACGTTGCGGCGATCAACACCGCCTTGCTGGTCGAGGATAACGCCGACGTCGCCTACCTGCTGCAGTACATGCTGAAGCGCGACGGCTATGCCGTGCAAAGCCTGTCCAACGGGCGCGATGCAAAGAAGTACATCGCCGAGTCGCGACCCACTGACGTCGTCATTCTCGACCTGATGCTGCCGTACATCGACGGCTTCGAACTGCTCACCCAGATCCGCGAAAGTTCGTCGTGGCGCAACGTGCCGGTCGTGGTGCTGTCGGGCAAGGTGTCCGAGCGTGACATCGTGCGTGCGATCGAGCTGGGCGCCGACGATTTCGTCACCAAACCCTACAAGCCGCTCGAGCTGAGCGCTCGCATTCGTCGTTGCACGAATGATGCTAAGTGGCGCTGAAAACGCCATGCCGGGTTCACGCGGGCGCAGGTCAGCAGCCGGGCAGCGAAACCGGATGGCGCTGCTGGTTTGCATGTTCTTCGTGAGCACGTCTTCGATCGCGGCTGCAGCGTCCTGCAGC
>DATKEK010000159.1:0-17024 GCA_035512195.1 Burkholderiales bacterium
GGCGGCGGCAAACAGAAATGCCGCAGTCAGACAGGCAAGCAGTCGCATCGTATTAGTACCCGGATCTGTGAAAAACAACCGGGCGCTTAAGGCGCCCGGCTGGTTGGAACGGGAAAACCGCTGAAAGTTTACCGCAGAGACCTCAAACGTCCCAGGGACTCGGCCGGTCGATGGCGATGTTGTATTTCTTGATCGCCTGTGCGACCAGCTTGCGATCGATCGTGCCTTCGTCCGCCAGCGCCTTCAGTGCGGCGATCGTGACATGGTGGCGATCCACCTCGAAGAAATCCCGCAACGCCTCGCGTGTGTCGCTGCGGCCGTAGCCGTCGGTGCCGAGCGTCACGTATTTCCGCGGCACCCAGGTGCGGATCAGGTCGGGCACCGTGCGCATGTAATCGGTGGCGGCGATGACCGGGCCTTCGGTACCGCCGAGACACCGGTCGATCCAGCACGGCTTCGGCTCCTGGTCCGGATGCAGCCGGTTCCAGCGTTCGACGGCCATGCCCTCGCGGCGCAACTCGGTAAAGCTTGTGACGCTCCATACATCGGCCGAAACGTTCCAGTCCTTTTCCAGCAGCTCCGCCGCGGCCAGCACCTCGCGCAGAATCGTCCCGCTGCCGAGCAACTGCGTCCGCGGCCCTTTTTTCTTTGCCTGCCCCTGGCGTATGCGGTACATGCCGTTGACGATGCCTTCCCGCGCGCCCTCCGGCATCGACGGCTGCGGATAGTTCTCGTTCATCACGGTGACGTAATAGAACACGTCTTCCTGCTTCTCCAGCATGCGCCGCATGCCGTCCTGCAGAATGGTGACAACCTCGTAGCCGAAGCACGGATCGTAGGCGACGCAGTTCGGCACCGTGGAAAACAGCACATGGCTCGAGCCGTCTTCGTGCTGCAGGCCTTCGCCGGAGAGCGTGGTGCGCCCGGCGGTGGCGCCGAGCAGGAAACCGCGCGCGCGCTGGTCGCCGGCCGCCCAGATCAGGTCGCCGATACGCTGGAAGCCGAAGCATGAATAAAAGATGTAGAAGGGCAGCATCGGCACGCCGTGCGTGCTGTAGGAAGTCGCCGCCGCGATCCACGAAGAGATCGCACCGGCTTCGGTGATGCCTTCTTCCAGGATCTGGCCGTTCTTCGCTTCCTTGTAGTACAGCAACTCGTCCTTGTCTTCCGGCTCGTAGAGCTGGCCAAAGGGCGAATAGATCGCCACCTGGCGGAACAGCGACTGCATGCCGAAGGTACGCGCCTCGTCGGCGACGATCGGCACAATGTGCTTGCCGAACTCCTTGTCGCGCAGCAGCTGCGAGAGCATGTTGACGAACACCATGGTCGACGACTGCTCGCGCTCGCCGCTGCCTTCCAGCAGCTTCGAGATTGCGTCGATCGCCGGTACCGGCAGTTTCGGGCCCTCGGTGCTGCGCGCGGGGATGTAACCGCCGAGCGCCTTGCGCCGCGCGTGCAGGTAACGCATTTCCGGGCTGTCGTCCGCGGGCTTGTGGAAGCGCAGCTTCTGCACGTCCTCGTCCGACACCGGCAGCGCGAATCGATCGCGGAACGCGAGCAGCGCGTCGTCCTCGAGTTTCTTCTGCTGGTGCGCGGTCATCTTGCCCTGGCCCCAAGTGCCCATGCCGTAACCCTTCTTGGTCTGCGCGAGGATCACTGTGGGCTGACCCTTGTGGTTCACCGCGGCGTGGTACGCGGCATAAATTTTCAGCGGGTCGTGGCCGCCGCGGTGCAGGCGATCGATGTCCTCGTCGGACAGGTGCGAAACCAATTCCTGCAACTCCGGGTACTTGTTGAAGAAATGCTCGCGGTTGAAATGCCCGTCGGTGGCGGCGTATTTCTGGAACTCGCCGTCGACGGTCTCGTGCAGCCGCCGGATGATCACGTTCTCGGTGTCGCGCGCGAACAGCGGGTCCCAGTCCGAACCCCACATCAGCTTGATCACGTTCCAGCCGGCGCCGGCGAACAGGCCTTCGAGTTCCTGGATGATCGAGCCGTTGCCGCGCACCGGTCCGTCCAGCCGCTGCAGGTTGCAGTTCACCACGAAGATCAGGTTGTCGAGGCCCTCACGCGCGGCCATCGACAGCCCGGCGATCGATTCCGGCTCGTCCATTTCGCCGTCGCCGACGAAGGTCCAGACCTTGCGATCGTCGCTCTCGAGTATGTCGCGGTGTTCAAGATAGCGCAGGAAGCGCGCCTGGTAGATCGAGGTCAACGCGCCCAGGCCCATCGAGCCGGTCGGGAACTGCCAGAAGTTTGGCATCAGCCATGGATGACAATACGAAGGCAGGCCCTTGCCACCGGTTTCGCGACGGTAATGCTCGAGGTTTTCTTCGCTCAGCCGTCCTTCCATATAGGCGCGCGCATACACGCCGGGTGCGGCGTGCGGCTGGAAAAACACCAGGTCGCCGCGCTGACCGGCGCGGAAGAAATGGTTATTGCCGATTTCGAACAGGTCCGCGATCGAGGCGTAGGTGGCGATATGTCCGCCGAGTTCCGGATGGGCGCGGTTGGCGCGCACCACCATCGCCAGCGCGTTCCAGCGCACCAGCCCGCCGATCCGCGCCTCGATCTCCAGATTGCCGGGAAACTGCGGCTGGTCGGCAAGCGCGATGGTGTTGCAGTACGGCGTGTTCAGGACCGGCGGCAGCGGCACGCGGCGCACGCGCGCGTGGTCCAGCAGCTTGCGCAGGATGTAGGTCGCGCGGTCGCGCCCTTCCTGCTGCACAATCGCGTCGAAGGCTTCCAGCCACTCCCGGGTTTCGGTGGGGTCGAGGTCCTTCGGCGGCACCCGCCAGTAGCCGTAGAGGTCTTTCACGTCGGAGAGGTTGCTCATCGTGCGGTCCTTGTCTGGGTTTGTCGTGCCTCGCGGGCGCCTGCTGCCGGTTGGCGAAATGTTAGCGTGTTTCGAAAAGCATATGGTTTCGTTGATCCCGATTGATGCGGCATAATTCGGAATCTTGTTCTACATTTATATCCTGTGAGAGCATGAAATGCCGGAAACTCCGCTGGATTCGATAGACTGGAAAATCCTGTTCCTGCTGCAGGGAGACGCCCGCATCTCCAACGTCGACCTCGCGCGGGCGGTCGGCCTGTCGCCTTCGCCCTGTCTGGCGCGCGTGCGCGCGCTGGAGCAGAGCGGGTACATCAGCCGTTACGTGACGCTGCTCGATGCGCTCAAGGTCGGGCTGAAAGTCAGCGTGTTCATCCAGGTCGCGCTGGAAAAGCAGATCGAGTCCGCGCTAGACGTGTTCGAGAGGGCGATTCGCGAGCGGCCTGAGGTGATGGAGTGCTACCTGATGACCGGCGAAGCGGATTATCTTCTGCGCGTAGTGGTGCCGGACCTGCAGGCGCTGGAGCACTTCATCCTGAACTTTCTTTCCCGCGTGCCCGGCGTGGGCAACATCAAGTCCAGTTTCGCGCTGAAGCAGGTGAAGTACCAGACCGCCCTGCCGTTGCCGGAGATGCCGGGTGCGCGTGCGCAGTCGCGTACCGCTACCCGGCACAGAAAATCGGCAAGGGCCTGAATCGATGGCGGCGACGGGAACGCTCGGTACGGTTTGTATCTATTGCGGTTCGGGCACGGGAAGCGATCCGGCTTACGCCGCGGCGGCGACGGAGACCGGCGCGCTGCTCGCGCAGCGCGGCATCGCGCTGGTGTTCGGCGGGGGCAGTGTTGGCCTGATGGGCGTGGCGGCGAATGCTGCGCTTGCCGCCGGCGGCAAGGTGATCGGCGTGATTCCGCGCGGCCTGCGCGCCGAGGAGTTGGCGCACGAAGGCGTGAGCGAGATGTTCGTGGTGGACTCGATGCACGCGCGCAAGCAGAAGATGGTCGATCTTGCCGATGCGTTCATCGCGCTGCCCGGCGGCATCGGCACATTGGACGAGCTGTTCGAGACCTGGACCTGGCTGCAGCTCGGCATTCATGCCAAGCCCATCGGCCTGCTGAACGTTGCCGGGTACTACGATCCGCTGATCGATTTCCTGCAGCGCATGAGCGGGGAGGGTTTCCTGAAGCGCATCCATCTGGATTGCCTGCTGGTCGATAACGACCTTGCGCGGCTGCTGCAACGGCTCGCGGCATTTTCCCCGCCGGCCGCCCGCAAATGGTGGGATACCGGCACCGCACCCTGATCCTCGCGTTCGCGGAGCGAAGGGCGTGCCGTTCCGGCTCAGGCAGGGGTCTCGCGGTCGGACTGGATCGAGGCGGTCAGCCAGTCCGGGAGTTTTCTGTCGCCGGCGTTATCGACGACGTACTGGCGAATGAGTTTGCGCACCACCTGTGATGGCGTCAGGTCCTGGCTTGCGCAGATTTCCTCGAAAATCTTCTTCTTGCGCGGGTCGACCAGGATGGTCAGGCGTGCGGTACGGGTCTCCTTGGCCATGCAGTGAATGATAATGCTGTTATAATCGAACGCGTACTATACCCTATTTTGATGTAAATCAAATCCCATGACCGTGCCCCGAGCCAGCTGTGCCCGGACCCGTTTCGACTCGGGCGGCAGTGGGGGCGCGCCCGGCGTCGCGCGGACGATGCGCATGACGACCAGTTTCTGCGCCACGCCGCGCGGCTGTTCCCTGCCTCGCAATGACGACGGCGGCCGGGAGACCGCAGGCGCTCGGCCGGTATTCGGGCGCAAACAATGAGCACACTGCCGGGTCCAACCGAGTGGTTGCATCTCGACTGGATTCTGGTCGTCGTCGGGGCCTGGCTGCTGATCGGACTGTTCGGCCTGTTTGCGCTTCACCGGCTGGCGCTTGTTGCAAAGGTGCTGTTTCCCGCAGGAGGCGCGCTCGGAATTGCGCTGCTCGCGATCGCCATGGGCGCGACCGGCGGTTGGCCCGAGGTCGCGGTCCTGCCGATCGGGCTTCCCGACCTGCCGTTTCATTTCCGGCTCGACGGCCTTTCGGCGTTTTTCCTGATGGTGATCGGGGGCGTCGCGGCGGGGGTGTCTGTCTTTGCGGCAGGATATTTCCGCAGGGGCGAAGGCACCGCGCCGGGCCTGCTCTGCCTGCAGTATCACCTGTTCCTCGCCAGCATGGCGCTGGTAGTGCTGGCCGACGACGCATACGCGTTCATGGTGATGTGGGAGACGATGGCGCTGTCGTCGTTCTTCCTGGTTACCACCAACCATCGAATTCCGGAGATCCGGCGTGCGGGCTATCTCTATCTGCTGATCGCGCACATCGGTGCGATCGGCATCCTGTTGTGTTTCGGCGTGCTGCAGGCGAACACCGGCGACTATACCTTCGCCAACATGCGCACGCAGGAACTCGCGCCGTTCTGGGCGTCGATCGCGTTTCTGCTCGCCCTGTTCGGGTTCGGCGCCAAGGCCGGCATCCTGCCGCTGCATGTCTGGCTGCCGGAGGCGCACCCGGCCGCGCCTTCGCCGGTGTCCGCGCTGATGAGCGCGGTCATGCTGAAGACGGCGATTTACGGTTTCCTGCGTGTCTGCTACGACCTGCTGAGCCTGCAGGTCTGGTGGTGGGGAGGCGTTCTGCTGGCGCTCGGTCTCGCGACCGCGTTGTTCGGCGTGGTGTTCGCGGCGGTGCAGGTGGACATGAAGCGTCTGCTTGCCTATTCCTCGATCGAGAATATCGGGCTGTTGTTCGCGGGCATTGGTCTTTCCGTGCTGTTCTCCGCTTACGGCATGAAACCGATGGCGGGGCTGGCGCTGACTGCGTCGCTTTACCATGTTGCGGCCCACGCGTTCTTCAAAAAAGCCTGCTGTTTCTCGGGACCGGTGCTGTGCTGCACGCGACCAGCGAGCGCAGCCTCGGCAGGCTTGGCGGGCTGCTTCGATATATGCCCTGGGTGGGTTGGGCGGTGCTGATCGGCGTGCTGGCGAGTGCGGGGCTTCCGCCGCTCGGCGGTTTCGTTTCCGAATGGCTTCTGCTGCAGAGCTTCCTGTTTACGCCCGGCCTGCCCAACTCGTTTCTCAACATGCTGATCCCGGTGGTGGCCGCGTTGATCGCGCTGATCGCCGCGCTCGCCGGCTATACCATGGTCAAGTTCTTCGGGGTGATCTTCCTCGGGCAGCCGCGCGAGGAAAAGTTGTCGCAGGCGCACGACGCCGGCGCGTGGGAGCGTGCCGGCATGATCTGGCTGGTCGGAGGCTGCGTGCTGCTCGGCCTGTTGCCGGTGCAGTTCATTCTGATGATCGATCCCGTGACTCGCCTGCTGGTCGGCGCCGGTCTGGGTGAAACCGTCGCGGCGAGCGGTTGGCTGCTCGCCCCGGTATCGATGGAGCGCGCCAACTACGGACCGGTGATCTTCCTGGCGGGCGTCGCCGCAAGCTTCGGCCTGGCGTTCCTGCTGGTGCGCCGGCTGTACCACGGCCGGCTGCGCCGAGCAGCGCCGTGGGATTGCGGTTACCCGTGGCAGACGTCGCGCATGCAGGACACAGCCGAAGGCTTCGGCCAGCCGATCCGGCAGATTTTCGAACCCTTCTTCCGCAGCGAACGGCATCTGCCGTCACCGTTCGACGCAACACCGCGCTACCAGGTCACGGTCGGAGATCACTTCTGGCACTGGCTGTATCTGCCCGTCGCAGCCGCGATCGAGCGCGCGGCAAAGCTGATCGGACTGCTGCAGCAGGGGCGGATCTCCGTGTACCTGGTGTACAGCTTCGTCACGCTGATCGCCGTGCTCGTCTGGGTGACCCGATGAGCCTGCTCGGTGCCGCCTCGCAACTGCTGGAGATCGTGGTGGCGCTGGCGCTCGCGCCGCTGCTGCTTGGCTGGGTGAACCAGTGGCGCGCATGGTTGCAGAACAAGTCGGCGCCGGGACTGCTACCTTACCGGGTGCTGCACAAGCTGTTCCACAAGGATTCGGTCATCGCTGAGCGTGCCTCGCCGCTGTTTCGCGCCGCACCCTATATCGTGCTCGGGTGCATGACTCTAGCCTGCGGCATCATTCCCATGCTTGCGATCGATCTTCCGCTGGCGACCGCGGCGGACGCAATCGCCCTGGTCGGGCTGTTCGCGCTCGCGCGCGTGTTCATTTCTCTCGCCGCGATGGATGTCGGCACCGCCTTTGGTACGCTCGGTGCACGCAGGGAGATGCTTATCGGATTCCTCGCCGAACCGGCGTTGCTGATGGTGCTGTTCACCGCGGCGCTGATCTCGCAGTCCACCTCGCTAACCACTATCGTCGATACGATTGCCCACCGGGATCTGGCGATCTATCCCAGCCTCGCCTTCGCCGGCGTTGCATTCGTCATGGTCTCGCTGGCGGAGAATGCGCGCGTTCCGGTGGACAATCCGGCGACGCACCTCGAACTGACCATGGTCCACGAGGCGCTGATCCTGGAGTACTCGGGCCGGCATCTGGCGCTGATGGAGTGGGCCGCGAGCCTCAAGCTGTTTGCCTACTCGTGCATCGGGCTGGCGCTGTTCTTCCCCTGGGGCGTGGCGGAGGCGCAGGTGCCGTCGGCGCTGCTGCTGGCGTTGCCGATCCTGATGGTCAAGCTCGCGATCGGCGGTGTGCTGCTCGCGTTCCTGGAGACGGTCAGCGCCAAGATGCGCATTTTCCGCGTGCCTGAATTTCTCGGCACCGCGTTCATGCTTGCGGTGATCGGGATGCTGATCCATCTGCTGCTGGAGACCTGAACATGGGTGGTTCGCTGGTCGGGCAGTTGATCAACCTGTTTGCCGCAGTGCTGCTGCTGCTCGCGTTCGCGATGATCTCGCAGCGACGGATAATTTCGCTGATTCATCTGCTCACCATGCAGGGCATGATTCTGGTTGCCGCCACCGCCCTGACCGGTTACGCAACGCATCAACATCACCTGTACGTGTCCGCCGGCTTGACGCTCGCGCTGAAGGTGTTCCTGATTCCGTGGTTGCTGCATCGGATCATTGCCCGGCTGAACGTGCGCTGGGACGTGGAGACGCTGATCAATATTCCGACGCTGATGCTGATCGGGATCATGCTGGTGATTTTCGCCTTTCACCTGGCGCAGCCGATTTCCGAGCTCTCCGCCTCGATCGCGCGCGGAACTCTCGGCATCGCACTCGCCTGCGTTCTGCTGTCCTTCATGATGATGATTACCCGTTCCAAGGCCGTGCCCCAGGTGATCGGGTTCCTGTCGATGGAGAACGGTCTGTTCTTTGCGGCTACGGCGGCGACATACGGCATGCCGATGGTGGTGGAGCTGGGGATCGCGCTGGACGTGCTGGTCGGCATCCTCATCCTCGGCGTGTTCATGTTCCAGATCCGCGAGAAGTTCGACAGTCTCGACATCCGGCACCTCGAGAAGTTGAGGGAAGACTAGATGTCCCCGTTGTTCGTCGTCCTGGCGATCCCGCTGACTGGCAGCCTTGCCCTGGCGCTGACCGGTCACCGCGACTACGCACGATGGCTGAACGTCCTGTTCAGCCTGGGCACTTTCCTCGCGGCCTGCACACTGACGGTCCAGGTCATCTCCGAAGGACCGCTGTTCGCGCTGAAGAACGAATTCTTCATCGACCCGCTGAACGTGTTCCTGGTCACGCTGACCGCATTCGTGGCGTTTACCACCGCCGTGTTCTCCGGTCCCTACATGAAGATCGAGCGCGAACACGGCCGTATGACGCCGCGCAGGATGCGCCTGTATCACTGCATGTACCAGCTGTTCAGTTTCACCATGCTGGTGGCGCTGACCACCAATAATCTTGGGATTCTCTGGGTCGCGATGGAGGCGGCAACGCTCGCCACGGTGGTGATGGTGAGCGTGTATCGCACCGCGGCGAGCCTGGAAGCCGCATGGAAGTACTTCATTCTTTGCGGCGTGGGTATTGCGCTGGCGCTGTTCGGAACCGTGCTGCTCTACATGGCGGCGGAGCGGGTGGTGGGCGCCGAGGGCGGTGCGCTGCTGTGGACGCATCTCGATGAAGTAAAGAGCCAACTCGACCCCACCATCATCACCCTGGCTTTCGCGTTCCTGTTCATCGGCTATGGCACCAAGGTGGGACTGGTGCCGTTGCACAACTGGCTGCCGGATGCGCACGCAGAAGGCCCGACTCCGGTTTCCGCGGTGCTGTCCGGCCTGCTGCTGAACGTTGCGCTGTACGCGATCCTGCGCTGCAAGGTGCTGACCGACGGTGCGCTGCGGAGTGCGCTCACGGGTCAGCTCATGATGGGGTTCGGGCTGCTCTCCGTGGTGGTGGCGGCATTCTTTCTGCTCAGGCAGAAGGACATCAAGCGCATGTTTGCCTACTCTTCGATCGAGCACATGGGCCTGATCACTTTCGCGTTCGGCATGGGCGGCGCGATCGCAACCTATGCGGCCCTGCTGCACATGACCGTGCATTCGCTGATCAAGTCGGCGATCTTCTTCGCCGTCGGCCACGCCGCGCAGAAGGCGGGCACCCAGACAATGGATGACATTCGCGGTCTGCTGAAAGTCAGCCCGACCGTCGGCTGGGGGCTGATGCTGGGTTCGCTCGCGATCCTCGGCATGCCGCCGTTCGGCGTGTTCGCGAGCGAGTTTCTGATCCTGACTACGGCGATGCGGGAGCAGCCGTGGGCGACGCCTTTCCTGTTGCTTGGTCTCGGCGTCGCATTCGCCGCAGTTTTCAGCCGGGTGCAGCCGATGGTGTTCGGGGAAACCGCAATGAAGCCGCTGGCGCACTCGCCGGCCCTGACGCCGGTGTTCATCCATATCGCGCTCGGCCTGATGCTGGGCCTGTACATCCCGCCGTACCTGAGCGAGTGGTATCACCAGGCGGCGCAGATGCTCGGGGGCTGAGGATGAAAATCGGCGAACTGGATATCGACGTCGATCGCCTGCAGGCTCCGCTGCCAGTCTTCCACGGTCGCGTGACGCCGGAGGAGTGGTCTGCCGCTGCGCACGCGGTGAACGAGACAGGTGGGCGATTGTTGTCGCTGTGGGGAACCGATCGCCGGCGCGACGGTGGGGGCGGATTCGTCGTCTGTGCGGCGTATGCGGTAAGCGAAGGCCTGCTGTGGATCGAACTGCCCTTGGCCGGCGCTGACGCGACTTATCCCGATCTCTCGGCGCGCTACGCGTTTGCCGGCAGGATGCAGCGTGCAGCGACGGATCTTCTCGGCATGCATGCCGATGGTGCGGCCGACAATCGGCCCTGGCTGAATCATGGTGCGTGGCCGGCGAGGTTTCATCCGCTGCAGCTGGACGCATTTGCCGGACCGCGGCCGCACCCCATGCCGGCGGGCGACTATCCCTTCGTGCGCGTGGAGGGCGACGGCGTGCACGAGATTCCGGTCGGACCGGTTCACGCCGGCATCATCGAACCGGGCCACTTCCGGTTTTCGATCGTCGGAGAAAAGGTGCTGCGCCTGGAGGAACGCCTCGGCTACGTGCACAAGGGCATCGAACAGCGTTTCACGCACCTGCCTCCGCTGGAAGCGTATCGTCTCGCGGGCCGTGTGTCCGGCGATTCGACGGTGGCGTTTGCATGGGCCTACTGCATGGCGCTTGAGTCCGTGGCCGGGATCGAAATTCCCGCACGCGCGGCCTGGCTGCGCGCCTTGATGCTGGAGCGTGAGCGCGTGGCCAACCACCTTGGTGACTTGGGCGCGCTTGGTAACGACGCGGGACTGGCGTTCGGGCTGGCGCAGTTCTCCCGCCTGCGCGAAGACTGGCTGCGGGAGGCAGGCGAGGGTTTCGGCCATCGCCTGATGATGGATTGCGTGGTGCCGGGCGGCGTCGCGTGCAATCTCGACGGCTTCACCGCGGATCGGATTGTCGGGCATTGCGATGCGGTCGAGCGCGAAGTGCAGAAGCTTCGCCGGATCTACGAAGAGCACGCTGGATTGCAGGATCGGCTGATCGCCACCGGCCGCGTGCAGCCGGAACTCGCGGCGCGGCTGGGCCTCGCCGGACTGGCCGGCCGCGCGAGCGGCCAGGCAGTCGATCTTCGATGCGATCACTCTTGGCCGCCTTACGATGCGCTGGACGTGAAGATGGCGACCCACCGAAATGGCGACGTTGCGGCAAGGGTCACGCTCCGGTTCGAAGAAACGCTCGAGTCGTTGAGGCTGATTCGCGCGATATGCGCCGGTCTGCCGGGCGGGGCGGTGCGTTCGCAGGTTGCATTGCCCGTGAAAGCTGCCTGCGGCGCCGGGTGGATCGAGGGCTGGCGCGGAGAGATTTTCGTCGCGCTCGAGTTGGAGGTTGAGGGCGACACAGTTCGTATCCGCAGATGTCACTGCCATGATCCCTCGTGGCAGAACTGGCCGGTGCTCGAGCACGCGGTAATCGGCAATATCGTTCCCGATTTCCCGCTGATAAACAAATCGTTCAACCTGAGTTACTCTGGGCACGACCTCTGATGTGGAAGATCGTCAAACAGATCGCCCGGACCGGCATGCGCACCGAGGCGCCGCCGGAAAGCGATGACGCGCTGCGCGTCGAAGCCGAGGCGATCCAGCGCGGGATCCTCGATATTCTCGGCAGCGCGCTGGCGATCCGGCAGGTGGATGCCGGCTCGTGCAACGGCTGTGAGCTGGAAATCCACGCGCTCAACAATCCCTACTACAACATCGAGGGACTGGGCATCAAGTTCGTCGCGAGCCCCCGGCATGCAGACATGCTGCTGGTTACCGGTCCGGTTTCCCGGAACATGGAACTCGCACTCCGGCGCACCTACGATGCGACACCCGACCCGAAGCTGGTAGTCGCGATCGGCGACTGCGGCTGCACCGGCGGTATCTTTGGCGAGAGCTACGCGAGCTGCGGCAGAGTGTCGAACGTTGTTCCCGTGAATGTCGCCGTGCCGGGCTGCCCACCGCCGCCGATCGAGATTCTGCGCGGCATCCTGACCGCAGTGCGCCGTTTCGAATCCCCGCAGATACTGAAGCGCTGAGCGGTTTCTCTTCCGTTCCCAAGCAATGCGGATTGCGGCCCATGCGCCCCGCGCGCGATCCGCTGGACCGTCACGCATTACAATAATCACTCAGCGCAACATATTTGCGCGGCTCTCACCAAATTGGGGCTTGCCATGAATAACGCTACCCAGGAACTCATCCGGAAGTATTACGCCGCGTTCAATGCTTTGGACATGGACGCGTTTCTCGGCCTGCTGCACGAGCAGGTGGTGCACGATCTTAACCAACGTGAACGCCAGGTCGGACGCGAGGCGTTCGCCCGCTTCATGCAGCGCATGAACCGCTGCTACCGGGAGCAGATCGTCGATCTGGTGGTGATGACAGGCGAGGATGGACAACGCGCGGCGGCGGAGTTCGTGGTGCTGGGCGAGTATTTGCAGACCGACGAAGGCCTGCCCGCTGCGAACGGGCAGAAGTACCAGCTGCCCGGCGGTGCATTCTTCGATATTGCCGACGGCAAGATCACACGGGTCACCAATTACTACAACCTCCAGGAATGGCTGCGGCAGGTTGGAGCGCAGAAACAGGACTGAGTGCCGAGTGATGTGTACCGGGGCGAAACGGAGATGACGCTGCGGATTGAACGGTTTTCAGGAAAGGGGCTCGAGAAGTATGTGGACGAGCTGGCCCGGCTGCGCATCGAGGTATTCCGCGAATTTCCCTATCTGTACGATGGGTCGCTGGAATACGAGCAGAAATACGTCCGGACCTATATGGGCGTGTCCGACAGCGTGATCGTGATCGCATTCGACAGCGACCGTGTGATCGGCGCCTCGACCGGGCTGCCGCTGGAAGCGGAAACCGACGAGGTGAGGAAACCGTTCCTCGATCACAGCTACGTCCCTGGAAAGATCTTCTACTTCGGCGAGTCCGTTCTGGAGAAAGCTTACCGCGGCAAGGGGCTCGGCGTGCGCTTCTTCGAGGAGCGCGAGGCGCACGTGCGCGGGCTGGGCCGTTTCGAGTGGACCTGCTTCTGCGCGGTGCAAAGGCCGGAAGACCATCCGCGCCGGCCGGAGAATTACCTTCCGCTGGACGCGTTCTGGAACAAGCGCGGCTACTTCAAGCACCCGGAACTCAACACCACGTTGTCCTGGCGCGAGATCGGCGAACAGTCCGAGTCGCCCAAGCCGATGACGTTCTGGCTGAAGCGGCTCTCCGGCGAGCGCGCTTGACGGTCTCCCGGACATGAAGAGGCGTTGAATGCGAAGAAAGCACAAACAGGAGTAAACCACCAAGGCACCAAGACACCAAGAACGGCCAAGACATGGATAACCGGTTTTCTTGGTGTCTTGGTGCCTTGGTGGTGAAAGCAGTCTGTTCCCCTGCGCGAACTCTGCGTCGGGAGCACCATTTCCGCGAGTCGCGGAACAACGTTTGCGGCAACAGGGAGTAGAAATGCGTATCGCCATCGGCGGCTTTCAGCACGAGACCAATACTTTTGCGCCGAGCAAGGCGACCTATGAAGAGTTCGTGCGCGGCGGCGGCTGGCCGCCGCTGCTGCGTGGCAGGGAGATCTTCGAAGGCGTGGCCGGCATCAACCTGCCGATCGCGGGTTTCATCGAGGGCATGCAGGGCAGCCGGCATGAGCTTCTGCCTACTGCGTGGGCGGCGTCCAGCCCGTCGGCGCACGTCACCGAGGAAGCGTTCGAGCGTATCGCCGGCATGATCGTCGAGGCGATCCGGGGCGCCGGCCGCCTGGACGCGGTGTATCTGGATCTGCACGGCGCCATGGTGACCGAGCATCTGGACGACGGCGAGGGCGAGCTGCTCGCGCGCGTACGTGCCGTGGCCGGCGATGCCATTCCGGTGGTGGCGAGTCTCGACCTGCATGCGAATGTTACGCGCCGGATGCTCGAGCACGCGGACGTCCTGATCGCGTATCGCACTTATCCGCACGTTGACATGGCGGACACTGGCGGGCGTGTAGCGCATTACCTGCTGAAGCGGCTGGACGACATGCCGCGGCCGAAAGTCGCTGCGCAGCGCGTGCCCTTCCTCATTCCGCTGCAGGCGCAGTCCACCATGCTGGAACCGAACCAGAGCATCTACGCCGAGCTTGCCAGGCTGCAAACCGCCGACATCGCCGCGTTGTCGTTTACCCCCGGGTTTCCGGCCGCAGATTTTCCGGAGTGCGGGCCGCTGACGCTTGCTTATGCGGAGGACCCGGCGACGGCGGAGCGTGCCGCAAAGCGCTTGCGCGAGATCGTGGAGGAAGCGGAGGGAGATTACGACCTGCCGGTGTTCGAGCCGGACGAATGCGTCAAGCGCGCGATGCAAATTGCCGAGCGCGCTTCGCGCCCGGTGGTGATCGCCGACACGCAGGATAACCCCGGTGCCGGCGGCGACTCCGATACCACCGGCATGCTGCGCGCGCTGGTGGCCAATCGCGCGAGGCGAGCGGCGCTGGGACTGATAAACGACCCGGAGGCGGCGAAGGCGGCGCACGCCGTGGGCGAGGGCGCACAGATCGACATCGCGCTCGGCGGCAAGTCGCGCATCCCGGGCGACACGCCGTTTCGCGCGCAATTCGAGGTGGAGAAGCTGTCCGACGGCCGGTTCACCTGCACCGGCCCGTTCTATCGCGGCGCGCGCATGAACCTCGGTCCATGCGCGGTGCTGCGCATTGGCGACGTGCGGGTGGTGGTGGCGTGCGAAAAACCGCAGTTAGCCGACCAGGAGATGTACCGTTTTATCGGCATCGAGCCGACGCAGCAGGCGATCCTGGTCAACAAGAGTTCGGTGCACTTCCGCGCCGACTTTGCGCCGATCGCGGAAGAGATCCTGGTTGCGAAGGCGCCCGGCCCGATGCTGGCCGACCCGGGGGAATATCCGTGGAAACGCCTGACGCCGGGAATCCGGCTCAAGCCGCGGGGAACCGCGTTCGCGCAGGGTTGAGATGACCGGTGCGCGGGCAGACAGCCCGCGCACCGCAATTCCTGTCCCGACTAACGCGTGGCGGCCGAGGCCCCGGGCGCAACGTAGTCGCGGCCGAAGATCCGCTCCAGGTACTTCGCGTCCATCGGCTTGGTGACCAGGCTGACCAGGACCATCACCGCGGAAGCCGCCATCACGCACACACCTGCGGCGCCGAACGGGTTGTTCCAGCCCACGCCCACCAGCAGCGTTGCATACAAACCGACGCCGGTGAGGAACGATGCGATCGCCCCTGCCCTGGTCGCGCGCCGCCACAGCAGGCCGATCATCAGCGGACCGGCCGCGCCTGAAACGATACCGCCTACGCCGATCCATAGCAGGATGGAAAGGAATTTTGGCGGATTCCACGCGAAGACGATCGCGGTGACGCCGACCAGCACGGTCGCAATGCGCGAGATCCACAGCGCGTTGCGGTCGATCTGTTCGGGTGTCTTGTGGGAATGGAACTTCGGCGCGAGCGTGCGCTTGTACAAGTCGTTGCTGAAGATCACCGCAATCGCGATAAACAGCCCGTCCGCAGTGGACATGATCGCCGAGAGCACGGCCACTCCGAGCATTCCGGCCAGAAACGGCGGGAACAGCTCGATGAACAGTGCCGGGATAGCTGCGTCCGGGCGAATGTCCGGGCCGAGCAGCGCGCGCGCATGCAGCCCGCCGAGCACGGTGAAGCCGAGGATCGAGCCGATCGGGATCACCAGGATCAGGAACAGGCGCAACTGGCTGGAGTCCTTCAGCGCGAAAATCAGCTTGCCGATGTGCGGGTTCATCGCGAACGGCAGATGGGCGACGAACATCAGGAATACCAGCAACAGGCTGCCGAAAATCGGATCGCCGATGGCGAAATAGTTGTCCCAACCCAGCGAAGCTTCCTGGCTGACCAGCGCTTCGTTTATCGGCGATGGCCCGAAGCCGGGTATGCCAAACGAGGTGAGAAACATCGCGGTGATGATCAACGCGATCAGCACCATCATTCCGCCTTGTACACCGTCTGTCATGATGTCAGCGTGCGTGCCGCCCAGAGCGATGTATCCGGCGACCACGCCGGCAGTCAGCAGGACTCCGGTCGTGTAATTCAGTCCAAGGACGATCTCGAAGATGGTGGCGGCCGCGACGAACTGCGCGGTGATGTAATAGATCAGCAGCAGCGAAAGAATCGAGAAGGCGATGCGCAGAAACTCGCTGTCGTAACGTTGCCCCATCAGTTCCGGCAGCGAGTTCGACTTGAAGCGGTCGCCGATGCGCATGATGAACTTGATGGTCAGTATGACGCCGATATAAATCCCGAGCGGGTATATCAGCGGATACCAGATCGCCGCGAAACCCTTGGAATAGGCCAACCCCGGCAGACCCATGAAGGTCGATCCGCTGGCGATGGTCGCCGCGAAAGCAAAGGCAAGTGCGACCGGGCCGTAGGCGCCGCGCGCGACTGCGAAGTCCTCGCCGGTCGTGACCTTGCGCATGCTGTACAGGCCGATGCCCATGAACATGGCCAGGAAGATCGCGACCCAGAACCAGCCCCATGCACCCAGTGTGGTGATTTCGTCCATTTTTTATTCCCTCTTTATCCTGGATTGCGGTCAGTGCCAGTCTTTACGCGTGACGACGTACAGGATGCCGAGCACCCAGTACGCCAGGACGATGAGCAAGGCGAGAGTCAGCAGGTTCATGGGTTTCCTCCTCTTTCAGGCATGAGCGGCGACGGCCCCCCGAGCTTGCGCGCCGCCTGGATTTTCTGGTCTTTATGGGGTCCCGGGCGAAATGTTAGCAGGCATTCGGTGGCGTGACCGGCTGGATGCGCTCGGCGGCGATCGCCGGCCCGGCAGGCCTGCCGCTGTCCAGCCATCTGAGCCAAAGGCACGAAGTCATTTTCTCGAGTCTTTAGTGTTTCCTCGGCGTCCTCCGCGTCCTCTGCGTTGAAAGCGTCTACGGCCGGCCAGAGGCCGCCAATCTAGATCGCTGCCGCGATCGCCTTGCCCATGTCCTCGGTCTTCGCCTTGCCGCCGACGTCCGGGGTGCGCGGGCCGTCCTGCAGGCAGCCTTCGATCGCCTGCATGATCGCGGCGGACGCATCGGCGTGACCGAGGTGTTCCAGCATCATCGCCGCCGACCAGATCTGGCCGACCGGATTGGCGATTTTCTTGCCGTAGATGTCCGGCGCGGACCCGTGCACCGGCTCGAACAGCGAGGGGAACTTCTTATCCGGGTTGATGTTTCCAGACGGCGCGATGCCGATGGTGCC
>DATKEK010000160.1:0-7448 GCA_035512195.1 Burkholderiales bacterium
GCGCCGGCAGACGCGCGGGTCGGCGTGCGCTGAGGTAGTTGCTGCGCTGGCCGAGGCGGCGGACCTGGCCCGGCAGCAGGCAGTCCACGATCAGCAGCATGTCTGCGCGCGCGGCTTCGGCAGGGTCAGGTGCCGCAGGAATGGCCGCGGGGACCACCGCAACAGACACCAGCAGCGTGAACAGACTCACCCTGCGGCACCGCACCGCCGCGCTTTCGCCTTGTGAATGCACCCGGGCTCCCCGCCGCGGCCCCCAGCCGCTCCTTGCAACCGAGAATAGACGAATTACGGCGCGAGGATCAGGTCCGTCCGGAGTCGGGCATTGCTATCACGCCGCGACATTTGTTATAACCTCCAAGGTTAAGATTAACCAGAGTCCAGCCAGCGAGGACGCCATGCACGGGTTCGACGACGTTTGCAAGGCGGTCCGGCGCAAGCCCGCGCTGGCCATCTGCATTGCGCTTCCCTGGCTTGCCGCAGCGTCGAGCGCGCAGGAACCGCAGCCAATATATGCTCCGCCCGTAGCGACGCCACCTGCAATGCCTGCCTCCGCAGATCAGGGTGCGCCCGCATATGTGCCACCGGTCTACTCGACTGCGGCCAATGGCAACGCGCAACCCGTCTACGATCCGCTTGCGGGTCAGTCGGTGCCGAGCGGCGGATCAATGCGCAAGTTCTTTGCCAACTCCCTCGCAGTTATCGCGCACGCCACGGGCCAGACTCTGGTCACGGGTATTCTGCAATCGGTAACCGGCGGGCTTTCGAACTGGTTCGGCCGCAGGGCCAATGCCTCGCAGGCAACAGCATCAGCAACCGGTGCACCGCCGCCAGCCGATGCGCCCTCAACTGCGTACGCGCCATCACCCCAGTACGCACCCGCACCGCAATTTACACCTGCGGGCGCGACTGATGTGCCGCCTGCATACGCCTCTGACGCCCCACCTCCTGCTTACGCGCAGGTGGGCTCTGCCATGTTCTACGATGCCAGTACCGGCTACTCGGTGCCGCCAGATCCTGTCTTCGCTTCACCGGCAGGCAACTCTCCCATTGTGTTCGCAGGCCTGGCCTACGAGATCCATGCGCAATTGCCTGGTGGCGGCACGATTCCGGTGAATCCCGCGACGCACGAGTTCCGCAGTGGCGAACGTTTCATCGTGCACTACCGCCCCACGCTGCCAGGCCTGGTCGAGGTGTACAACATCAATCCGGCCGGGCAGCAGTCGCAGATCGATCGCGTGGAAGTTGCAGCTGCACAGCACGCAACACTGGGACCTTACGAGTTCACTGCCACCAAGGGTCAGGATCAGCTGCGGCTGGTCCTGACTCCCTGCTCGTCACCGCAGCTGCTTGCCACTACGCGGGACATCGTCCGCGTCGAATCCGCTGCACCCGGCAATGGCCTGAACCTCGCTGCCTGCGCTCCGCTTACGCGCTCGGCCACTGCCCGCCCTGTTACCCGCGACATCCGCAAGGTCGCGGTGGAAGACAACACCGGCTTTGCGCTAGATCAGGTCAGCGCGCAGGAGTTTTCAAGCGGTCAGCTGGCGCCTCGCGAGCTGACCATTGTCTTTCGGCATCGCTGAGTCCGTCACAACAGGGCAGAAGCGAATAGCGGACTCGAAGTTCCATCTCACGTGTCGGTTGAGTGAAAAATGCCGACAGGATCTCCGTCTTCGACAGTTCGTACCGGCTTCGCAGCACCCACTCCGTTTCCAGCAGCACCAACCGGTCGAATACCGGGGTGCTGCGCAACAGGACCGTCCCGCTTTCGGCCCATGCAGACCGCTGGACAACCTGCTGCGCAAGCAGCTACAAGGGCCGTCGCCATGGCAAACAAGCTGACCCTCATCGCCCCGGACCCCATCGATGGACTGCGCACGGCGCTGCTGCAGCAGCGCCGTGGACGCCTGGTGCGCACCGCTCGCGGCCGCGGAGCGCCGATATGGTTTGCACTGATCCTGGCGGCGTGCGGTCTCATCCAGGTGGCCGTCCATCACTACTGGCTCGGCGTGCTGATGATCGCGATGGGCACCTTGTCGTTCTGGAGCCTGCGCCAGACCGCGAGACAGCAGATGCGCGAACTGGACCGCCGGATCGACGCGATGGCTGCCGAACCTGACGGCGCCATCGCTGCTGCCGCGGCGGGTGCTGCGCGTACCCTGATCCTGCGCGATCCGGGATGACCGGGAGCCGGAAACGAGGATCGACCAGGTTATTCCGCCGCTTCCCGCAATGCATTGTCGAACTCGAGGCGGAGTTGCTCGCGCGATCGGGGTGAGAGCAGGATCACCAGCACTTCGGGAGTCTGATCGCGCCTGGTGAGTAGCGTCACGATCTCACGCTCGAGCTCTCCCGGCGTCTTGCCGACCGCAGCGATTTCCTGTTCGAGTGGGCCTACCGCCCTGCCACCGGCCGTGATCTGGCGCTCGAGTTCGTCTGCCGTCGTGCGTCCCGTCGTGGTCGCGGCAGTCAGTGGCATCATGAACGTTCCATCCGGCCGGACCCGCGCCACCGTCGACAAGTTCCTGCCGCCGCGCACGGATACCATGAATTCATCCGCGACCTGGAACTGATGCGCGGCAGTCGCGGCGCGGGTTCCCATCGGCGTCCGCGGCTCGAAATACTGCGCCACGCATTCCCGCACTCCCTCCCGCTCCAGCAGGCCGGCACGCTGCAGCAGCAACGGCAATTGCTGCCGGTATACCACGCGCGCGCCCGCTTCTTCCCCGAACTGCTGGATCGCGTCGAGATACGCGTGCAACCGCGCCGGGTTGGTCACATACAAGGCACTGAACAAACTTCCGACCGGAGCCAGCCCACCCTCGACCCGTTGAGCTCCGAACAGTGCGTAACCTGCGGCATCTTCCGCGGCAAGTCCGGTCTCGCCCAGGGCTGTCATCGCCCGCTCACGAATCGAGTAGGCCAGCAACTGCGCCATCGTTGTATCTGCGCGCTCCCCTCGCAACACGCCAAACGCCAGACAGGCCTCGCCCCACGCGCGCCTCGTGGTGGACTCCGCCCTGCACATGTCCCCCAGGGCCGAAGGGGAAGGCAGAGTCCCTGCTGCCGCACCGAACGCGGCCCCGATGCGGTCCTGGAAGGTGAATTCAGTCCGGGCGGCAAGTGAACGTTCGGCCAGCGCTACCGTCTGGGCCCAGTACACGGTTGCCTTGGGAGCGCGCGCCGCGCCCTGCATCGCAGCCAGCGCGCCGGCAACGTCGCCCCGCCGGTATCGGAAGGTGGCCAGCAACGCCCAGCTCTCCGCGTTCTCCCGGTCTGCCTCGAAAAGGCGTTGAACCAGGTGTTCGTACGGACAGGACTGGCCCGCCTCGACGCATGCGCGTAGCGCATGCCACGCCATCAGCGGCGAGGCGGCTTCGGTGGCGCGCACACCCAGATCCACCAGTGTAGTGCGCGCAAGCGGATCCTCCGACACCTTGCGCTCGGGAGGATCGAGCAGGACCGAGGTCAGGAACAGTTCCGGGTCACGGGAGCCGGCCGCCCTGTGCTGGAGATTTTCCAGTTCGACGCGCCACCAGTCCTCGTCCCGTTCCGTGGACGGATCGGATTCGACCGCGGCCAGCTCCTGCAGTGCGAACTGTTCCAGGTCACTGAGCGTCTGCTCGCACATAGCCGCCTCGTCGAGCAGGACCGTGGCCGAGGCCGTTGGACGGGCCGGCGGCAGCGTCATGGTGGGCACCGTGTCGCCGGTCGGGTGCGCATCGTCGACAGGCAGTTGCACGACGCCGCCCGCAGCAGGCGAAGACACCGGCAGCTGCGACTCCCCCATGCGCCAGATGAACATGCCAGCCGCGGCCGAGAGCACTACCAGGCCACCGATCACGCCCAGGCGTCGCGGCGAATACCTGCCGTGCTGGCGGACTGGCAATGCTGCCATTGTCCCGAGGCGCAGCGACACCTCCGCCGGCATCGGGGGGACGTCGAGCGCGAGCAGCCCCGAGTGCACCGACCAGACCGCCGCGCAACGGCTGCAGGAGAGCACATGCGCTTCGGCCGCAAGGCGTTCGGCCTCCGGCAGCGTGCGGATACGGCCCGTGTCCGCAATGCGCGAAATGTCCTGGCAGTTCATGTTCTGCTCCTGATGTGGCGGATGCCGCCCGCCTCGCGGTGCATGTCGGCAATGTTCCGGGCCAGCCGCACGCGCGCGCGATGCAACCGGACACTGAGCACGCTGCGACTGATTCCGGTAATGGCCTCGATCGCAGGCAGGTCGTACTCCTCGGCGCGCAGCGATAGCAGCATGCGCTCCACGGGATCAAGCTGGAGGAAGGCCTGTTCCAGCAGCTGCAGATCCTGGAACTGCTGCACGATCTGAGAGGGCTCGGGCAGATCGCTGGCAACTTCATCAACCTCTGCCGATTCCTCCGCGGGGACGATGGGCGAGCGGCCACGGCGGCGATGTCCGTCGATGAACCGGTTGTGCTGTACACGCAGCAGCCAGCGCAGCGGTGAATCGGCTGCGGCAAGTGACGCCAGGTTGTTGCACGCGGCAACGCAGGTGTCCTGGACCAGATCCTGGGCATCGGCGGTGTTGCGCACCAGGCGGTATGCCATCCGGTACAGGGTCTCAAGGTGGGGCGCGACAAGGGCGCCGAGCTGCTTCTGCGCCGGCTTCTGCATGACATTGTTCTGCCCCATATTGAACATGACGACTGGCGAGGGCCGATCTTTCATGTCGCGCGCACGCATAAGTGGCCTTTTGTTGAGCCCGAGCCCGCCGCCACCAGCCTGATTGCGGCCCGTAGACGGCCAGTCCTGGCTGGCTCCAACCTACGAAGCCTCACAGGTGCAGACCATCTTCATCTACAACGACCAGGATGCGAAGCGGTACTTCTTTGGTGACGACTGCGTGATGTGCAACTCACCGTGGACCAAGACACAACGCAAGCAGTGGCCTTGATACCGTGGGTTGAAGGCGGGGCCCGGTTCATCGCGCGGAGCTTCCTCACGGTGGGCTAGGGCTCGGGCTTGTAGGCGTCCCAGAGTTTGTTGCGGAACTTTCCGGTCGGATCATACTTTTTCTTCGCGGCAAAAAACTCGACGTGTCCGGGATAAGCGCTCTTGAACTGCTCGCTGGTGGCGTGGATCTGATACGGAAGATAGTGGCGGCCGCCGACAGAGAGCACCTGGTCGATCATCTCACGCGTCCAGACCGCAACCTGGCCTTTCGCAGCATCGGTCGTCCTCTGCTTGTAGTACACGACAAACGAGAAGACTTCCTCGGGAGCCCAGGAGAGATAGGTACCCGGGTCTGGAAGCGCATGGCGGACCGAGATGTTGATGACGTTGACGTCGTGCTTGCGCAAGACCGCGCGCATCTTCGGAACGAACTCATCGAAGCGTGCGACCGGAACGAAATATTCCTGCAAAACGTAGGTCCAGATCAGCCGCGGCGTCGACGGCTCGAGCTCGGCGACGTCGTAGCTTGCCTCGTGGTTGCGCCAAACCACCATCTCGCCGGAGTTGAGCAGCGGCTCCAGTACGTTCGCCCGGAGCTCTGAGCCGAAGGGAATCGTCGAGATCGTGGATATTGCGTTGGGCCCCAACCAGTACTTCTGATCGCGCGGGATGAGTCTGCGCGGATTGGTGAGCGGCTTGTCGGTGCGATACCAGGTGACGAGCTTCATGTTGTCGAAGTCCGGCGGAAACAGGTCGCCGTTGTGAAAGACCGCATCTTTCGAATCGCGAACGTGCTGGAAGAAGTACGCCTTGTAGTCTTTCACCGGAAGGAGCTTCAGCTCGCGGCGGATCTTCTCGTTCTTCGCCAGATTCAGCGTCGCCTCGGTGATGACGCCGATACCGCCGTAGCCGCCGATCGCCGCCAGGAATGCGTCGGTGTTCTCGGCTCGCGACGCCGAGATCTCGCTGCCATCGGCGAGCACCAGGCGGATCGATTCGACCGAGAGCACGAGCGGGCCCTGGCCGACGTAACGTCCATGCGAGTTCACGCTGAGCGAGCCGCCGACGGTAAAGTTCGAGTAGGTTTGCATGATCTGGATCGAGAGGTCGTGCTGGTCGATCTCCTCCTGGATGTCGCGCCAAAGAGCTCCCGCCTGCACGGTGACTTTGCGTGCGGCCACGTCGAGTTTGAGAATCTTGTTGAAACTGCGCATGTCGATCTGCAGAGCGCGCTCGGTAGCGGTTTGCCCGCCCATGCTGAAGCGTCCACCGCCGATCGAGACCGGCCCGGTGTGCGCCTTGATCGCAGCCTTGATTTCGGCCGTCGTCGTCGGCCGGATCACCTGGTCGACCACGATCGGATTGATATTGGTCACGTCGTTGACGACAACCTGCGGCTTGGCCGTGAAGTCGCAACCGACAAGCATCAGGAGGAGGCACCAGGTTCCTGATGATGCAGCGGCGCGCATTTTCTTCGATGCCGACATTTCAGAGCCTGGCTTCATTCACCTTGAGCAAGGTGAACTGCGCCCTGCCGATCAGTTTCCTGAAGTCACGATCAAAACTTACGAGGTGCTCACCCAAGTGTATTGTCGCAGCGGCAAGCCACGCATCCGGTACCGCATTACCCTTGAGTTGCATGTCAACACAGAGTTGCCGCAGGCGAGGCCACTCGGGGCCAAGCGGTGCCAGGTGGACACCTTGAGCTGCAAGCAGTGCATCGATAAAGGCCACAGCGTCTTTGACGGGAGTTGGTTCGTGGAAGATCCTGGGGCTACTGACCAGACGCAGGAAGCTGACCAGCACCATCGGCATCAGGACCAGCGGGCTGCCCGAAGCCGCAACTGAGGCGGCCCCTTCAAGCCAGCTTCGCGCGACCGCGTGGTATGGGTGATCGCTCCGCGAAGCGGCTACAAGCACGTTGACGTCAGGCGTCATCGCCCAATGCTGCCAGCAGTGCCTTGTTGCTCAGCGAGTCGACCCCGGCCACCAGGCCGCCACGTCCCTTGAAGACGGGAAGGCGGAGCCGGCCGCGCGGCGGTGCCGCGTGGGAGCGCAGGCGAAGCTGAAGCCCCTGCTCGATCACGCGCGTCAGGCTGGTGCGCTGCTGTGCGGCCAGCGCCTTGGCGTCTGCGAGCAACTGGTCATTGATGTCGAGCGTTGTCTTCATGAATTTATGGTACAGAAATCTGTATCAATGCCGCAAGTCTATTGAGCTGGTGACAAAGGATTCGGATTCTGTGGCGCGCCCGGCGGGTCGATACTCGAGGGGTGAGGTGCAGCCTCGCCGGGAACCCGGATGAGCCCTGCCCTCGACACGAACGCGGCGCAGCCGGTCCGGACCGCCAGGTCACTGGCCGACGCACACTCCCCCTCACCTTCGAATTCAAAGCAGGCTGGCTTGTCCCGGCGGCGCCCGTTTGGAGTTCCGTCCCGCAAAACGCGGGACGGCCGCGCATCCTCACACCGGGCCGCGTAAATGTGGAACTCAAAACCTCAAGCTCGCGGGTGAGTGCCGGATGGAAATC
>DATKEK010000161.1:0-2302 GCA_035512195.1 Burkholderiales bacterium
GTGCTTCTCGAACACGCGGGTGAGACGCTCGGTGTACTCGGCGAGATGCTCCAGCGGAACGGCGCAATCCTCGATGAAGGACACCGGCTTGCCGTCGCCTTTCATCGACATCATGATGTTCAGCCCGGCCTTGCGCACTTCCCAGATTGCCTTCTGCAGTTTCGCGTCGGTGACTTCGACCACGCTGCCCGGCAGGCCGAGGTCGCCCATCAATTCGACCAGCCGTCGCAACTTGCGCAACTGCGCGTCGCCATCGTCACCGGCGAACTCGACCAGCAGGATGGCATCCGGATCGCCGCGCAGAAATCGCTCTACTGTCGGACGAAACGCGGCGTTGTCCCGCGCCAGCCCGATCATGGTGCGGTCGACCAGCTCGACCGCATCCGGATCCAGTGCGACGATGTCCTGCGTGCACTGCATGGCGCGATAGAAATCGGCGAAATGCACGACGCCGAGCACCTTGTGCGCAGGCAGCGGCGCCAGTTTCAGGGTGATCCGCCTGGAGAAGGCGAGCGTGCCCTCCGAGCCCACCAGCAAGTGCGCGAGATTGTGCGGCTGCGGGTTGTGTGCATCGCCAGGTTGCACCATGTCCAGGTTGTAACCCTGCACGCGCCGCAGCACGGTCGGCCAGCGCGCCGCGATCTCCGCGGCCTCGCGCCGCGCGATCGCCTGGATCTTCGCGACGAGGTCGCGGTATGCGGCCGGCCCCGTTGCAGCGTCCCCGCTCGGGCCGAACGTGAAGCACGCGCCGTCCGCCAGCCACGCCTCGATCGCGTTCACGTTATGCACCATGTTGCCGTGACGGATCGAGCGCGCGCCGCAGGACTTGTTTCCCGCCATGCCGCCGATGGTGGCCTGCGCGGAAGTCGACACGTCCACCGGAAACCACAAACCGTGGGGCCGCAGCGCCGCGTTCAGTTGGTCGAGCACCACGCCAGGCTGCACGATCGCCTCGGCGCGTTCTGCGTCCACCTGCAGAATGCGGTCGAGATGCTTGGAGCAGTCGATCACCAGCGCGGCGCCGACCGTCTGTCCGCACTGCGAGGTGCCGGCTCCGCGCGGCAGCACCGGCACGCCGGCGTCGGCTGCGATCTGCAGCGCAGTTTGCGCAGCCTCTTCGGTGCGCGGCACCACTACGCCGACCGGCTCGATCTGGTAGATCGACGCGTCGGTGGCATAGCGCCCGCGGGAGAATGCGTCGAACAGCACCTCGCCGTCGAACTCGCGGCGCAGCCGCTGTTCGAGCGGGTGCGCGGCGGCGCGCCTTGCCAGCAGTCGGACGGGGAAGACCGGTGCGTTCACCGAGGTTTGGCGGACAATGAAGACCGGTCGAATGATACCCGAGGCGGTGTTCACAACCCGTCTCCGATGACCGGGCCCGCCGCCTTGTCGCCACTGGCAAACTTGAGTACCCTCGCCGCTCCCCTCATGCTGACCGGTCTTGGCGCGATGCCTTATCGCAGCGGACGACATTTCCTGCAGATTCCCGGTCCCACCAACGTGCCCGACCGCGTGCTGCGCGCGATCGACCGTCCGACCATCGATCACCGCGGCCCGGAGTTCGCGCGGCTCGGACGCGAGGTGCTGGACGGCCTGCAGCAGATTTTCAGGACGCGGCATCCGGTGATCGTCTATCCGGCATCGGGCACCGGCGCCTGGGAGGCGGCGCTGGTGAACACGCTGTCGCCGGGCGACCGCGTGCTGATGTTCGAGACCGGGCATTTCGCCGCGCTCTGGCGCCGGCTCGCACAGCGCCTCGGATTGCAGGTCGATTTCGTGCCCGGCGACTGGCGCAGCGGCGTCGACGCGGCGCAGGTCGAAACACGGCTGGGCGAGGACCGCGCGCATGCAATCAAAGCGGTCTGCGTGGTGCATAACGAAACATCGACCGGCGTCACCACGGACATCGCGTCGGTGCGCAAGGCAATCGACCGCAGCGGCCATCCCGCGCTGCTGCTGGTGGACACGATCTCTTCGCTCGGCTCGATCGACTATCGCCACGACGAATGGGGCGTGGACGTCACCGTCGGCGGCTCGCAGAAAGGTCTGATGCTGCCGCCCGGCCTCAGCTTCAATGCGCTGAGCGACAAGGCGCTGACTGCATCGGAATCGGCGAAACTGCCGCGCGCCTACTGGAGCTGGGACGAGATGCTCACGGCAAACCGCAGCGGCTTCTTCCCGTACACGCCGGCAACCAATCTGCTGTACGGTCTGCGCGAGGCGATCGCGATGCTGCTGGAGGAGGGACTCGATCAGGTATTCGCGCGGCATGCGCGGCTGGCGGAGGCGACGCGGTGCGCGG
>DATKEK010000162.1:0-6992 GCA_035512195.1 Burkholderiales bacterium
GGCGCAAGCTGCGCCGCACGCGCCCAGGCCCGCCGCGATTCGTCGTAACGCTCGAGCGCCTTGTAGGCGCGGCCGAGCATCGACCAGCCTTCGGCATCATCCGGATTTTCCTTCAGCCGGGCGGCGAGTCGCTGTGTCATGTCGTCGAACTGGTCGAGCGTGATGCTGGAAACGCCCTGCGCCTGGTGCGGTTCGACGCGCAGTCCATCGGGTTCGCCCAGATGCAGATACAGCAGCGCGGCCGAGACGGGTAACACGAAGGCGATCCCTGCAACCAGTGTCATGCTGGACCGCGAGCCTTGTGGCCGCCCTTCCGCCGGGTTGCCGGTTTCTTCCAGCACGCGCCGCTCCAAGTCGGCTCGCGCCTGGGTGTGCTGTTCCGCCTCGATCGCACCGCTACGCAGATCGAGTTCGAGTTCGGCCAACTGGTCGCGGATGATCTGCAGGTTGGATTCGTCGCGAGTGGGCTGCGCTGCTCGCTGCGCCTGATCCCGCAACAGCGGTCGCAGCACGAAAATCAGCGCCAGCCCGACCAGGCCCGCGGCGACCGCGGCAAATCCCATCATCGGGCACCCCGGTCGGTTTCCAGCAGCGCCTCGGCGCGGGCGCGCTGTTCCGGCGTCAGGCGCGACTCGGCGATACGCTCATGGCGGCGGCGCAGATAGAGTGCCGCTCCGCCCACTGCAGCCAGCAGCAGCAAAAACGGCCCCGCCCAGAGCAGCACCGTGGTCGCCTTGACCGGCGGCTTGTACAGCACGAAGTCGCCGTAGCGCGCCACCATGAATTCGCGGATTTCGTTGTCCGACTTGCCCGCCTTCACCATCTCCCGCACCTGGTTTTTCAGATCGATCGCCAGATCCGCATTCGACTCCGCGAGAGACTGGTTCTGGCACACCAGGCAGCGCAACTCGTTCGCGAGCCGCGTCACCCGCGCTTCGATCTCGGGATCTCGGTCCGCGCCAACTGCAAACGGGGATCCGCCGAACACCAGACAGGCAAAAAACAAGGCATTCAGCGTGACCTTCATGATTGCAGCTTTCTCACCAGCGGCAGGATTCGCTCTTCCAGCACCTTGCGGTCGACCGGACCGATGTGCTTGTAGCGGATGATCCCTTGCTTGTCGATGACAAAAGTTTCCGGCACGCCGTAGACGCCATAGTCGATGCCGACCCGTCCGTCCGCGTCGCGCACGATCAACCGGTATGGATCGCCATGCCGGCTCAGCCATTTCAGCGCCGCGTCGCGCCCGTCCTTGTAATTGAGCCCGAATATCGGCACTTCACCGGTACGCTCGAGGTCGACGAAATACGGATGTTCTTCCAGACAAGGGGCGCACCACGAGGCCCAGACGTTCAGCAGCCACACCTGGCCACGCAGGTCTTCCAGCGTCGCGAACTTGTCCGGCGCGTGCAAATGCGTGAGCGTGAAAGCTGGCGCCTGCTGACCGATCAGCGGCGAAGGCACTTCACGGGGATTCAGCGTCAGACCGACGCCGAGAAACACCGCGATCACCAGGAATACGCCGAGCGGAAGCAGAAACTTCGTCATGCCGCTCCGGTTACGCTGCCGGCTGCGCCGCGAGGGCGTCCCGCGCCGTCTGTTCCGCCTTCCGCGCCAGCCGGTAACGGCGATCGGTAACGCCGAGCATGCCGCCCAGCGCCATCAGGAAAGCGCCGCCCCAGATCCAGTTGACGAAGGGTTTGTAGTACACGCGCACCACCCAGGCGCCGCCACCGACGGGATCGCCGAGCGAGACGTACAGGTCGCGGGTGATTCCGCTGTTGATCGCGGCTTCGGTCATCGGCATCTGCTGCACGATGTACATGCGCTTCTCCGGATACATCGTGCGTTGTACCTTGCCGTTCTTCAGCACCGTGACGATGCCGCGGGTCGCGTCGTAATTAGGACCTTCGACTTCCATCAGCCCGTCCAGGCGGAACTCGTAACCGGCGACCTCGACGGATTCGCCCTTCGCCAGTTCGACGTCGCGCTCGATCTCATAGCTGTTCACCATGGTGACGCCGATGATGAACACGCCGATGCCGAAGTGCGCGAGCAGCATGCCATAGTAGCCGCGTGGCAGCCTGCCGAGCTGCTTCGCACGCGAGCCGCCGCTCGACAAGGAAAGCTGCGACAGGCGCTCCCACAGGTTGGCGAAGCCCGCGGTCATCACCCACAGCGCCAGCAGGAAACCGAATGCGATCATCGGCGTCCACCTGCCCATCGTGAACGGCAGCAGCAGCGCGGTCACCAGCGCCACCCCGAATGCCCACTTCAGCCGCGTCGCCAGGTCCGGAATGCTCGCGAGTTTCCACTTGGCAAGCGGACCGACCCCCATGAGGAAGATTGCCGGCGCCATGATCGGCACGAACACCGCCTCGAAATACGGCGCACCGACCGAAAGCTTGCCGAGCCCGAGCGCATCGAGGAACAGCGGATATAGCGTGCCGAGCAGCACCGACCCCGCGGCCACCAGCAGCACCACGTTGTTCGCAAGCAGCGCGGATTCCCGCGAAGCCGGTTCAAACTGGCCGCCGAGCCCGACGCGCGGCGCCCGCCAGGCGAACAGCGCGAGAGAGGCGCCGACCACGATCACCAGGAACGCCAGAATGAACACACCCCGCGTCGGATCGGTGGCGAACGCGTGCACCGAGGTCAGCACGCCGGAGCGGACCAGGAAGGTACCGAGCAAGGAGAGCGAGAAGGTGACGATCGCCAGCAGCACCGTCCACACCTTGAAGCCGCCGCGCTTCTCGGTCACCGCCAGCGAGTGCATCAGCGCGGTGCCGGTGAGCCATGGCAGGAACGAGGCGTTCTCCACCGGATCCCAGAACCACCAGCCGCCCCAGCCGAGTTCGTAATACGCCCACCAGCTTCCAAGCGCGATGCCGACGGTGAGAAACATCCACGCGGTGATAGTCCACGGACGAGACCAGCGCGCCCACGTTGCATCGAGCCTGCCGCCCAGCAGCGCCGCAATCGCGAAGGCAAACACCACCGAGAATCCGACGTAGCCCATGTACAGCATCGGCGGATGAATGATCATCCCCGGATCCTGCAACAGCGGATTGAGGTCGCGCCCGTCCGCAGCCGGCGGCAGCAGACGGTCGAACGGATTCGAGGTGAACAGCATGAACAGCAGGAAGCCGATCGAAACCAGCCCCATCACGCCAAGGATGCGCGCCAGCATCTCCAGCGGCAGATGGCGGCTGAAAACCGAAACCGCCAGCATCCAGCCGGCCAGCATCAGCACCCAGAGCAGCAGTGAGCCTTCGTGACTGCCCCAGGTTGCGGTGATCCGGTAGTACCACGGAAGCATCGAGTTGGAGTTCGACGCCACGTTCAGCACCGAAAAATCGTTGCTCAGGAAGGAATAGGCGAGGCAACCGAACGCGATCGCGATGAACACGAACTGGCCCTGAGCCGCGGGGCGAGCGACGTTCATCCACGCCACGTTGCCGCGCGCCGCGCCTGCCAGCGGCACGATCGCCTGCACGAAGGCGATGCACAGCGCGCAAATAACCGCAAAATTTCCGAGCTCCGGAATCACTTGTAGTCCCCGCCCTCGACCAGCGTGTTCTGGGATTCGCGCATTGCCTTGTGCGCGCGTTCTACCGCCTCGGCGGCCTCCGGCGGCATGTAGTTCTCGTCATGCTTGGCGAGAACCTGGTCGGCGCGGAACTGCCCGGCTTCCAGCCGGCCCTGCGCCACCACGCCCTGCCCTTCACGGAACAGGTCCGGCAGGATGCCGCTGTAGACGACCGGGATGCTTTTCGCCGTATCGGTCACCATGAAGCGCACGTTGACGCCCTCGCGCTGGACGCTGCCTTCCTCGACCAGGCCGCCGATGCGAAAGTTGCGGCCGACCGGCGCTTCATCGTCGGCCACCTGCGTGGGGGTATAGAAAAAAACCAGGTTGCTCTGGAAGGCGTTGAGAATCAGTCCTGCGGCGATTGCGATGGCGGCCAGCCCGGATACGATCAGGGCAAGGCGTTTATGGCGGGGTTTCATTGCGTCGCTTCTCCGGGTCCAGCCATACGACCCGTGCGGTCGCGCAGAGTTCTGCCGCGGCGCATCAGCAGGCCCGTCTCGACGGCAAGCACCAGAAATGTCACCGCGTACGAGCCCCAGACAAAGAACGCGTAGCCGCCCATCGCGAAGAATTCCGAAACGCTACCCCACTGCACCGTCAGTCAACCTCCGTTTTAAATCCCTGTCACCAACACATCGTGAGCCGGGAACCCGGCGCACATCCGTATCAACCCGCGCGTATCTCCGTGACCCACGCCGCGTTGCGCTCGCGCTCGAGAATGATATGCCGCAGCCGCACCAGCGACACCGCGATGGAATACATCCAGAAGGCGAAAACCATGATCAGCATGCCGGTGAGCATGGTGGTCGCCATGCTCGGCGCGCGGGTCAGGCTGACCGACGCGCCCTGGTGCAGGGTGTTCCACCACTGCACCGAGAAATAGATGATCGGAATGTTGACGACCCCGACCAGCGCCAGCACCGCCGAGGCCTTGTCGGCGCGGCGCGGGTCGTCGATCGCCGCCGCCAGCGACATGTAGCCGATATAAAGAAACAACAGAATCAGCTCGGAAGTCAGCCGCGCATCCCATACCCAGTATGTGCCCCAGGTAGGACGGCCCCACAGCGCGCCGGTCCACAGCGCGATGAACGTCATCAGCGCGCCGGTCGGCGCCAACGCGTGCGCCATCATCGACGACAGCCGCGTGTTGAACGCGAGGCCCACCCCGGCCCAGAACGCCATGACCAGGTAGATGAACATCGACATCCATGCCGCCGGAACGTGAATGAAGATGATCCGGTAAGCCTCGCCCTGCTGGAAATCGGTGGGTGCCACGAAGAAACCGACATACAGCCCGAGCACGGTGAGCATGGCCGCAGCGCCGGCGAACCACGGCACCATGCTCCCGGCGATGGGATAGAAAACCTGCGGCGAGGAATACTTCCAGATGCTCAACGCGAAAATCCTGATTCTTTACTCAAGCGAAACGGTCAGCGGCACGAGTGCTCCGGTCGACCGCGCGGATAAGACTTTCCCCTTCATCCTTCATCCTTGCCCTTGGCCATTCTATTCAAGCGCGATGCGCACCGCCGCGGCAGTCGCCCAGGGCGTCGTTGCCAGCGCCAGCAACAGGATGGCGCCGAGCATCGACAGATGTCCCGCCACCCCCAGTCCCGCCTGCACCGCGCCGACTGCGCCAGCCCCGAAAATCAGCCCCGGGATATATAGCGGCAGCACCAGCAGCGCGGTCAACGCCCCCCCTCCTCTAACGCCGAGGGTCAATGCCGCGCCGACAGAGCCGATCAGGGACAGCACCGGCGTGCCGATCAGCAGCGACCAGACCAGCACCAGCAGTGCATCCCCGGCGAGGCCGAACTGCAGCCCCAGCACGGGCGAAATCACCACCAGCGGCAACCCGGTGGTCAGCCAGTGCGCGGCAACCTTGGTCAGCACCAGAACCGACAGCGGCTGCGGCGCCAGCGCCATCTGCTCCAGCGTGCCGTCCGCGAAGTCCGCCGCGAACAACCGTCCCAGCGCCAGCATCGATGCCAGCAGTGCGGCCACCCACACCACGCCTGGAGCAATCTCCCGCAGGCGCTCCGGCTCCGGCCCCACCCCGAGCGGGAACAGGCTGACGACAATCACGAAGAAAAAAAACGTCGTCAACACGTCCGCACGCCGGCGCAGGGCAATCAACGCATCCCGCGCAATCAGTGCGCCGCAGACTTGAGCGAGTCCGGCGTTCACTGCAGTTCCAGTCCCTGCGTGACGAACCCGAGCGGGACTTCCTGATGCGTCGTAAACACCACCATGCCACCGTCGCCGAGATGCCGCTGCAGGCGCTCCGCCAGTCGCGAAACCGCGCTCCCATCCAGCGCGCTGAACGGTTCGTCCAGAATCCACAGCGGACGGGAACGGCAGAACGCCAGTCGTGTAAGCGCCGTACGCCGCTTCTGTCCCTGCGACAGCCATTGCACCGGAAGATCGGCGATCCGCCCCAGGCCGTCTTCCGCCAGCGCCGCGCGGCAGGCCGCTTCGGCGACGGCAATTCCCGAAAGCGCAAGACCATAGCGCAGGTTCTCTACCGCGGACAGATCGTCCTTGAGCGCATTGGCATGGCCGATGAACACGATCTGCGACAGGTAATCCTCGCCGAGATCGCACAGCAGGGCACCTTTCCAGCGCACCTCACCGCCAGCAGCCGGCGCCAGTCCCGCCAGTATTCGCAACAGGCTGGTCTTGCCGCTGCCATTTTCTCCACGTACCCGCAAGGCGATGCCTTGGGGAAGTCCGAAGGAAAGATCTGCAAAGAGGCTGCGCTCTCCGCGGGTACAGCACAGTGCAATGGCTTCGAGCATTAGCCTCCGGGCGGCAACTTTGGCGGCGCGGAATTATAACCGACCGTCCAAAATGCCCCGGAACTGTCGCGGCACGAAAGGCTCTAATCCGGCAACTTGATAGTCTCGAAAATTGGCATGCATCGGCAACGTGTTGATTATTGGTAGACACCGCATTGGCGGTATTGCCGGGCGTATATCCGAACAAGGGGCTTATGGCCCCTTGTTTGCTTTTGTCGGGAGAGGTGTTGCGAAAAAGCGAAGCCGGTGAAACCGCCACCGGAGCTCCGCGTTAGAAAGCTTGTTCAGTCTGCCGAAGAAGGTGGAACATGATGATCACGGCGGGTGGGAAAACACGCCGCGCAGCGGCTGGTTGCGGCGCAGGCTCAAGTTTATCGGGCGAAGCCCGATCAATGTGATGCCGGAGTCGATGTGTCTGGCTCGCCTTGTGGCGATCCAGACATCCCTCGGAGTGAAGAGTGACACGGACGCCAACAGACGAGGGTGGGACAACACGCCGCATAGCGGCTTGTTGCGGCGCAGGCTCACGTTTAGCGGGCGAAGCCCGATCAACGTGATGCCGGAGTCAATGTGTTCGGCTCGCCTTACGGCGATCCAGACAT
>DATKEK010000163.1:0-14088 GCA_035512195.1 Burkholderiales bacterium
ACCGAGGACAAGTGCAGCTTCTGGCACTTCCGTTTCCAGCCGCACAGCGACATGCAGATCAACGTGCTGACCGACCACATGGCAGCGCAAAAGTCTGTGCGCAAGGTGTACATGATCAACCAGGATTATGCATGGGGACACTCGTTCCGGCGCGCAGCGCGGCAGATGCTCATCGCCAAGCGCGACGACGTCGAGTTCGTCGGCGACGACCTGGTGCCGCTGGGCCGGGTGAAGGACTTCGCGCCTTACGTCTCGAAGATCCGGGCGTCGGGCGCGGACAGCGTGCTCACCGGGCACTGGGGCAATGATCTGATCCTGCTGATCAAGGCGGGCGAGCAATCCGGGCTGAACGTGAATTACTACACCACGCATGCCTGGGTGTGGGGCACGCCCACCGCGATCGGCAGTTCCGGGGCAGATCGCATCAAGACAGTGATGGCCTGGCACATCAACGAGGCCGGGCCTGCCTGGGAGAAGAAACTGGAGCACTACGGCCGCAAGTACCGGTCGATTGCGCCCATGGATTTTCTGCCGGTGTGGCAGACCATGGAGATGTTCGTGCAGGCGCTCGAGCAGACGAAATCGACCGACCCGGTCAAAGTCGCATACGCGCTGGAAGGCATGAAACACAGCAGTCCGGCGGGCGAATCCTGGATGCGCGCGGAAGATCACCAGTTGATGGCGCCGGTTTACGTGACGAGCTTTCTCAAGCGCGGTCTGCCCGGCGTCAAGCACGACACCGAAGGCACGGGATTCGGCTGGAAGACCGAGCTGGTGGTCGCAGGCAAGGACAACGTTCCACCGATGAAGTGCCGGATGCAGCGGCCACGCAGGTAGCAGACCACACGCGTTCCGGCGTCGCCGACCCATAGGAATAGATAGTAGGATACCTGCCGACATGAATGCACCCGACACCGCCGTGGAGCTCGACACAGCGATCGAGCAAGACATACTGGCCGTCGTCGACGATTGTCGCGACGAACTGGTCGCGCTCACCTCGGCGTTGGTGCGCCTGCCCAGCCTGCTGGGACAGGAGGCCGAGGCGCAGGATTTCATGGAGGGGCTGTTCCGCGGAATGGGGCTGCCGGTCGATCGCTTCGCCGTAGATGACGAGGCGCTTCGCCAGTTGCCGGGATACTCACCGGCGGTCGGACACTGGACGCGCCATGACAACGTGGTCGGGGTGCACAGGCCCAGGCACGCCACCGGCCGCTCGCTGATCTTCAACGGGCATATCGACGTGGTGCCGATCGGCGCCGAGGACTTGTGGACACGGCCGCCGTTCGAGCCATACATCGAGGGCGACCGCCTTTACGGGCGCGGCAGCGGCGACATGAAGGCCGGCATTGCGGCCTATGTGACCGCCTTTCGCGCGCTCGGCAAGCTCGGCCTGCAACCCGCAGGACAGGTGTATCTGCAATCCGTGGTCGAAGAAGAATGCACCGGCAACGGGGCACTCGCCTGCCTGCACCGTGGCTACCGCGCGGATGCGGCGGTCATTCCCGAACCGTTCAATGAAAGCATCCTGCGCGCGCAGGGCGGCGTGATGTGGGTGCAGGTCGAAGTGCTCGGCAAGCCGGCGCACGTGCTGAATGCGGCGCAGGGCATCAGCGCGATCGAGGCGGCGTTCATCTTCTGGGAAGACCTGAAGGGCCTCGCCGAGGAGTGGAACCGGCCGAACAATCGCCATCCGGAATTCAGGCACCTGGACGCGCCCATCAAGTTCAATCTCGGCCGGATCGAGGGCGGTGAATGGGCCTCCTCGGTTCCGACGCGCTGCATCATGGACCTGCGCCTCGGTTTTTATCCGGGCGTGGCCGCTGCCGATGTCCGCGCCGCGGTGGATTCGCGTCTGGCGAAGGTGGCCAAGAGCAATCCCCGCCTTGCCGGCACCACGCACAACATCCGCTACACGGGATTCCAGTCGGAGGGCTGCGTAATCGATCACGCAGAGCCAGTGCTCTCCGCGCTGGCCGACGCGCACCAGCACGTCGCCGGCAGCAAGCCCGAATGGTTCGCGAGTGCCGCCACCACCGATGCGCGCGTGTTCAACCTCTACGGTGACACCCCCGCCACCTGCTACGGCCCGGTTTCGGAGTGCATCCACGGCATCGACGAATGGGTATCGATCGCCAGCACCCGCCGCGTCGCCGCCGTGCTTGCGCTGTTCCTGGCGCGCTGGTGCGGCGTCGAGAAATCCGGCCGCGGCTGAGAAAACCCGGAATTTTTTCACCGCAGAGGCGCAGAGAGCGCAAAGAAAACACTTAAAGAACAACTGCGGCAAAAATATTCGAGCACCGGCGCGCTCATGCTGCGCCTTGACCGTTGGTCCTGGCGCAATGGAGTTCCGCCGGCCCCGCGGTTTACTTCCCGGTTTCTTTGCGCCCTCTGCGCCTCTGCGGTGAGATGTACTTCAACCCAAGGGAGGCAGGCATGAGCATCGTTTCGGAGTTCAAGGAGTTCGTGGTCAAGGGCAACATGGTCGACATGGCGGTCGGCATCATCATCGGTGCGGCGTTCGGCAAGGTGGTGACCTCTCTGGTACAGGACATCATCATGCCGCCGATCGGCATGCTGCTCGGCGGAGTCGATTTCCGGCAGCTCTATATAGGCTTGAGCAGTGCGGAGTTCGCCACGCTGGCCGAAGCCGAGGCTGCCGGGGCGCCGGTCATCCGCTACGGCGCATTCGTCGCGACCCTGATCGATTTCCTGATTGTGGCTTGGGCGATCTTCATCGTGGTCAAAGCCATCAACCGCATGCGCAGCCCCGGCGCGAAGCCTGAGGAGGCGAATCCGCCGGCCTGAGGCTCGCTGTCAGGCGGAACCGCCGAAGACAGCAGCATCCCGGGCGAGTTCCATCCGTACGGCGCGCCGTGGCGCGATCGCGGCGGGTGAACTGTCTCTACGCGAAACTGTCTTTGTTCTGGTACGTCTGTCAACGAACTCCCGGGGCGGGCACCCTGCCCGCCTCCGGCTCCCGACAGGATCTACGCAAGGAGCGCAAAATGCAGTTGAAATCCACAGTACGGGTCTTGCTGGCGACAGTTGCAGTCACCGTGTTGCTAGGGGCCTACCAGATTCTTGCCCCCCTCGGCGCGCCATATGCAGGCGCCGCGGTCGAGAACACGGCGCCTGCCACCGAGGTGGTCAGCGGGCTGCCGGACTTCACGAGGCTGGTCGAGCAATACGGCGTCGCAGTGGTCAACGTCCGTATGGAGCGAGGCCCGGCTGAGCCCGGCGCCGGCCCGCAACAACCGACGCCCGGAGAGCCATTCTTCGACCCGTACGGCCGGCCGATGCCCCAGCCCGAAGCCCCGCCGCAGCGTGGCCAGGGCTCCGGGTTCATTATCAGCGCAGACGGGCTGATACTCACCAACGCGCACGTGGTCCACAGCGCGGCAATCATTACGGTAAAACTGAGCGATAAACGCGAATATGAGGCCAAGGTCATCGGCGTGGACGTACCGACCGACGTGGCAGTGCTCAAGATCGACGCGACGGGCCTGCCGAGCGTCAAGTTTGGCAATCCGGCCAAACTGAAGGTCGGTGAGTGGGTACTGGCGATTGGGTCGCCCTTCGGCCTGGAGAACAGCGTCACCGCCGGCATCGTCAGCGCCAAGGGCAGAGGCCTGCCGGACTCGAATTACGTGCCGTTCATCCAGACCGACGTTGCGGTCAATCCCGGCAATTCCGGCGGCCCGCTGTTCAACATGCGCGGCGAGGTGGTCGGCATCAATTCTCAGATCTTCAGTCGCACCGGCGGCTTCATGGGACTTTCTTTCGCGATCCCGATCGATGTCGCGATCAACGTCAAGACTCAGCTGGTCGAGACCGGCTCGGTGGTGCGCGGCCGTATCGGCGTGAACATCCAGGACGTGGACTACGCGCTCGCCATGTCATTCGGCATGCCGAAACCGCAAGGAGCGCTGGTGACGAACGTGGAAGCCGGAGGCCCGGCCGACAAGGCAGGCCTTCGCACGGGTGATGTGATTGTCGGCGTAGCCGGCGAAACCCTGGAACAGTTCTCCGAACTGCCAAGCAAAATCGCGGCGATCCGCCCCGGCACCGACACGACCTTGCAGATCTGGCGCGACGGCAAAAAGCAGGACAAGGCCGTCACTATCGGCTTGGTGGAGCCGGAACGAGTAGCCACGGTCGAGACCCGCGGCAACTTCAATGAGAACGAACTCGGGCTGGCCCTGCGCAATCTGACACCGGCGGAACGCGAACAGCTGAACACCGTTAACGGCGTGGTAGTAGAAAACGCCATCGGCGCCGCCGCACGCGCGGGAATCCGGCGCGGCGATATCATTCTCGGTGTCAACGACAAGCCGGTGAAATCGGTGGAGGAATTGCAAGGCATGGTGAGTCAGGTGCAAGGCGGTCGTGTCGCCCTGCTGATCCAGCGCAACAACGTGCGTACGTATATACCGGTCCCGGTCGGCTGATCCGGCTTCCACCGAACGAAAGCGCGCCGCTTTGCGGCGCGTTTTTTGTGTCGCAGCACGGAGACAGTTCGCAATGGGCCGCATGGTGTCGCCGATTGCCGGAGAATGTCAGACGCGGCAGTGAATTTCTCCTCTGACAGGGCAAAAAACACCGGCACGTACCTTGCAACATGCAGCCGCGGAGGTGAATGCATGCAAATCATAATCCGTCCCTTGTTGCTGGTACTGCTCGCGTCTTCTCTCGCCGCGTGCGCCAGCTCCCCGTCCAGATCGGTCTCTGCCGCATCGTCGGCACCGGTCAGCCCGGCCGCAGTGCTCGCCGCGGATCACGCGGTCGAAATGGTCGGCAAACCATACCGCTACGGCGGCTACACCCCGGCCGGATTCGATTGCAGCGGGCTGGTGCACTACAGTTTCGCGCGTGCCGGACTGCGCGTGCCGCGCGACACCGGGTCGCTGCGCAGGGTCGGAAACGCGGTAAGTCCGTCTGGCCTGACCAAGGGCGACCTGGTGTTCTTCGATCAGGAAGGCAAGAAGTCGTCGCACGTCGGCATCTATCTCGGCAACGGGCGCTTCGTGCATGCACCCTCCACCGGCGGGCGCGTGCGAGTCGACCAGGTTCACTCGCCTTACTGGAGCCGGCACCTGAACGAAGTCAGGCGGCTCTGACAGGTTCCCGTTAGTCGAAGCCGGGCGGTGGCGTAAAGCCGCCGACGACATCCGCGAGCCGGCGCGCAAAATCGATCGTCGTGCGATCCTGCAGGTAATCGCCGACGATCTGGATTCCCACCGGCAACCCATTCGCAGCCAATCCCGCCGGCGCAACCGTCGCTGGCAGATAAGCCATCGTCGCCGGCGCAATCCAGGCCAGTTGTTCCCAGTACCAGCGCGAATTGCCGTTGACGCGAATGGTCCTGCCCATCAGGTCGTCGGAATGATCATGCGCGATCGCAGTCACCGGATTCACCGGCATCAGCAGCACATCGCAGCCGGCGAAGAACTCGCGCAACCTGAGCCGCAGGCGTTGGCGACGCTCATCGGCGGCCAGCCACTCGCGCTGCGGCAGGGTTGCGTAACGCGCGAGCTTTCTCTGCCAGCTGTCCTCGGCATGTGCCCGGCCCTCTTCCACCAGCCGCTCGAGCGCCCTCGCAGAAAGGTGCGCAGTGGTCACCGACCACAGCAAGCGCAGATAGTCGTCGAACAGGGCCTCCAGCGATATCCCGGTCTGAGCGCGCACCACACGCGCACCGGCTGCCGCGAGGCGATCGACCGCGCTTTCCAGCACGGCGCGCACCTGCTCATCCAGTGGAAACGCAGGATCGTCGAGCCACACCGCTACGCGGTATCCCGCAACATCCGCCGGTCTTGCCGGCGGCAGTTCCAGCCGCCAGGCGTCGGCACGCAACGGGTCGGGCGCGGCGATCGTGCCGAGCAGCAGCTCCAGATCATCGGCGCGGCGCGCAAGCGGCCCGATGACCGACAGGTCCGGCACGGCAACCGCACCGGGCGGCGGCGGAATATGCCCGCGGCCCGGAACGGTGCCGTAACTCGGTTTGTGGCCGTAGATACCGCAGAAGTGCGCCGGGGTGCGGATCGAGCCGCCGATGTCGCTGCCCAGCTCGAACGCGGTGAAGCCGCAGGCAACCGCTGCCGCGGCACCGCCTGACGATCCGCCCGCGGTGCGAGTCGCATCCCACGGATTGGAGGTTGTGCCGAACAGGGTGTTGTAGCTCTGCAGATCGGTGGTGTAGATCGGCACGTTGGTCTTGCCGAACACCACCGCGCCGGCGTCGACGGCCAGTTGCACGACGTCGGCATTGCGCGACGGTACATGCTTCGCCCACTGCGGCGCGCCGCAGGTCGTGCGCAGCCCGGCGGTTTCCAGCGAGTCCTTGATCGTGACGGGCAGGCCCGCGAGTGCGCCATCGGCCTCCGCGCGGTCCAGCACATCTACGCGCGCGAGCGCCTGTTCGGCATCCAGCGTGACCACTGCGTTTACTTTCCCGTTCAGCCGTTCGATCCGCTCGAGATACAGTTCGAGCAGTGCGCGCGCGCCAAGCTCGCCTGTACGCAGCCGTGCGGCAAGTGCCGCGGCGCCGAGCATCGCGATCTCTCCGGGAGCGCGGGTCACAGCCTGCCCGTCCGGCGGCCGCCGCCCTTCAGTAATGCCACCGCCATGCCCGCGATGAATCCGCCGATGTGCGCGCCGTACGCGACACCGGTGCCGCCCGGAACGGCCAGGAACGGCAGCAGGTTGTCGATCAGCAGATAGAATCCGAGCGCGATCCAGGCCGGCACCAGAACGACATGTACGAAGAACGGGATCAGCACCAGGAATCGCACCTTGTTGCGTGGAAACCAGATGAGGTAGAAGCCGAGCACGCCGGAGATCGCGCCGGAGGCGCCGACCATCGGGATCTGCGATCCTGAGGCGAAGAACGCATGCGCGAGCGTGGCCGCCACGCCGGTTGCGAGGTACCAGAACAGGAAGCGGAACGGACCCAGCCGGTGCTCGACATTGTCTCCGTAGATCCACAGAAAAAGCATGTTGCCGAGCAGGTGCATCAGGTTGGCGTGCAGGAACATCGCGGTGAACAGCGACACCGCCGATGGCGCGGCGGCGCGATACCCGTACTCGAAAACGATGAGATCATAGGCACTGATCTGCTGCAGGAACGACGGCAGCGTCATCCCCGCCGGTAGATGCGGCGCAATCGCCTGCACGTAGGCCGCCAGCAGCGGGTCGCGGGGATCCGGCGGCACAGCCGACAGCGGCATGGTCAGCATCACGAACACGGCCACATTGGCCATGATCAGCAGGATGGTGACCGGCGCGAGTCCGCGGGGGTTGGGTTGGTCTCCGATCGGCAGCAGCAATTACGGCAACTTTTCTTGATTTCGCGCAAAATCCCCTTCGCGCACCCGGGGAATTATGGCACGGGGTTATTCTTGAGCAACCGTCGTACAGGAGAAAACGATGGAAGAAATCGTTCGCCGCGAGTCCGAATCCGATTCGCTCCCGCCCGTAAGGCACGTCCCGACGGGGCAGCCGCTGTCCTGGATCGCGCGCGGATGGACCGACATGCTGCGCGCACCTGCCGCCAGCCTCGGTTACGGATTCCTGATCACGGCCGCAGGATGGGCCGTTCTCGGGTTTTCCTGGAACCGCGCCTATCTGGTCACCGCACTGGTATCCGGGTTCTTTCTGTTCGCGCCGTTCCTCGCGATGGGCGTGTACGACATTTCCCGACGACTGGGAAGAGGAGAACGCGCTACCTTCTCCGAAACTGTGGACGCGTGGCGCCCGAACGCGGGATCGATCGCGCTGTTCGGGCTGGCGCTCGCCTTCGCGCTGCTGTCGTGGGAACGTGTATCCGCAATCATCTTCGCGCTGTCCCATGGCGATGATGCACCGATGGTGGAGAACTTCTTCGCGCAGGTGTTCCTGTCCGGCGAGTACGTCGGATTCGTGGTGAGCTATATCGTGGCAGGCGCCGTGATCGCGGCAGTCGTGTTCTCGATCAGCGTGGTGTCGATCCCGATGATGCTCGACCGGCCGGTCGATCCGGTGACCGCGATTATCACCAGCCTGCGTGCGGTAGGCGGATCCAAGGGCGCAATGCTGCTCTGGGCCGTAACCATCGTGGTGCTGACCGCGATCGGCTTCGCCACCGCGCTGCTTGGGCTGATCGTGATCGTGCCGCTGCTCGGCCACGCAACCTGGCACGCTTACAAGGATCTGGTGGAATAAAAACCAGTGCTCAGTCAGTTTTACTGGGCACCGGGTACTTTGCTTCTGCTATTCAAGTAAGTCCGGCTGTTCCTTGACGATGCGCTGATAGAGCGGCTGGAACGCGATCCAGCCGAAGTGCGGCGTGCCGGTCTGCTCGCGGGTCAGCATCGCATTCGTGTCGTCGATCAGGCGCGGTGCGCCTGCAGCTTCCGCCAGCAGTTGCGCCTGGCAGCAGCGCTCCATGGCGATGTACCACCAGGCGGCTTCATCGACGGTCTGCCCTACGGTCAGGTTACCGTGGTTCGCCATGATCACCGCCTTGTTCCGCCCAAGGGCGCGGGCGATGCGGTCGCCTTCGTCGGTGTCATATACGACGCCATTGTATTCGTGATAAATCGAATGGTCCCGGTAGAACGCGCAGGCATCCTGCGTCAGTGGATCGAGCACGCGCCCGAACGTCGACCAGCTCCTGCCGTAGACCGAATGCGCGTGCGCGGCGGCGTTTGCCTCCGGGCGTGCCATGTGGATGCGTGAGTGAATCGCGAAAGCGGCCGCGTTGCAGGGTTGTCCCTCCAGCATTTCGCCCTTGTGATTGACCAGCGAAAGATTCGATACCCTGATCTGGCTGAAATGGACCGCGAACGGGTTGACCCAGAAACAGTCCCAATGCTCCGGGTCGCGCGCAGTGATATGCCCCGCCACACCCTCGTCAAAGCCGAAGCGCGAAAACAGGCGGAATGCCGCCGCCAGTCGCTGTTTTATATGCAGCCGCTCTTCCTCTAGCGATACGAATAACGGCGGCTCCGGCCGGAAAATCTCCATCTTCATTCCTGTCTCCTCAGCAGGGCTGCCCCATCTGTGGGCGAGCCTGAAACGCGGGCCATTATAGCGGAGGAAAAGAGCCACTCCGACATGCATGCTTTTCGATCATATGGTTAGAAGCCGAACTTCAACCCATCACTCACACTGCCAAGTCTGCGCTGTGTCGTCGTGAGGTTCGGCCGAAACCTCGCTTCTGCAAAATAACCATCTAATCTGGTTCCGCAGCCGTTACCACAAGGCTAGAATTCAGAAAAATTATTCTCAACAAAGGGACGCCACATCCGTTCGCAGACCCGCTAAGGGGCGCGAGTATGCGACGGGTTTCGAACCATGGCCAAAATCGATCCCTTGCAAGTGCAGGACCCACTGCGGATCGTTCCGCACCTTAGTACCGAACACCCGCTGGTCAGGGAGGCGGCGGTGACGAAAACAGAAGTCGCAGACACCTACTCGGACCTCAGTCCAGAGCTGGTGGAGATCGTGCGCGCGGTGCAGGCCGCGCTGGTCGACAAGCGCACGCGCCTTCAGCTCGAGGTCGTTGATGCCGGGCCATCCGCGCTCGAGTCGGCGTTCGCCCGCGAAACGGCCCGTCGCGTCTCCTCGGGCCGCGGCGTCGCCTCCCATCCCCAACTGATCGCTGCGGTGGTCGAGGCCTCGAATGCCGCGATCATCAGCGAGACCGTGGACGGCATCGTCGTCACCTGGAACAAGGGCGCGGAACAGATCTTCGGTTTCCCGGCGGAAGAAGTCGTGGGTCAAAGCCATCTCTGCCTGTTTCCGGATTTTCTCAAGGAGGGAGAAGCGAAAGTCTGGAAACAGGTCTGCGCCGGCGAACCGATTACCCAGTACGAAACGGTGCGCCAGCACAAGTCCGGCCGCCTGATCGACCTGACGATGAGCATCTCGCCGATCTTCGACGACGGCAATGTGGTGCGCGTCGTGCTGGTCGCACACGACGTCACCGAACGCAAGCGCATGGAGCGCGCGCTGATGGACAGCGAGCGCAAGCAGCGCCAGCGTGCCGCCGAGCTGAAAGCGGTACTGGATTCCGTGCCTGCGGCCGTGTGGATCGCGCATGACGTCGAGGGCAAACTGATCACCGGCAATCGCGCGGCCTACGATCTGCTGCGCCTGCCCCAGGGCAGCAATATCTCGCTGTCAGCGCCCGAGAGCGAGCGGCCCAAGCACTTCGCCGTGTATCGCAACGGCCGCGCGCTGGCGCCGCATGAACTGCCGGTACAGATGGCCGCATCGCGCGGCGTGGAAGTGCGCGATTTCGAAGAGGACCTGGTATTCGACGACGGCACGGTCAAGCACCTGATCGGCAATGCTATTCCGTTGCGCGATCTGCAGGGAAATGTCTATGGTGCCGTGGCCGCGTTCGTCGACATCACCGCGCGCAAGGCCGCGGAAGAGCAGATCCGACGCATGGCGCATTTCGATTCGCTGACGAATCTGCCAAACCGCGTGCTGCTGATGGATCGCCTGGAGCACGCGATCGCGATATCCCAGCGCAACCAGTCGCGCGCCGGGGTGGTGTTCGTGGATCTGGATCACTTCAAGACCATCAACGACACGCTCGGCCACCATGTCGGCGATCTGCTGTTGCAGCAGGTTGCCGATCGCCTGCGCGCACATATCCGGGAGGTGGATACGGTTGCACGCCTGGGTGGAGATGAGTTCCTCATCGTATTGCCCGAGCTGCGCCAGACCGACGATGCGCGCAACATCGCCCGCAAGATGCTGGCGACCTTGAGCGAGGACTACATCGTTTCGGGACAGCGCCTGCAGGTCACGCCCAGCCTGGGCATCAGCATCTTCCCTGATCACTCCAGGGATCCGGCGGCGCTGATACGGCTCGCCGACCAGGCGATGTACGTGGCCAAGCAGTCCGGGCGCAAGACTTTCCGTTTCTACGGAGAGACCGCTGCCGGTTGAGGCAGCAGCTTGCCGCGGCTGCGCTTTCAGCCGCGCAAGTCATCCGTCAGATTCGCGCGATCAGCTTCGGCTCACGAGCGGATATCGAGCCGCTCGCCAACCGGGATGCAGTAGATACTGACCGGGGACGCACGGCCGCGCAGGGAAAGCGGTGGCAGGTCAACTGCACCAACGCCCGCTCCGCGCGATTCCAGGGACTTCTTTACTTCCTCTGAAAACAGCATTTCCCCGGCACGCGCGCGCTGAGCAAGCCGCGAGGCAACGTTCACGGTATCGCCGATGATGGTGTAGCTCATGTACGCGGGCGATCCGATATTGCCCGCGATCACTTCGCCTTCGTTGATGCCGATTCCGAGTCCGGTCTCGATCCCGTGCTCGCGATTCCACTTCGCCGCCAGTTTGCGGAACCGCGAGAGCATCTCGCGCGCGGTGCCGATTGCGCGCTCGGTACAATCCGGCTGCTCGAACGGGACGTTGTAGCCGACCATCAGGCAGTCGCCTGCCATGTTGAATACTGTGCCCTCGTGCTTGAAGGTCACCTCGGTGAGCAGCGCGAAGTACTCGTTCAGCAGCGGCACCACCGCGGCCGGAGCGAGCTGCTCGGAAATGCGGGTGAATCCGCGCATGTCGGCGAACAGTACGGTAGCCCGCACGCGGGCGTTCGCCGTAGCCAGCGCGCGATTCCGCATCCCCGGATGGGAAAGGATCTCGTCGGCAATCGCGGGAGAAACATAGCGACGGAAGGTGTCGCGAATCTCCTCCCTGTGCCTGATTTCCCGGGCGAGCTGCGCGGAAACCATGTTGCGCCGGGCGGTATTTATCCGCAGCAGCGATTCGACTCGAGCCAGGAACTCCTCGCCACTGATGTCACGGGTGAGGAACTCGTCCACGCCAACCGCGAAGCACTCAAGCCGCCGCGCAGTGGTCTCGCCCAGCACAATCACGGGTACGTCCAGGGTCTGCGGATTGGACTTCAGCAACCGGCAGATCTCGATCCCCTGGTGATCGTCGCCATCCACCACCAGCAGGTCCGGCAGTTTCCCGTCGGCAAGCCCGGCCGCCGCGTGCGCCGTCGGCACGGCCTCCACTACCACGCCAGCACCCTCAAGGTGGCGCCAGACCGCCGAGCCGGCGCCGGCACCGTCGCTCGCGATGCGCACGCGGAACGATGCCTCGCGGGGAATCACGACATGTCTCCTGAGTTAATGGCGATCAGATTGTTTACGGCTGTCATTGCAGGCACTTGAGTTTCTTGTTTTCAGGTTTCATCAATCGGTGCGCCCCGAGGCTCGCAGGAAATCGAAGTCGCAGCCTCCATCTGCCTGCAGCACATGCGCCCGGTACAGGTGGGCATATCCACGGAGCGGCACTTCCGGCGCCTGCCATGCTGCCCGGCGGCGCGCCAGATCCTGCCCGGAGACCAGCAGATCCAGCCTGCGCTCGCGGACCGAGAGCCGGATCCGGTCACCCGACTGGACCAGAGCAAGATTTCCGCCAGAGGCGGCATCCGGCGACACATGCAGCACCACAGTGCCAAATGCGGTGCCGCTCATGCGCGCATCAGAGATCCGTACCATATCCTTGACCCCGGCTTTGGCCAGGCGCTTCGGGATCGGCAGATAGCCGGCCTCGGGCATTCCGGAGGGGCTTTTCGGTCCGGCGTTCTTCAGGACGAGGAAGTCGTCCGCGGTCACGTCGAGGTCCGGCGAATCCATCCGGGTAGCCAGATCTTCGAGTGATTCGAACACCACCGCCCGACCTTCTTTCTCGAACAGGCGGGGATCGGCCGCCGCCCGCTTCAGGATTGCCCCATTGGGGGCAAGACTGCCGAACAATGCCACCAGCCCGCCTTCCTTCTGACAGGGATCGGCAAGGGAGCGGATGACGCCGCGGTCGACGAACGCTGGCGCCTGCGACAGCCGCTGGCCCAGCGTTTCGCCGGAAACGGTCATGCAGCCCAAGTTCAGCTTGTCCTTCAGTTCGTACAGAACCGCGTGCAGCCCGCCCGCCGCAAACAGATCCTGCATGTAGTGTTGTCCGGTCGGCTTGAGGTCCACCAGCACCGGAGTCTCATCGGACAGCCGGTTCAGCCGCTCCAGGGAGATATCGATGCCGCGGCGGCCGGCGATCGCAGTGAGGTGGACGATCGCGTTGGTCGAGCCGCTGATCGCGAGCAGCACGCGCAATGCGTTTTCCACCGATTCAGGGGTGATCACGTGGGCAGGCAGCGGACCACCTGCGCGGGCCATTGTCATCGCCCGCTCCCCGCTCGCCTCGGCCGCGCGCAGGCGATCCGCATGCACCGCGGGGATCGCGGCGGTATCCGGCAGGCTCATGCCGAGTGCCTCGGCTATGCACGCCATGGTGCTGGCAGTGCCCATCACCGCACAGGTGCCTGCGGTGGTAGCGAGGTTGCCTTCGATCTCGTCGATGTCCCGGTCGTTCACTTCGCCGGCACGGTACTTCGCCCAGAACCGCCGGCAGTCGGTGCAAGCACCGAGCCGTTCACCACGCCAGGACATGGCCATCATCGGGCCGGTCACCAGCTGCACCGTGGGAATATTCGCCGAGGCCGCGCCCATCAGCTGCGCCGGCACAGTCTTGTCGCAGCCGCCGACCAGGACGCAGGCATCCATCGGCTGCGCGCGGATCATCTCTTCCACGTCCATGGCCATGAGATTGCGGAACATCAGGCTGGTGGGACTGAGGAAAACTTCCCCGAGAGAGATGGTCGGGAAATCCACCGGCAGGCCACCCGACTTGAGCACGCCGCGTTTCACTGCCTCGACCAGTTCCGGCATCAGCCGGTGGCAATTGTTGAATCCGCTGCCGGAGGTCGCAATGCCGACGATCGGCCGGTCGAGCATGTCCTTCGAATAGCCCATCGATCGCGCAAAGGAGCGCCGCAGGTATGCCGCGAATTGCGGATCGCCATAGTTGGTGAGATTGCGCCGGATACCGTGTAATTTTTTATCAGCCATATCGTTTAATCTGCGTTTAGCCTGTAGAACCTGGACGTTCGTCGAAGTGCCCGTATGATAGATTCCATCGCAACCGATCATAAACGAGGTCGACCATGATGCGCCTTGTACTTGTATTGCTGGCTTTGCCGTTTCTGGTTTCCTGCGCCCATGCAAATGGCACGGA
>DATKEK010000164.1:0-5204 GCA_035512195.1 Burkholderiales bacterium
ACGATCCGGCTCGTTCCACCTGCATTGATGCGGTCTTCCTCAGCGCCCTCGGCGTTCTCAGCCTTGTGCGCGTCAGTTGGTGAAACAGTCTGTCTACCCGCATTATTCCAGATACCCCTTCACCGGCATCAGGTCGTGGCGCAGTAGTACTTCGCCGACTCCTCTGACCAGTTCTTCCGGCAGGCGGCGACCGTCGCGAATGCGTGGGGTCGGGGCTTCCGCCGCGCGCGGGCCGTGGGCGTAGAAATGATCCATCGCCTTGTTCGCATTGGCGAACGCGTTGCCGTGCGGCGCCTTTGCCGCAAGGTCGAAAGCCGCGTCCACCACTGCGGTCAGTTTCCGGGTGAGCGCTTCCGCACGGGTGGAATGGCTTGATTCGAGATCGCGGCGGATGGCGTGGAGCTCGCGCCCGAAGCAATTGGCCGTGCTCAGCAGGAATCCGTCGTAGTCCCCCCCGCTCAGTGCGAGGTGTTCGGCATAGTCGCCTTCGGCGCCGCGCAACAGCAACACCTGGCTGGGTCCGGCCTGCGCGACGCGGTCCTTGCCGCTGGTGTCCTTGAACAGGTAGAAGTTCGGGTACTTCTCCGCGAGCGCCGCCACGGTCTCCGGCGAGATCTCGTTCCCGGTGATCTGCGGGAGCTGGTATAGCGAAGTCGGCAAGCCGAGTGCGAGTACTTTCTCGAGCGCGGTCCGGATCTCGTCCTGCGTCTTTTCCTTTCCATGCGGCGCACACACGGTGAATCCGCTCACCGATGACTGGATCATGGCTTCCCAGTCGTCCTTCGCGCCGCTGCGGCGCTTGAGGCACGCGAGCGAATCGGCGATCGACCGCCGCACGACGTCGGTCTCGTAACGCAAGGCACCGATCAGCGCCTTGCGCTTCAGGGCGTGAATTTCGTCCACCGCGGCTTCGATCAGTGCGCCCGCCTCGGCATCGTTCATGTCCCAGCCGTCACGGGTCGATCCCGCGATCAGGAATCCGCCGACATGGGGCGCAAGATGCACAAGATGTGCCCGCATCCTGGCCCGATCGATGCCGCCGTCCTCGGCGTAGTGGGTGATCAGCGGGCACCACAGGGTGGGGAATCCCTCCGGGAACAACCGCTGCAAGACAAGTTCTCTTTCCATGCCGAATCAGCCCGGCACCACCACCTCGATGTGATCGCGACTGATGTTCAGAAAGGGCGCGGTCAGCACGCGACGATCGCCGATTTCCCAGACCTCGGCATCCGTCACCGCGATGAACAGTTTCGCTTCCACCAGGTAATCGGTCACCCGCGCGCCCTGCACCAGCTCGATGTATCCCTTGATGCGGTAGGTGCCGGTCAGGATCGTGACTTTGGTCTTGTTCTCGTTCATGGCATTGCCCTCTGCGTCGCGCGAGTGAAAGATTATCGGACAGGTTGCAACAAATACCAGCCTTTGCCGCAGGTTGGCAAATCGCCGCCAACGGCGATCGCTCTTGCCCGGCCGGATATCCGGTCAGTCCAGCCAGAAAGTACCGCGCACGCGTTGCAGATTCCAGCCCGCGGCCGCCTCGTCACGGCAGGCCTGGTAGCGGAACGAAGCAGGTAGTTCCGGCAATACGAAGCGCAGATCCAGAAAGCGGGCGCAGGTTTGACCATCTGCATGCTGGATACCAACGAACGCAGGGAACATCGCGAACCGGCGAAATCCGGCAAGAGCCGTGTCATTCCACGCCTCGCGCGCCAGTCCGGTGTCGGCAGGGTCCTCCCCGAACAGCGAATAGCGCATCCATCTGGCCGCCCAGACCGGCTGATACGCGTCCGACATACGCTTCAGCAACGACACCTCGGGTGCGGGCACGGGTTGCCAGGGACCGCGCCGCAGATTGACGTCTGCGACCAGATACCGTTCGCGTTCGCGCAGAACGATCTTCCAGTTGAACGGGCTGAACGGCTGCGGCAGTACATGAACCTCGGCGTGGGGCATGGCGAACACGATGGCGTAGGCCTTGCCTTCGCCGGCGACGCGCGAGTGCAGCACGCCGAGAAACGCCGCGTAACATGCAAGCGCGGCGAGCGCCGACGCCGCCACGCGGCGGCGCCAGGGCAGAAACAGCGCGCCCGCGAGTCCGGCTGCAACGATCGCACTGAACCAGGGATCGACGACGAAAGCGATCGGTACTGAGAAACGCTGCGTCGACAGCGGCGCCAGCAGCATCGGACCGTATGCGGTGATCGCATCGCCGGCAATATGCGCCGCGATGCCGAGCACCGCGGGCAAGATGAACCCGTGCCAGCGGTATCGCCCGCGCGCAAGCAGGCCGAAGACGTATGCCAGAGCAACCGCCCACAACGGCAGCAGCAGGATCGAATGCGTCAATCCCTGGTGCCCGTTCAGGTAAGTGAGCGTATCGACTGCACGCAATACAAAATCCGCGTCCGGAAACGCTGCGGCGGCGAATCCCGCAGCCATCTGTGCCCGCGGCGGCGGCTCGCCGGACGCCGGCTCCGCGCGCGCAACCGCTCCGGCCAGCAGCGCGCCGCTCAGCGCGTGGGTGAGTGTATCCATCCTCTGCAGTCAATCCGCGAAAGAAAAATGCCGGAGAGAACCACCAAGGCACCAAGACACCAAGGAATGCGGAAAGCGAATCAATGGGCTTTGGGAATTCTGATGTCTTGATACCTTGGTGTCTTGGTGCCTTGGTGGTCAAGAGTTCTTCGGTTCGGTTGGTTCTTCGTTAGTACGCGTCGGACGCGGTTGTGGATATACGGCGCGGTCGAGGCGCTCGGCGATGCCGAGCAGGCGGTCGAGCAGGCGGCTGGTGCTGGCGGAATCCGGCGTGTCGTCGCGCATCCAGTAGAAGAAAGCCGTCACGTAGATCGAGGTCAGTCCGGTTTCCTCGAGCGCACGCCGCAGGAAGGTGGCGTCGCGATGCGCGGCTTCGCGCATCCACTGCACCGTGCGGCTCACCCGCATCAGCCCGGGGATCTGGATGTGGACGTGTCCCGGCTCGAGCTTGCCGTAGATCATCTGCCGCGTGGCCTTGCGGTGCGGCTCCAGCACACCGAACCACGTCATCATCAGCCGATGGATCCGTCGGCGCGGGGTGAGTTCGGAAAAGTCGGGCGCTGCGGCCGCCTTGAGCATGGCGCTGTCGGCGCGGTCGAACCACGCATCGACCACCTCCTCCTTCTCGCGGAAGTGCTGGCGCACTTCGTCCAGCGTGATGCCGAGTGCATCGGCAACGTCGTGCAGCCGCACCGCTTCCCATGCGCCGCGCTCGGCGAGCGCCAGCGCGGCGTCGACGATCCTTTCGCGTATCGAAGTCCTGCTTGCCATGGCCCGTCCTCCCTTCCAGGAACATCCAGGGTAGACAGCCATTTGTTACGCCCGTTTCATCTCCGGGTCAACTGGACGCGTCGACCGGCGCGGCTCAGGTGCCGGCGCCCCACAGGCGCAGCAGCGGGCCGACCAGCAGGATCACACCGGCTGCGCCGATCAGTCCGATCAGCGCGCCGGCTTTCGCCATGTCGCGCGTGTCGAACTCGTTCTTCGAATAGGCGATTGCATTCGGCGGGGTGCTGATCGGCAGTGACATCGCCAGCGCCGCCGACAGCGCGATGGTCATCGCCAGTTGTCGCGCAAGCGCATCGCCGTCCAGCGCGAACGCGGCGGATATGCCGATGGGCAATAGCAGGTTGGACGCGGCGGTGTTCGACATGAAGGTGCTCAGCAGCACCGTAGTCACCGCCAGCACCGTCGCCAGCCACAGCACGCTGCCGCCGTCGCCCAGCGGCAGCCAGCCGACGGCGATGTCCGCCAGCCCGGTCATGCTCATGCCCGCACCGAGCGAAATACCGCCGGCGATCAGGATCAGCACACTCCATTCGATGCGCCCCAGGTCCGCACCGGTCAGGGTGCGGGTCGCGGTGAATGCCACCGCCGGCAATAGCGCGACGACCGCCGCCGGCAGACCGTGCCAGCGATCGGTCAGCCACAGCAGCACGGTCACGGCAAAGGTCGTCACCACGAACCAGCCGCGCGGTCCGACCGCGCCGGGTTCGATGCGGATGCGCAGCGTGATGCCGCGCGGCCGGAAGAACCACCACAGCAGCCCACCCGCAAGCGCGAGGCCGGCCGCCATCAACGGCACTGCCACCAGCATCCAGTCGAGGAATCGCGCGTCCAGACCTGCCTGCTGCAGATGTCCTACCGCCACCGCGTTCGGCGGCGAACCGATCGGCGTGCCCATGCCGCCGATGTTCGCGGCGAACGGCACCGCCAGCACCAGCCCGCGCCGGAAGCGCTCGCCCGCGGGGATCTGCGCCAGCATCGGCGCCACCAGCGCAATCATCATCGCGGTGGTGGCGGTGTTGCTCATGAACATGGAAAACAGCGCGGTGACGATCATCACCCCGGTCATCACCATGATCGGCCGTTCGCCGAAAGGCCTCAGCAACAGCGCCGACATCGAGCGGTCCACGCCTTCCTTGACCGCGGCCTGCGCCAGCAGGAACCCGCCAAAGAACAGGATCAGCACCGGATCGGCTGCGCCGGCAACGATCTGCCGGTAATCCGGAGTCGGTCCGGACTCGAAACCGAAACCCACCCAACCGCCGGGATTCGCGAGCAGCACCAGTTGCAACCCGATCACCAGCAGAGCGGTGGCAAACAGCGGCAGCGCCTCGGTCATCCACAGCAGCGCCGCCAGCACGAAGATCGCCGCCATGAACGCCGCCTCGCGCGGCATCGCGTCCGACCCGAGGCATACGTGCGCCGTGACCGCCGCCGCCGCGACCGAGATCGTCAGCGAAGCATAGCGCGCCCACGCCGAACGGTTGTCGGTTCGCGCGTTATTCGCCTGACTCATTCAGTCCGTCCGAAACCCGACAAGACAATTCCTCACCACCAAGGCACCAGGAAACCCGGGGTATGAGAAAAAACCGAGCATGCGTGTCTGCGATATCCCTGCGTGTTATTTCCGTGATTTTCTTGGTGTCTTGGTGCCTTGGTGGTTCATCCTCTTTTATTCCTGTCGATGCCGGCCCGCTCTCAGCGGCCGCGGAAGCGCGGTGGGCGTTTGCTGCGGAAGCTTTCCAGGCCTTCGGCGAAATCCTCGGTGGCGAGCAGCCGGGTCTGGGTCGCGCCGAACTGCGCCGCCGCGGCTGCGGGGCCTTCGCGCAGCGCATGGCGGGCGTTCTCGATCGCGGCGCACACCGCGAGCGGCGCCCGAGCAG
>DATKEK010000165.1:0-2646 GCA_035512195.1 Burkholderiales bacterium
GGTAAAGACTTCCACGATCAGCCAGCCGTGGAAAGTGAACGTTCCCATGGTCTCGGGCGAAAGACGCGCTGAGATCAGGTCCATCGGATTGGTACAGAAATGCGGCGGCAGCGGCGCGGTCTTTCCTTCCCATTGCACGACACGTGTCCGGACTTCGGTGATTTTCAAGGGCTCAGGTCCTTCGAGAGAATTCGATTTGCCGGATGCGCGGAATGGTGACGCAGATTACGGCGAAAGCCACGACGTGCAACGACGCGGCCACGACCAGCACTGGCGTATAGCTGTAACCATGATCGAGTGCCCAGCCTGCGGCCTGCCCCATGGCGATGCCGCCGAACGCGCCACCGAGGCCAACCAGGCCCGCAAGTTTCCCGAGTGCGTTCCGCGGCACCAGATCGGTGGGCACTGTCATCACCAACGTCGACCAGCTTTGTTGCCCGAAGAACGCCAGGCTGAACAAAAACAGCACCACCGGGATCGAATTCACCTGCGGTACGAGCATCACGCAGGGCATCAGCGCCGCACTGGCGCCCAAAGCGATCTTGCGCGCGGCGTTCACCGAAAAGTTTCGCGCCAGAAGGCGACTCGACAGATAACCGCCGCACAGGCTGCCAACGCCGGCGGCCGCGTAGGGAATCCAGCCGACGCTCGCGGCCTGCTTGAGATCGAACGCCCGCGCTTCGAACAGATACTTGGGCAGCCAGAATAGATAGAAGTACCAGGCACCATCGCTCAAGAACTTGGCGAAAGCGATGCCGAGAACCTCGCGCTTCCTGAGAAGCTCGGGCAATGACAGTCTGGCGCCCGCCGCGGCGCGCTCGACCTCGGCGGTTTCCGGATCGGGAGCCTCGGACGGAGTCCGGTAGCTAGCCCACCACCACACCGCCCAGACGAGGCCCAATGCGCCCGTCACGAAAAACACCCAGCGCCAGCTGGCGAGTTGCCACCAGTCGCCATACAAAAGGATCAGCGCGATCAGCGGCGGCGCGATTACCGCGCCGACCGCAGTTCCCGCGTTGATGATTCCGAGCGCTGCTGCACGATCGCGTGGCGCGAACCACTCGGCGACGGCTCGCGTCGCCGCTGGAAAGCCCCCGCCCTCGCCCACGCCCAGCAGCAGGCGGCTCGCCGCCAGCGCGATTACACCGCCCGCAAAACCGTGGCTCGCACAGGCCAGCGACCAGAAGATCATGATGATCAGAAAGCCTCGCCGCGTGCCGATACGGTCCAGCATCCAGCCGCCGCCGAGGTACATGAGCCCATACGTGGCGAGGAATGCGGAGTCCAGCCACGCTTTCGTCTGATGACCGATGGGAATGTCGGCCTGGATGTTCTGCAGCGCCCAAGGCAGCGTTTGACGATCGAGATAACTGATCGCGATCGCCACGGCGATCATCAACGCTATCGACCATCTACTCCGCATGTCGGCCGTCTGCACCGAAAAATCGCCACGCCGGCGGCAGCGGACCCTCGTAGCGCGCCGCGTCCACCGAAACAGTCACGGGTTTCGGTGCGTCGGCAGCATCTCGCTGTGCTGCAAGCAGCCTCACTCGCGCCGGGAAAACGATCGATTCCGCCCACCCACGCGCCGCCGCATTTCAGCCCCCGTCGAATGCCATTTCATTGGATTTGTCGGGCTAATATGTATGCGCTGCAGTGTCTTGCGCAAGTTCGAGCCTTTGAGCACGAAATTGAGTCATTGGTGCCGAGCCGGCCACGTGATGTTGACCGCCGGCAAGGGCGGTTACTGCCTGAGCCGGAGTGTCGCATTCTGCTGACAAAGCCGACGGCATCCGCCTACTAAGCTCCCCGCCGCCCGTTTCGATAATCGAGCCTACGAAATGTTGGTTCGCAGGGGACGTCCCGGTGATTCTGAAGTATGCGGGCCGCCACGTGCTCAAGCGCAATCCGTGGGTAATGGGCTGGTGCGCTGATCTGATGAGCCGCGAAACGGCCCCTCCCGTCGTGCACGAAGCTCGCCAGGAAACCCTGCTCCGCCGCATATTCGACAGCGCGCGGCAAGTACCGGCGTACCTGCGCCACGCGAGGAAAGCGCCCAGCGAAAACTGTCTCGATTATCTGCGCGACAGTTTCCCCATGATCGACAAAACCTCGCTGCTGGCGAGACGAACTGAGTTTCTGCCGGGTGGTAAACCGCCCTGGCGTACAACCGTTGCCGCGACCAGCGGAACGACGGGCACACCGCTCGACGTCCATCGAAGCCTAGGCTCAATTCTGTGGGAAGAGGCATTCCATCTTCAGCACTGGCACTGGGCCGGATGGAGGCGGGGCCAGCGTCAGTCGGTACTCAGGGGAGACATGGTGGTTCCCGTCGATCGCCGGAATCCACCGTTCTGGTTCAAGGATTCCGCCGGCGGCCAGCTCGTCCTGTCGACGCGGCACGTCGACGGAAGAACCGCTCCGCTCATGGCCGAAGAATTGCGCAGATTCGGCGCCATGCAGCTGCGCGCCTACCCTTCGGCCGCTTACGAACTGGCCACCCACCTGGAAGAAGCCGCGATCCGGGTTCCGTTGACCTCGGTCATCACCGGATCCGAGATGCTTTACGACTTCCAGCGCAAACGCATCGAGTCTGCTTTCCAATGCAAGGTTTTCGATTTCTACAGCATGGCCGAACGTGTGGCC
>DATKEK010000166.1:0-10508 GCA_035512195.1 Burkholderiales bacterium
CGATCTTCCGCTCGAGGGCATGACCTGCGCAGCCTGCGCCGCGCGCATCGAAAAATCCCTGAACCGCCTTTCCGGCGTGACGGCGGCGGTGAACTTCGCCTCCGAGCGCGCCAGCGTGAACTTCGACCCGGCCCGTGCGAGCCCATCCGAACTCGTCGCCGCGGTGGAAAAAGCCGGCTACCGGGTGCCGCAACAGAGCATCGAGTTGCAGATTGAGGGCATGACCTGCGCTGCCTGTGCCACACGGATCGAGAAAACGCTGAACCGCCTGCCCGGGGTCGTGGCCGAGGTGAACTTCGCCACCGAACGCGCGCGGGTGCGTATTGCGCCCGGTCTGTCCACGGCAGACCGGCTGATCGAAGCCGTGCGCAAAGCCGGCTACGACGCCCATGAACGGGCAGACGCCTCGCGCGAGGACGAGAAGGCGCGCCATGCTGCACACTACCGGCGCGAATTGCACATGTTCTGGATCGCCGCGTTGCTGACCGCTCCGCTGGTGGTCGAAATGATTCCGATGCTCGCCGGGCAGCATGTCGAATGGCTGCCGCGCTGGCTGCAGATGCTGCTCGCCACGCCGGTGCAGTTCTGGATCGGCAAGCGATTCTATGTCGGTGCCTGGCATGCGCTGCGCGGCGGCGGCGCCAACATGGATGTGTTGATCGCGCTGGGCACGTCGATGGCGTGGGTGTTCAGCGCCGTGGTAACGGTGGCCGGACTGCACGAGCAGCATGTCTACTTCGAGGCGAGCGCGGCCATCATTACCCTAGTCCTGCTGGGCAAACTGCTGGAAGCGCGCGCCAGGGGGCGCACGTCCGCGGCAATTGAGCAGCTCCTGCAACTACAACCGAAAACCGCGCTGGTCGAGCGCGATGGCCGTACCGAAGAGGTGGACTCGGCCACCATCGTCCCGGGAGAAATCGTGATCGTGCGTGCCGGCGACCGCATCCCGGTGGACGGAGAAGTCGTCGACGGACGCTCCAGCGTGGACGAAGCGATGCTGACCGGCGAAAGCATGCCGGTGGCCAAGGCGCCTGGACATCGCGGATACGCGGGCACGCAGAATCTCGACGGCAGCATCCGGATGCGCGCAACCGGCACCGGGGCGCAGACTCAGCTTGCCGAGATCGTGCGTCTGACCGAGCAGGCGCAAGGCAGCAAGGCGCCGATCCAGCGGCTGGCGGACCGGGTTTCCGGGATCTTCGTACCGGTGGTGGTGGCAATCAGCGCGGTCACTTTTCTGGTCTGGTGGCTGGCTGTAGGTGAACCGGTGCAGGCGCTGATCAGCGCGGTCGCGGTGCTGGTGATCGCCTGCCCGTGCGCCCTCGGGCTCGCCACGCCGACCGCGATCATGGTCGGCACCGGCCGCGGCGCACAGTCGGGCATTCTCGTGCGCAACGCTGCCGCGCTGGAGCGCGCCGAGAAGATCCGCCTGCTGGTGGTGGACAAGACCGGCACCCTGACCGCCGGCAAGCCCGCGGTAGTCGTAATGGATGCCACGGGCGGCGACGAGTCGGAACTGCTGCGTGTCGCGGCCACGCTGGAGCAGGGTTCCTCCCATCCGCTGGCGGTCGCGGTCCGCGGCTGCGCCGAATCCAAGGGCATCGAAGCCGGCCGCCTGCTCGAATTCGTCTCAAGCCCCGGCCGCGGGCTGGCCGGAACGGTTGACGGCAGGCCCGCCCTGCTCGGCTCCCCGCAGCATCTGATGGACAACGGCATTGCAGTGAACGCGCACACGGCGGGCACCCTGGCCGAGGGCGGCCGCACCGTCGTCGGCGTCGCCGCCGAGGGCCGCATACTCGGATGGCTTGCGATCGCCGACACACCGCGCCCGACCTCTGCCCGCGCGATCGCCAGACTGCGCGACATGGGCATCGAAACCTTCATGCTCACCGGCGACAACCAGGCGACCGCGCGCGCGATCGCCGCGCAACTCGGTATAAAACGCATGCGCGCCGAAGTGCTGCCGCAGGACAAGGCCGCCGTAGTCGACGAACTGAAGGGTGAGAACGGACTGGTCGGTATGGCCGGCGACGGCATAAACGACGCGCCGGCACTGGCCGCGGCGGACGTCAGCTTTGCGCTGGCCTCGGGCGCGGATATCGCGATCGAAGCTGCGGACGTGACGCTGATGCGAAGCGATCTCTTTGGCGTCGCGGACGCGATCGAACTGTCCCGCGCGACGCTGTCCAAGATCCGGCAGAACCTGTTCTTTGCCTTCGTTTACAACGTGCTGGGCATTCCACTGGCCGCGCTCGGAATGCTCAACCCGGTCATCGCCGGCGCGGCGATGGCGATGTCTTCGGTATCCGTGGTAACGAATTCGTTGCTGTTGAAGCGCTGGAAGGCAAATCGTTGAACGCGGAAACACGGACTGGAGGGCAAGCATGGAGACAAGCGTACTGAAAGTCGGCGGCATGACCTGTGGCGGTTGCGTGAACAGCGTGACCAGAGTGATCCAGTCCATCGCCGGTGTGCAGGCTGCCGAGGTTTCCCTGGAAACCGCGCAAGCGAAGGTCACCTTCGATCCCGCACGCACCACGCTTGCACAGATCAGGGTCGCGATCGAACATGCCGGCTACGCAGCGCAGTGAACCGGCGCGCCGGGTGCGCCAGCCGGACAAGGCATCGTTGCTCAAACGGCTGAACCGGATCGAGGGGCAGGTGCGCGGGATCGCCAGGATGGTCGAGGAAGACCGTTATTGCGTGGACGTGCTTACGCAGATCTCCGCGGTGCGCTCGGCGCTGAATGCGGTGGCACTCTCCCTGTTGCGCGACCACACGCAGGGCTGCGTGCGGGCTGCGGTACAGTCAGGGCGCGGCGATGCCTCAATCGAGGAACTGCTCGCGGTGGTGGAAAAGTTCACGCGCTGAAGCGCAGTGAGCGACAGCGCGCTCTATCGGGCCAAGCAGGAAGGCAGGAACCGGATCGCGGTCGACGCCCAGGTCAGACCGACTCCGTTACCAGAACATCCACCAGGATCTGCGGTTGTCGCGAACCGCCAGCTTGCTGTCGGGGAAATTTGCGTTCAGCGTGCGCCTGGTGTCGTCGCGCAACTGCGTAAGCCCCATCCTGTCGTAAGAGCTGACCATGACCACCAGCGCGCGCTCGACCGCAGGCGCCTGCGGATAGGTCGTCAGTATCAGCTGCGCGCGGTTCACCGCGGCCACGTATGCCGCCCGCCGGTAGTAGTACTCGGCCACATGCGCCTCATGCGCGGCCAGCGCATTCACCAGGTATTTCATCCGCGCTTCGGCGTCCGGTGCATAGCGGCTGTCGGGAAACCGCGTGACCAGTTCCTTGAACGCGTCGAACGCTTCGCGCGCCGCCAACGGATCGCGTTCGGTGAGGTCCTTGCGACTGATGAAGCCGAGCAGACCGAGGTCCTCATTGAAATTCACCCTGCCCTTCAGGTAGTAGGCGTAGTCGACATTCGGGTGATTCGGATGCTCGCGGATGAAGCGGTCGCAGGCGGCCAGAGCCAGCGCGGGATCGCCGTCCTGCCAGTACGCATACGCGGTGTCCAGCTGCGCCTGCTGGGCGAAGCGTCCGTACGGGTAGCGGGATTCCAGCTTCTGATAATAGCCGATCGCCTTCTGGTAATTCTTCCGGTCGAGTTCGTCGCGCGCGGCATAATAGAGCCGGTCCGGTCCCCAGTCGCGCGTCTCGTCGCGCGCCTGCGAGCATCCCACGAGAACCAATACGGCAATAACAGCTAGACTACGCAGCACCTTGAACCTCGAAAAAAGTTTCGCGAATTATAAGGTAAACCCCTCGGACACCGCGCCGAGAAAGCTGACCGTTCCGCCGGAGTGCTCGGGCATGCGTCTCGACCAGGCGCTATCGCGCCTGCTTCCCGAATATTCCCGCAGCCGGCTGCAGAAATGGATGCGCGAAGGGCATGTCACCGTGGACGGGAGCGCCATGGCCGCAAAGGCCAGAGTGTGGGGCGGCGAAACCATTGCCGTTCTTCCGCAACCCGACGCCGACGCCCTCGCCTTCCGTGCCGAGCCGATCCCCCTGCAGATCGTTTTCGAAGACGATGCGATCCTGGTCATCGACAAGCCCGCGGGCCTGGTGGTTCATCCCGGCAGCGGAAACTGGAGCGGCACGTTGCTGAACGCCCTGCTGGAGCACGATCCGAAGCTGCGCATGCTCCCGCGCGCGGGGATCGTGCACCGGCTGGACAAGGACACCAGCGGACTGCTGGTCATCGCCAGAACCCTGCAGGCGCAAACCAGCCTGGTCAGGCAGCTGCAGTCGCGCAGTGTCGGCCGCGAGTACCTCGCCGCGGTGCACGGCAGCGTCCCGAAAGACGGCATGGTCGAGGCGCCGATCGGGCGCGACCCGGTGGCGCGCACGCGCATGGCGGTGGTGGCAAAAGGCAAGCCCGCGCTAACGCGGTACAAGGTAATCGAGCGCGGCACGGGCTGGACACTGCTGCGCTGCCGGCTGGAAACCGGGCGCACACATCAGATTCGCGTCCACCTCGCTGCCATCGGCCATCCGTTGATCGGCGACCCCGTGTATCGGTCGCGGCGCACCCACGTCGCGCTGCCGGAGTCGGGGCAGCGTTTTTCGCGGCAGGCACTGCACGCCGCGCGCCTGACCCTGTCGCACCCTGACTCCGGCAAGCAACTGACCTGGGAATCGGTTTTGCCCGACGATCTCTCGCGACTGCTCGCCGGGCTCCGTGGCGAGGCAGCAGAACATGCCGCCGCAGATTGAGTCACCCAGGGACTGGATCGTTCCTCATTGGCCGGCAGCGGCAACGGTGCGGGCGCTGATCACCACGCGCGCGGGCGGCAGCAGCCGCGGCCCTTATAAAAGTCTGAATCTCGGGAACCGCGTAAACGACTCGGCCGACGCCGTCGCGGCGAATCGCGCAATACTGCGCTCGCTGCTGCCGGCAGAACCGGCCTGGCTCAATCAGGTGCATGGCACACGGGTGGTAGAAGCCGACGCGGTTACCACGCCGGTGGAGGCGGACGCCAGCTTCACCCGCAGCCCGGGCACGGTGTGCACGATGCTGGTCGCGGATTGCCTGCCGGTGCTGCTGGCCGATCGACACGGCAGCGTGGTCGCGGCGGTGCATGCAGGGTGGCGCGGCCTTGCCGCCGGGGTTATCGAAAGCGCGATCGCAGCAATGACGTGTCCGCCAGATCAGCTGATCGCCTATCTCGGACCGGCGATCGGAGCGGACGCTTTCGAGGTGGGCGAGGATGTTCGTCAGGCCTTCCTTTCTCATGATTCACTTGCCCGGCAGGCATTTCGGCCACATGCGCCGGACAAATGGCTGGCCGACCTGTTTTTGCTTGCCCGACAGCGCCTCGCCGCGAGCGGTGTCAGCGCGGTGTACGGCGGCGGCCTGTGCACGTTTTCGGATCCGCAGCGCTTCTTTTCGCATCGCCGGGACCGGGTCACAGGCAGAATGGCCGCGCTCATCTGGCTCGCCCCGTAAGCGACCGGTTCATACGGCGTCCGCGTCGGCGGACCCCCTTGACACGCCCGCTATACTCGTCTGTCTTTTGCCAATTCCAGATTCATGTCCGTACTTGCCTGGATTGTACTGACCACCGCAATCGGCGCCGTTATGTCGGTGTGCGCAGCCGCCTTGTTCGCCCTGCGCGCCTCCCCCGCGCGAATCTCTTCGCTGATCAGCTACGCGGTCGGTGCGCTGCTGGGCGCGGTGTTCCTGGAAATCCTGCCGCACGCGGTCGAAGTAACGGAGAACGTCCACTCCCTGACCCTGACCGTGTTGCTGGGCATCCTCGCCTTCTTCATTCTCGAGAAGCTGATCCTGTGGCGGCACTGCCACAGCGAGATCTGCGAGGTGCATGAAGTTCACGAACAAAGCTCGGACCACGGCCGCAGCGGGATGATGATCCTGATCGGCGACACCGTTCACAATTTCGTCGACGGCATCCTGATCGCCGCGGCGTTCCTGATCGACATCAAGCTCGGTGTAGTGACCGCGGTCGCAATCATCGCTCACGAGATTCCGCAGGAAGTCGGGGATTTTCTGGTGCTGCTGCATTCCGGCTACTCGCGCGCCAAGGCGTTTGCGTTCAACCTGTTGTCGAGCGCTGCGACCCTGGTCGGTGGCCTGCTTGCCTACGCGGCCCTGCAGTCGCTGGAATCCTGGATCTCGACACTATTGGGTATTGCCGCGGCGAGCATGATCTATGTCGCCATTGCGGATCTCATTCCGGGATTGCACCGCAGGACCGAACTGCGTGCGACGCTGGAACAGGTGCTGCTGATCGGCGCCGGTATTGCATCGATCGCACTGGTTAAAGCCGTGCTGGGGCACGCGCCGGTCTGAACGCGGCGGCGCCTGGCGCCGCCGCCCCCCCGCACTCCTGCACCGCGGTGGTGCGAGTTTCCGCAGCTTGACTTGACCCGTCCCGCCGCCAAGAATGCCTGCATCGCGCTGCATTCGCGCCGTGTCGCCTTCCGATGAATTCCCCGACAGACAATCCGGCAGATGTCGTGCGCGCGCTGGCTGACGCCGGACAGGCGCTGATGGACAGCTTCTTGCACAATCTGCCGGCACAGGGGCTGGATTACGCGGAACTGGTTTCCGCACTCACCGGAAGCGCCGAACAGCGCGGGAAACTCGCCGATCTGCAGGCGCGTTTCTATCACGAATGGCTTTCGCTCTGGCACGACGCCAGCGGGACAGGAGACGCGCAGCCCGCGGGCAGGGATCGCCGCTTCGAGAGCAGGGAATGGCGCGAGCTGCCGTGGTTCCGCCTTCTGCATCGCTCGTATCTCCTGAACGCAGCCTATCTGAACGGCGTCGCGGAACTGGCAGTACTCGATCCGAAGAAACACAAACGCCTGCGCTTCGTCACGCGCCAGCTTGTCGACGCCTTCGCGCCGACCAACTTTGCGCCGACCAACCCGGAGGCGATCAAGACCGCACTCGAAACGCAAGGCGAAAGCCTTGCCCAGGGCCTGCAGCAGCTGTCGCGCGATATCGAGCGCGGGCGCATTTCGATGACCGACGAGAGCGCTTTCGAAGTCGGCCGGAACCTGGCGCTGACGCCCGGCGACGTGGTGTTCGAAAACGCGGTCATGCAGCTGATCCAGTACGCGCCGGCAACGGAGCGAGTGTACGAGCGCCCGCTGCTGATCGTCCCGCCGTTCATCAACAAGTACTACATCCTCGACCTTCAGCCGCAGAACTCTTTTGTGCGCTATTCCGTGGAACAGGGCTTCACCACCTTCATCGTGTCGTGGCGAAATATCCCGGTCGAACTCGGCACGCTAGGCTGGGAGGACTATATCGAGCAAGGCGTGTTCGCGCCGCTGGACGCCACTACGCAGATTACCGGCAGCCGCACGGTGAACACGCTGGGCTTCTGCGTCGGCGGCACCCTGCTGACGACCGCGCTGGCCGCGCTCGCGGCAAAGCGGCGCAAGCGAGCGCACTCGCTCACCCTGCTGGCCACCATGCTCGACTTTTCCGATACCGGGGACATCAGCGTGTACGTCGATCAGGCGTATGTCGAGCGCTGCGAAGCGGAGTACCGGGCCGGCGGCCTGGTGCCGGGCTCGCGGCTCGCCACCACCTTCGCCACGCTGCGCGCCAACGACCTGGTATGGACCTTCGTCGTGAACAATTATCTGATGGGCCGCGAACCACGGCCGTTCGATCTGCTCTACTGGAATGCTGACGGTTCCAATCTTCCAGGGCCCTTGTATGCGTTCTACCTGCGCAACATGTACCTGGAGAACAATCTGAGGGTTCCCGGTAGACTGCACCTGTGCGGTTCGAGCATCGATATTGGCCGCATCAAGCTGCCTGCATACGTTTTCGCTGCGCGCGAGGATCACATCGTGCCGTGGAGCAGCGCCTACCATAGCGCGCGACTGCTCGGCCCGCGCACCGAATTTGTGCTTGGCGCCAGCGGGCATGTCGCGGGCGTGGTGAATCCGGCGTCGCTGAACCGGCGCGAGTTCCACACCGGCGGCGGCCCGGTCCGCGATCCCGAGCAATGGCTCGCCACGGCGCAACGGCATCCCGGCAGCTGGTGGGGGCACTGGAGCGCGTGGCTCGCGGCGCGCTCGGGCGAGAAAAAACCCTCCCCGAGCGGATCCGGCAGCAGAAAGTATCCGCCGATTGAACCCGCGCCCGGACGCTATGTGAAGGAACGCAGAAACTGACGGGCAGCAATCATCACCTACACGAATTCGAACAAGGGGGAGAAAAAATGGCGAAACGCATCGTGATCGTAACCGGCGGCATGGGCGGGCTCGGCGAATCCATCTGCACCAAAATGGCCGACCAGGGCTATACCGTGGTTGCCACGCACTCGCCCGGAAACAAGAACGCCAGCCAATGGCTGGCCGCGATGAAGGAGCGCGGATATGCATTCCACGCCTACGGGGTGGACGTCGCGGAGTACGACTCCTGCGCGGATTGCGTGCAGAAGATCCAATCGGAGGTGGGTCCGGTCGATGTTCTGGTCAACAACGCGGGCATCACCCGCGACATGACCTTCAAGAAAATGGGCAAGGACGACTGGGACGTGGTCATCCGCACCAACCTGCACAGCGTGTTCAACATGACCAAGCAGGTGATGGATGGCATGGTCGACCGTGGATGGGGCCGGGTGATCAACGTGTCTTCGGTCAACGGACAAAAAGGCGCATTCGGCCAGACCAATTACTCTGCGGCCAAGGCCGGGATGCACGGCTTTACCAAGGCGCTGGCGCTGGAAGTAGCCAGGAAAGGCGTCACCGTCAACACCATTTCGCCGGGGTATATCGGCACGCGCATGGTTACGGCGATACCGCAGGACATTCTCGACTCGAAAATCCTTCCGCAGATTCCGCTCGGCCGACTTGGACAACCCGAGGAGGTGGCCGGACTGATCATCTACCTTGCTTCCGACGAGGCCGCATTCGTAACCGGCGCCAATATCTCGATCAACGGCGGCCAGCACATGTTCTGATTTGCCGGCCGGCGTTTGCAAGCGCATGGCGGCGCATAGTCGTGCTGCAGCCCATGCGCTGACAAGGAAAGTATGCCGGCCGCATTCGGATGCTGGCTGCATCCAGCAACGGTGAGGTTTGCCGGATCCATTTGGTGACGCAGCGCGTCAAATTGCTGACGCTTAGCGCACCAGAATGAGGCAAAAAAAAGCCCCGGTAGTTACCCGCCGGGGCTGAACCTTTACTAAAGGCGAAACCTTTAGGTAAAGGGGGAGGAGACTTGCGCTAACCCTTCTTCCCTGCAGAGGCGCCTACCGCCTCTGCCGCTGCTGCGGCGGCTTTCATGGCCGTCCCGTCAGCAGATCTGGCTGTCACGCTGACAACCCTTGCCAATTCTTCCGGGACCGATATGGCATCCCGCATCCCGCTTCCAATCGCAGAACCCGCGCCTTCCACTGCCCGGGGAGCCCACTCTGTTCTGCACTCCCGGCGGTTTCGATCCGTGCCTGAGTAGACATACGCAACTATTGTTCCAGGGACCGTTCCCTTTCGCAGTGCCTTGCCGGGGTCAGCAGAGGTAGCGTGAAAGGCGTTCAGGCTTGCCGCCGAGGCTCACGCGGCCCTTTCGGCCCCGATCCTTCCATGCTGCTACGCCGCAACTTCACAGGCAGCTCTTGATACTCACTAATTTTATGGTTTAACTCGTTTTTTGTAAGTCTGCAGAGCAACGCCCATGAAATAATGATGCATCGCACTAGACGAATATTAGAACCCGGTTTGATCCACGTCAAGCCTAAACATGGCGCAATGCATGAACTCCTCTTCCTCCTGATATTCATATGGTTATAATTCCCCACTCACGCATTGCGTCAGACCTGGATGTGATCGGGTCGCCGCTACCCGCCGCACTGCGGCAACTTTTCGGGGTGGTCGAGAGATGAATGAAGAGATCCGCCTGATCAAGAAATACCCGAACCGCCGCCTGTACGACACGGCAACCAGCAGCTACATCACGCTTGCCGACGTCAAGCAACTCGTGCTCGAACAGGTCGTGTTCAAGGTTGTGGATGCGAAATCCGAGGAAGACCTTACCCGCAATATCCTGATGCAGATCATCCTGGAAGAAGAAAGTGCCGGCGCACCGATGTTCACCTCCAGCATGCTCGCGCAGATCATCCGTTTCTACGGCAATGCCATGCAAGGCATGATGGGCAGCTATCTCGAAAAGAACATCCAGACCTTCATCGAGATCCAGCGCAAGCTGCAGGAGCAGAATCTTCCAAAGTTCGGAGAGAACCCGATGGTGAACACGGAAGCCTGGTCGCAGTTCGTGAAAATGCAGGGCCCCGCGATCCAGGGCTTGATGTCGAATTATCTGGAGCAGAGTGCGACCGCCTTCCTCGAAATGCAGCAGCAGATGCATAAACAGGCGCGCAATATTTTCGGAACCTTCCCGTTCGGTGGGTTCACCCCGCCGTCCTCGCAGGACGGCACACCGGGCAGCGCGGCCGAATCCGGTAAACCGGAACCGCAGAAGAAGACCGGGTCCTGATACCGCCGCGTATCG
>DATKEK010000167.1:0-2587 GCA_035512195.1 Burkholderiales bacterium
TCCTTCCGCGGCGAACTGCTCGACGAAAGCGTCTATGTGCTGACACCGCAGGGCAGGGTGATCGACCTGCCGCAGGGCGCGACACCCGTGGATTTTGCCTATCACGTGCACTCCGACCTGGGGCATCGCTGCCGCGGGGCGCGGGTCAACGGGCAGATGGTGCCGCTGAACTTCATGCTGTCCAACGGGCAGGTGGTGGAGATTGTGGCCACCAGGGAAGGCGGACCTTCGCGGGACTGGCTGAACCCAACGCTGGGTTTCCTCCGCAGCAATCGCGCCCGCACCAAGGTGCGGCAATGGTTCAACAGCCAGGCACTGGACGACGCCATCGCGCAAGGCCGCACGGCGCTGGAGAAGGAACTGCATCGCCTGGGCATTAGCGGACTGGGTCTGGAGGAACTCGCGTCCCGCCTCGGCCAGGCGCGGCCCGAGGATCTGTTCGTGGCCTACCTGCGCGGCGACATCGGCAGCCGCCAGCTGCAGATCGCGGTCCGCGGCGACGAGCAGCCGGCTGCGCCTGCTGCGGTACCGCCGGCACCGGCGGCCACAGCGCGCGCCGCCGTCGCACCCGGGATCCTGATCGTCGGCGTCGACAAGCTGCTGACCGCGCTCGGCCGTTGCTGCAAACCGGCACCGCCGGACGCGATCGTCGGCTTCGTCACCCGTGGCAAAGGCGTGACCGTGCATCGGCGGGCGTGCAGCAATGTTCGGCGGCTGCCACAGGAAAGGCTGATCGCGGCCGACTGGGGCACGGTTTCCGCGGAGGCGCGTTTCGCGGTGGATGTTGAGGTCACCGCCGGCGGCCGGCCCGAACTGATGCGCGAGGTGCTGGAAATGCTTTCCCGGGAGAAAGTCCGGGTACTCGGCAGCCGCTGGCAGTTGCATGACCTGAACATGCGCATCGGCTACACGCTGGAAGTGGCGGGCCTGGATCAGCTCGAACGCCTGCTGGCGCAGATTCGCGCACTGCCCGGCGTGCACGCGGTAAGGCGGCGCTGACGGGCAGGCGAAGAGTTTGAATTTGCAAAGCGTTTTCGGATAGAATCCGCCGCTCGACAGGCGCGTAGCTCAGCTGGTTAGAGCATCACCTTGACATGGTGGGGGTCGTTGGTTCGAGTCCAATCGCGCCTACCAACATCCACGACAGGACGAATATGAACGGGTTTCGAACGACTTCGACGGGTTGTTAACACAACAGTCGAACCCATTTTTTCGTTCGTTTTGTCTGAGAAAGTGCGGTTTTGCCGCACTTTTTTTTTAGCCAGAGCTATTCATGCCCAATGTTCGTCTGCCAGACGGCGCCGTGAGGCGCTTCGACGCACCGGTGACGGTGGCGCAGATCGCCGCGGATATCGGTCCGGGGCTCGCCCGCGCGGCGGTTGCCGGGCGCGTCGACGGCAAGCTGGTGGATACCTCGCATCTGGTGGACCGCGATGCGGATATCGCGATCGTCACCCCGGGCGACGCCGACGGGCTCGAGATCCTGCGTCACTCGACCGCGCATCTGCTCGCCCATGCGGTGAAGGAGCTGTTCCCCGAGGCGCAGGTGACGATCGGGCCGGTTATCGAAGACGGCTTTTACTACGACTTTTCCTACAAGCGTCCCTTTACGCCGGAAGACCTTGTGGCGATCGAGAAGCGCATGGCGGAGATTGCCAGGCGCGATTACCCGGTCAGCCGCCAGGTGATGGAACGCACCGACGCGATCAACCTGTTCAAGAACCAGGGAGAGCACTACAAGGCGCAGATCATCGAGGCGATCCCCAGCCAGGAACCGATTTCGCTCTACGGGCAGGGCGATTTCGTCGATCTGTGCCGGGGACCGCACGTGCCTTCGACCGGCAAGCTCAAGGTGTTCAAGTTGCTGAAAGTGGCCGGCGCCTACTGGCGCGGCGACTCGAAGAACGAAATGCTGCAGCGGATCTACGGCACGGCGTGGGCGAAGAAAGAAGATCTGGATGCCTACCTGTTCAGACTGGAGGAAGCCGAGAAGCGCGACCACCGACGGCTCGGCCGCCAGCTCGACCTGTACCATATTCAGGACGAGGCGCCCGGCATGGTTTTCTGGCACCCGAAGGGCTGGACGGTGTGGCAGCAGGTCGAGCAGTACATGCGCAAGGCGCAGGAACAGCGCAGTTACCGGGAAGTGCGCACGCCGCAGGTGATGGACCGCTCGCTCTGGGAGCGCTCGGGTCACTGGGAGAATTATCGCGACCTGATGTTTACCACGGAGTCCGAGAAACGCGACTACGCAGTGAAGCCGATGAATTGCCCCGGGCACGTACAGATCTTCAATCAGGGCGTCCGCAGTTACCGCGACCTGCCGCTGCGCCTGGCCGAATTCGGCTCCTGCCACCGCAACGAACCTTCCGGTGCGCTGCACGGAATCATGCGGGTGCGGGCTTTCACCCAGGACGATGGGCATATCTTCTGTACCCCGGAGCAGATCGAGCCGGAGGTGGTGGATTTTCATCGCTTCGCGCTCAAGGTGTATTCGGACTTCGGTTTCGGGGATGTCACCGTCAAGCTCGCACTGCGCCCCGAAAAGCGGCTCGGCAGCGACGCGGTCTGGGACCATTCCGAAGCG
>DATKEK010000168.1:0-6075 GCA_035512195.1 Burkholderiales bacterium
GGCAGCTGTGCGGTATCCAGGCGCATGCGTATCTGCGCCTCGTAAACGCGGCCCTCGACCAGGTCGGACCCGCTGAACAGCCTGCGCCCGCGCAGGCGTCCGAGCAGGGCCAGCGCTTCGTCGAGCGTATCGATATTCTGATGCAGCGCGCCGTAGCTCAGCCGGTACTGGCGCGTCAGCGCGTTATAGGACAGCCGGTAGACCTGGTCGAACTCGACCAACCGCTGGTTCCACAGGTAGAGCGTGTACCAGCGCGGATAGATCAGGTCGAACTCCACCAGGAAGTACAACGGCAGGCCCTTGTTCAGCGCATCCTCGAGAGTCGGCGTGAGATCGACTTCGAAGTTGGCACTCAAATGGTAATCCCCGCTGTTCTCGACCAGCTCCGCGGACTTCACCAGAATGCCCTGCGCAAACGCGCTCACCGCCCAGGCCAGCAGGAAAAATCCCACGCACCACGCGGTCAAGTCAGATTTTTTCGAGGAGGGCGTGATAGAAGCCATCGTGCTCATCATCCGGGAGCAACAGTCCTGGCGTCCCCGCAGTGTGCCGCACATCGTCGTGCCGCGCGAGAAACTCGCCGACCTGATCCTGATTTTCCTCCTCGAAGATTGAGCAGGTCACGTAAAGCAATTTACCACCGCGCACGAGCACCTTCCACAAGGCCTCCAGCAGCCTGTGCTGCTGGCGGGCGAAGCCGGCGATATCCGACTGTCTGCGCAGCCACTTGATATCCGGGTGCCGCCGCACCACCCCGCTTGCACTGCACGGCGCGTCCAGCAGCACGCGGTCGAACGGTTGTCCGTCCCACCAGCGCGTAAGCTCCCCGGCATCCGCCGCTTTCACGATGGCGGTGAGCCCGAGTCGGGCGAGATTGTCCGCAACGCGCGCCAGTCGGCCCGAATCGCTGTCCAGTGCCACCAGTTCGACGTCGGCACATTCCAGAATGTGCGCTGCCTTGCCTCCGGGGGCACTGCACGCGTCCAGCACGCGCTGGCCTGCGTGCAAGGCCAGCATCGGAGCGGCAAGTTGCGCACCGGCGTCCTGCACGGAGACCAGTCCATCTGCAAAACCCGGGATCTGGGCCACCGGCGACGGCTGCGCCAGCGTAATCGCGCTGGGGCCGACCTGACGTGCCTGCAGACCGGCCGCCGCAAGGCGCGAAAGGTAGTCGTCCATTTCGATGCGCCGACGATTCACCCGCAGCGTCATCGGCGGATGCAGGTTGCCCGCCAGCAAAATGCCGTCCGCTCGCCCGCCGCATTCGCGGCGCACGCGCTCGATCCACCATCGCTGATACGAGTACCAGGCCACCGGATCGCCGCGCGCTGCCGACCGTATCGTCTCCCGCTTGCGCAGATAGCCCCGCAGCACCGCGTTTGCGAAGGGCTTCACTTCGTTCCGGCCCAGACGCCCGGCATTCTCCACCGCGTTGTCCACCACCGCATACTGCGCCGCTGCGGTGTGTTCGAGCTGATGCAGCGCCACCCAGAGCAGCGCGGCGACGGTCGCGTCCTTCGGTTCCCTGGGTGCCAGCTGCGACAGCGCAAAGCGCAGATAACCGAGGTGACGCAGCGTGCCGTAGGACAGCGCTTGCAGCGCCGCGCGTTGCCAAGGCATCAGCGCTTCGGACGCCAGCGCGCGCGCGAACGCATCGTTCAGGCTCCGCCCGGCGACTACCGCTGCGACGGTCTGCGCGGTCAGCCGCTGGACTTCTAGCACGGACGCAACCGGGATCAGCGCCCCAGGCGAGAGCCTGCGGCGACCGGGAATCCGCGAAGAAAATCGCCCGCACAAAGGCGTTTGCCACCAGCTTTCTGCAACTCCAGGATGCGCAGCGAACCGGTGCCGCAGGCGACAACAATGCCCTGTGCGTCCGCGCCCAACACCACACCCGCATCGCCATGCGGTTGGTCCAGCGCCTGCGCCGACCAGATTCTGATCGTCTCGCCGTCCAGCTGCGACTGCGCGACCGGATACGGGTCGAACGCGCGTACCGTGCGAACCAGCTCCAGTGCGTTCTTCGCCCAGTCCAGATTCGCCTCCGCCCGGGTGATCTTGCTGGCATAGGTCGCGCCGACGGCGGGTTGCGGTTGCGGCGTCAGTTTCGAGTGCGCAATGCCATCCAGCGCGGTGACGATCGCGCGTGCGCCGAGCAGCGCGAGCCGGTCGTGCAGGGTGCCGGCGGTATCCATTGCCTGGATCGGCATGCGCTCCGTCAGATAGACCGGTCCGGTATCCAGGCCTTCATCCATCTGCATGATGCTGATCCCGGTTTCGGCATCGCCGGCAAGGATGGCACGCTGGATCGGCGCTGCACCACGCCAGCGCGGCAGCAACGAGGCATGGATATTTGTGCAGCCCAGGGGAAACATTTCCAGCACCGCGCGCGGCAGCATCAGGCCGTACGCTGCAACCACCATGGCCTCGGCGCGCGTCTCGCGCAGCCGCGCCTGTACGCTTGTGTCTTTCAGCGTTTCCGGCTGAAAAACCTCCATACCATGGCCTTCCGCGAGGCGCTTGACTTCGCTCGCCACCAGCCGCATGCCTCTGCCCGCGGGCCGGGCCGGCCGGGTAAGCGCCAGCACGATCTCGTGGCCCGCCGCAATCAGCGCATCGAGCGCCGTGGATGCGAAAGCAGGCGTGCCCGCAAAAACCAGTCGCATCGGCCTACGTACGGGCGGTTGCTGTCACAGCGTAACCCGCTCCATCTTCTTCAGCTTCTTGACGATGCGTTCCTGCTTCAGCCGGGACAGGTACTCGACGAACACTTTACCCTCGAGATGATCCATCTCGTGCTGGATGCAGACTGCGAGCAGGCCACTGACTTCCAGCTCGAACGAAGCGCCCTGAAGGTCCAGGCTCCTGACGCGGATGCGTTCTGCCCGGGTCACCATGTCGAAAATGCCCGGCACCGACAGGCAGCCTTCCTCGCACTCGATCTGCCCGTCCGCGTACAGGATCTCTGGGTTGATCAGCACCAGAAGCTGATCGTGAGCTTCCGAAATATCAATCACGATCACACGCTTATGCACATCCACCTGCGTCGCCGCGAGGCCAATGCCGGGAGCCGTATACATCGTTTCAGCCATGTCCCGCACCAGTTGGCGGATGCTTTCATCGACCTCCCGGACCGGTTCGGCAACCCGGTGCAGTCGCGGGTCCGGATAACGTAATATTCCCAGCAGTGCCATAATTGCTTGCTAATTTAAGTCGCTATATGCAGAATTTAAACCAAAGTGTCCGGTTCGGTCGAATCACTCTCACCCGCCGTTCCGGAAGACGCGCGTACTGCGCGAGAAATGGGAGCCTGGGATGGTAAAGGCAATTGTAACTTTGGCGGCAGTGGCGCTTGTTGCAGGACTGCAGTCGCTTCCAGCGGCCGCACAGGATGAACTGGTTCTGATCGAGAGCCCGCCGGACCGCTACGTGGTCGTCAAAGGCGACACGTTGTGGGGCATTTCGGCGCGATTTCTGCGCGATCCCTGGCGTTGGCCCGATATCTGGGGGCTGAACCGGGATCAGATCAGGAATCCGCACTGGATCTACCCGGGCGACGTGATCGTGCTGGATTTCACCGGCACCACCCCGCGCCTGCGTCTGGAAGGCGACGCGGACTGGCAACTCCTGACCGAGCGCCTCAGCCCGAAAATCCGTACCGAGGGGCTGCCGCCCTCGGCCATTCCCAGCATTCCCGCGGCCAGCCTTCAGGCATTTGTTACCCGACCGCTGATCGTCGGTGAATACGAACTGACGAACGCGGCCCGGATCATCGCCACCCAGGAGAACCGCGTCGTTCTCGGTGCCGGCGATATCGCTTTCGTGCGAGGACTGGTCTGGGACCAGGGCGCCGAATACAAAGTGGTTCGCCCCGGCAAGACCTTTATCGATCCCGACACGCGCGAGTTGCTCGGCTATGAAGCCGTGTACCTGGGGGAAGCGCAGGTGCAGGAATTCGGCGAGATCAGCACGGTGCAGATCACCAGCGCGGTGCGCGAAATGGCCCCCGGCGACCGACTGGTTTACGCACCCCCGACCACCGCGATGCCTTACATGCCGCACGCGCCGTCTGGCATGGTACGCGGCCGTATCATCGCGCCGGCTGCTGAATCGGTTTCAGAGATCGGACAGCTGCAGGTGGTGGTGTTGAACCGGGGCAGCCGTGAAGGCCTCGAGACCGGACACGTGCTCGCTCTATACCGCTCGCGTCCCCCGGTAAGGCCTGCAGATTCGACTGACCGCCGCGAGCGTGTGAACCTTCCGGACGAACGCTACGGCGTGGTGTTCGTGTTCCGCGTTTTCGATCGCGTTTCCTATGCGCTGGTGATGAACTCGACGCGCCCGGTCAACGTCCTCGACCGCGTCCAGACGCCTTAATCACTGTCCCGGCATGCCCGAGCCGCGCGAGCTCGAAGCCTGGCTGAGGCTCGGGCTGGTTCCCGGTCTCGGTCCGGCCGGGCTGCGCAAGCTGCTCGAGCATTTTGGCGAACCCGAATCGATAGTCGCTGCATCCCAGCGCCAGCTCGGCGCCGTCGTTGGCGAGGCTACGGCGGCTGCGATTGCCGCCGGTCCCGAGCGGGAGCGATTGAACGCAGCGATCGACTGGTTGCAACAACCCGGCAATCGCATACTCACCCTCGCGGACCCACACTATCCTGCGCGCCTGTTGCAGACCGCTGATCCGCCGCCGTTGCTTTACCTGAAGGGTGACGCCTCACTGCTCGGCGGTGACGCGCTGGCGATTGTCGGCAGCCGCAGCGCCACGCCGCAAGGCGCCGCGAACGCCGAAGCTTTCGCCCGCGAACTCTCGGACGCAGGTTTACGCATCGTCAGCGGGCTGGCCCTCGGCATCGACGCTGCCGCGCACCGCGGCGGCATGGCCGGCGCGAGTTCGTCTGTCGCGGTGGTCGGCACCGGACTGGATATCGTCTATCCCGCGCGCAACCGCGAGCTCGCACATGCCTTGGCCGAGCGCGGTCTGCTGATCTCGGAGTTTCCGCTTGGAACCAAGGCGATCGCTTCGAATTTTCCCCGGCGCAATCGGCTGATCAGCGGGCTGTCGCTTGGCGTGCTGGTGGTCGAGGCGGCGCTGCAGAGCGGGTCGCTGATCACCGCGCGCTTCGCGCTCGAGCAGGGCCGCGACGTATTCGCCCTGCCCGGATCGATCCATTCCCCGCTGTCCAAAGGCTGTCACCTGCTGATCAAGCAGGGCGCGAAGCTGGTCGAGTCGGCCGCCGACGTGCTGGACGAGTTACGCGGCCTGCATGCCGGCCGCCCGCGCGAGTCGGCGCCGGAAACCGCGAAGCAGGGGAACCTCCTGCTCGACGCCATGGGTTTTGATCCGATAGATCTGGATACCTTGTGCGGCCGCAGCGGCTTGACTGCCGATGGCGCTTCGGCGATGCTGTTGCAACTGGAACTCGACGGTGCTGTTGCAAGGCTTGCCGGCGGGCAGTTCCAGCGCTTGCGCTAGCGTTAAATGCGATTGTCCATTCACACACGGGGGAACATGTTCGACATTCTCGTGTACCTGGTCGAGAACTACTACCACGCTGGTGCCTATCCTGATGCAGAAACACTTACCAAGAGACTTTCCGCCGCTGGCTTCGACAGCGACGAAATCTCGCTAGCCCTTGCCTGGCTGAACGGCCTGGAAAGATTCGAAGAGGGCGGCGAATCCGGAATCCTCGGCGAAAGCGCCGGCTTTCGCATCTTCACCGATAACGAGCTCGCAAGAATTACCCCGGAAGCGCGCGGCTTTCTGCGCTTTCTGGAGGACTCCGCGATCATCAGCCCGGCTTTGCGCGAAGTGATCATCGAACGCGTTGTCGCGCTGGATGAATCCGGCATCGATCTGGACAAGATCAAGCTGATCGTTCTGATGGTTCTGTGGAACCAGCGTGAGCCGGTCGATGTCCTTGTGCTGGAAGAACTGCTGGCCAACAACCAAGGCCGCTACCTGCAATAAGCCGGCTCGAGCCGGCTGCGCTTGCCCCGCGGGCGGCAAGTTCTTATCATCTCGCCCTCTTTTTCCGACCGGTCGCGCGCATGTCGCAAAGTCTTCTTATCGTAGAG
>DATKEK010000169.1:0-12257 GCA_035512195.1 Burkholderiales bacterium
CATCGCCCTCACGGCAGCCGGATCTCCGTATCGCGTGCGAATGGCCACTTGCGGCCGATCTCGGCGAGCAGCGCGTTGACGTTGCGGATGCTCTGGTCGACGTCCGTGCGCAGAGCGCCGAGATCGGTGCCGGCCTCGCGCATGCTCGCAGTGAGGCCTTTCACGTTTTCGCTTGCCGACTGCGCATTCGCCAGAATCGCGTCCGCCTTGCGCAGGCTGTCGCGCGCATCCGAAAGGATCGCCGCAACCTCCGCCAGCGAGTCCTGCGCCTGATCGACGACCCCGGCATCGCCGAACATGCGCTCGTCGGTTTTTGCGAGCACGCCGTCGGCACGCACGGTCACCTGCCTGAGTGCGGCGACCAGCGCGTTTACGTCCTCCATAGTCTGCAGTACACGCTGCGCCTGCTCGGGGCTGCCGGTAAGACTCTCGAGAATTCCGTGTTCGCCGGCCATACGCGCGCTGACGGACTCGAGGTTTGCGATCGCGCGATTGAATCCGGATTCCGGGCGGGTGATCTCCTCGATCTGCTCGAGAATGGCGTTCGCGCGCGCAATCACCTGCGGCAGGTCCTGGGTGGAATCGGTGGATTGCAGCAGGGCTACCGCGCCCGCCGCCAGCGGCGGGGCGTTCATGTTCGCGGTTGCAGCGCGAATCCTGGCGTTGCCGAAGATCGGCCTGTCGATCGAAAACACCGTGGCAGTACGCAGCCAGTGGGCGTCTATCTCGCGAACGCGGATCTGCACGCGCACCTGGCCGTCCTCGCCGAGCGTCATGCCGGTGACCTGGCCGACGGGAATGCCGGCGAACACCACCGGCATGCCGACGCTGACGCCATCCGCGTCGCGCGCCACCAGGGTCAGCGACTGCGCGCTCACGAACACGCCGCGCGCGTGCAGCGCATAGATGAGCAGCCCGATAACGATCGCGGGAATCAGGGTGAGCAGCACGCCCACCTTGAAGCCCAGATTCGCTATGCGCGCTTGCGATACAGCGGTGCGTTCCATTTGTAGTCCAGGATCCAGCACTGTTCGATGCGGCCTTCCAGCGCGTACAGCGTGCGATGCAGGAATACCGGGTAAAAACAGTCGGGGAGCAGTTGCGCCGGCCGGTCGATCAGGATTATAGGCGGCGACAACACCACGGCGCGCAGCAGCTTGGCGATGAATCGCTCCTCGTGATCGAGATCGGGATCGCGCTTGTCCGCGCAGGCCGCGCGCCCGACCAGGCTGAGCAGTTTGCGCGCGATGTCCTCTGCCTCGCCCAGGTAGGAATTGGTGCGAAACTGGAGCACCACGGAGATGTTCTCCAGCACCGACAGGTTGGCCCGCAGCGGCAGGGTTTCCGACACCAGCGCCGCCTGCGGATTGTCGTCGATCAGCTGCCTGCGTTCCGCGTCGCCGGCGAGAAGAATGACCCGCTTCGCAGGCGCCGGCTTGGTTGTCGCTTCGGGCATGTCGATTCCCTGTTGCACGTCAGACGTACAGAATGGTCAGCGCCGCCACTTCGATCAGCATGAGGGCGAAGAACAGCCGCACCATGCCCCGCAGCACCGCGATCGGCGCGTAGAAGAGCTTTCGCGGCGTGCTGAGCCCCTCGGAAATGGGTATGACCGTGGTCGCAAGGCCGAAGGCAAGCGTCTTGACCCACAACACCAGCATCGCCGGCATGTCGAATACCTTGCCGATCACGCGGGTGAAGTCGCCCGGCGGCAGAATCCAGGGCCGCAGCTCGAAGATCACCACGTGCGCCAGCAGCAGCGCCGCCACGATGCTCACCGCCGTGAGCGCGAGCACGGAGACGGTGCCGCCGATCACCCGCGGCAGCAGCTCCAGTTTGAACGGGTCGATGCCGATCTGCTCCAGCGCACCGAGTTCGTTCTGGATCTTCATCAGGGCGACCTCGGTATTGATCGCGGCCCCGGTGCGCAGTGCGACGAACAGCGCCGTCATCAGCGGCAGGATTTCCAGTACCAGAACTCTTAGCACCAGTTCAAGGGCGTACTCATACATGCCGAAGTCGCTGGCCGTGGCGCCCACGATCTGGATGAAGACGAAACTGAACAACGCGGTGAAGGCGGTGAATCCTGGAAGAATCTGCCAGGCGGTGAAATAGATCTGCTTCTGCACCACCAGCCGCGTGGCCCTGTTGTAAGTGGACGGCGACACCGCACCGCTCACGGCAACCGCGGCGAACCGGCAGATATGGCCCCATTCGAGGAGCCAGGCAAAGGCGCCGCGGCCGCGCCGGATGAACCATCCCTGCAGGGAACTCATCCCCGAATCATACCGTGCGCTTCCGCGGCCGAATTCCGGCCGGTCAATCAGGCGATCAGGCGCCAGCCCCAGCCGGCGCATTCATCACAGGCCTGGGTGCCGACCTTGCCGGTCGCGTTGCACACAAGGCACTCGGCCCACACGTGCGTGAGCTCGCTCTTGAAGATGCCGTAGCACCTTCTGCCATGCACGACCTTGTGACAACGCTGGTTGATGAACTCGATATCGGCCGCCAGCGCGCCGCATACATTGCACACGCCGAGCGGCTGGGGCCGTTTAGCCAGGCGCATGGTGCCGCGATCCGTGACGCTGAAGAGTTCTCACTGTGAGCCGGTTGCAGGCGCAACTACGGGGGGCACCGACGCGAAAACGGGCACCATTGGTGCCCGTTGTTCATCACTGCGCAATATCAGAAACTTGAGAGGTTCTAGTGGCGGTATCCGCGTAGTATCAGGTAAATCTCGTCTTTCAGTTTGAGGCGCAGCTTCTTCATGTTCTCAAACTCAAAGTCCTGAAAGGGTTTGTCGTTTTCCTCGATATCCACGATCTCCGCGTTCACCTTCTCGTATTCGTCGATCAGACTTGCGAGTCGCTGGTCCTGTTCCTTCAATTCCTCGATCAGCGAAATGAACTCCGGAAACTCGTGGGCAACGTCGTGCGGTTGAACGTACATGGGCTCCTCCACTCGTCGTCAGGGCCGGCAGACATGCCGGCGGTTGGCAGGCAGATCCAGCATACCGTCCTGCCGGAGCCACGCCAAGTCACGCCATGCAGATAAATCCGGGCATGAGCGTAGGTCCTTGAAAGTTCTGGGAAGAGACGGCGAGCTCGATCCGGCACACGGGATCCCCGAGGGCTACTCCGCATGAGCCGGAAGCGAATATCCCAGCCTGCGCCTGACCGACCGCACCAGATCGGCGGTTTGCGTGTCCGGCGTATCGATCGCGAGAGCGTCCGCGCGCTCCGCACCGCCAAGCGCCTCGACCGTGCGCAGTTGATGGTCGAGGACGGCGCGCGTGGCCTCGGATGCATCTGTACCTGCCCGCTCGCGTGCTGCCACTCTCGCGCGCAGCACCGCCTCCGGCGCCCGACAATCCAGAATAAGGAACGGCACTGCCAGGTCCCGCGCGAGGTCGCGGACGAGGTCGCGTTGATCGCGCGAGAGAAAAGTTGCATCCAGCAGTACCGGAAATCCTGCCAGCAGCACCTGCCTCGCCAGCTTTACCAACCGGCGATAGGTGGCCCCGGTAGCACTCCCGGTGTAAGCGCCTGCTCCCACGGTTGACCCGCTGCGAACCGTCGCAGCCAGCCCGTGCAGCCGCTTGCGTTCCACGTCGGATCGAATGCGCACGATGCCAAGCGCCTCGACCAGCACCTGGGAGACGGTGGTCTTGCCGGACCCGGACAAACCGTGCGTGATCAGCAAGGCGCGATCGCGCGGTTGCATTGTCCGTTGCGCATACCCCATGTACGAGGTCCAGGCATCGAGCGCGACGCGACTGGCCTCTGCCGGGATTCCATCCTGCTGCGCGCGGATGCGTGCAATCTTCGCGCGCACTACGGCTCGGTACACGAGGTAGAAGCGCAGCACGCTCAGCCCTTCGTAGTCGCCGCCCGCTTCGAGGCAGGCGTTCAGGAAACGGTTCGCCAGATCGGACCTGCCGCGCTCCGCAAAATCCATCGTCAGGAAGGCGGTCTCGTTTTCGACGTCTATCCAGCGCAGATTCGGATTGAACTCGATGCAGTCGAAGATCTGCGGTTCGCCGTCCATAAGCACGATGTTCCCGAGGTGGAGATCGCCATGGCACTCGCGTACCCAGCCGTCCCGCACACGCCGTTCGAAAGTATTCTCAAGCCGCGCGTGCTCGCGCGCGCTCCAGTCGGAGATGCTGTCGAGTGCGGAGCGCTCCGCGGCATTCCCGGCAAGCGCGCGGAGCTGGGCGAAGTTCTGCTCCATTGGTGCCCGTATCGCTTCGGGCGAACCATACCCGGCGCGAGAATCCGTGCGAGGCACACTTGCGTGGAAATCCGCGATACGCTGCGCCAACGCATCGACATGGCGCGGTAGCAGTTCGCCTCTTGCCAGCGCACGATCTGCCAGCCAGTGCTGGTCGAACTCGCGCATGCGCACGGCGTACTCCATTACGCCTTCGCCGTCGCCGATCCGCGGGGCATCCTGCGTGCCGCCGATCGGCACGACATCCAGATAGATCTGCGGTGACAGGCGGGAATTGAGCCGCAGCTCTTCGTCGCAGAAGTGATGTCTTTTGTCCAGGCTGGTGAAATCGAGGAACCCAAGATCAAGGTGCTTCTTGATCTTGTAGGCGAACCGGCCAGTGAGCAGCACAAAGGAGATATGCGTCTCAATGACACGGATTCGTTCCACGGGATGCGGGAAGCAGGCGCGATCCTGCAACGCCGCGATCAATCGGGATTGGGCTGCGGCCGCCGACTGATGCGTTGCGATTTCTCCGTTCGTCGAATGGCCGGAAGATACCGGCGGCACCGCTATTTCCCGCGTCCGGACCGGTCCGGCGTACGATGCGAGGCCAAATCGAGCGCGGACTCCGCCTTCTCGTCCGCTTCGTCCTCCGCCGACGCGAATTGTTCGCGCAGCCGCGCTTCGGCTTCGTACCAGTCCTCGTCCGACGAACCGCCTGCGAAACCTCGCGCCTCCGCTATCTGATAGGCCGCGGTCGCCACCATATCGTGCCACTCCTCGTCGTTGAATTCGGTGCGCGGATCGCGGTCCGTCGGATGGAGAATCCCGGATGCGCGTCGCGATTTCCCGGGTTTTGCCGTCCCGGCCTTCGCGCCCGCGCGGGTTTTCCCTTGCCCGCTGCCGGATGTGTTTGCTGGCTTGTCTTTACCCATGACTGATTCCTCTACTGTAGTCGATGCCCCGCTGCAGCACCGATTTCCCCCACGGTCCGCGCGGCACAGCCGACATTGACGAAGGCAGTTGTCGGTTGATGATGCGCGACCGTCGCAAGGGCCGTTTGAGCGAGATCAAACTTCCGGACGCCCATTGCACACAGGGTACCAGCACAAGGTTCGCAGGGGTGGCGTGGTGGACCTTCGAGATGCGGCCCCGCCGTTCACACCTCCTTCGGCAGCCCGTGCAACAATGAACACAGGATTCTGAGCTGAGGGTATGCCGTGATCTGGGAACCGACCGGTTTGCTTAAGAAGGCCGACGACGCGGTATGGGGCGGGCAACTCGAATCGATGCCCCGATGGCAGGCGCACTTACTGCAGTCGCTACGGCTGTTGCTGGTGGTGATTCGGGACATCACCCAGGGGCAACTGACCTTGCGCGCGATGAGCCTGGTCTACACAACGCTGCTGGCCCTGATTCCCCTGCTTGCGCTGGCGTTCTCGATTCTGAAGGCGTTCGGCGTGTACAACCAGATCGAGCCGATGCTGATCAATGTCCTCTCACCCCTCGGCGAGCAGGGCGAGGAGATCGCGCAGAGAATAACGCAGTTCATCGAGAACCTGAACGTCGGGGTACTCGGCTCCGTCGGGCTGGCGCTGCTGCTCTATATCGCGGTTTCTCTGATGCAGAAGATCGAATCCTCATTCAACTTCATTTGGCACATCACCCAGTTGCGCAGCATCGGCCAGCGTTTCAGCAGCTACCTCAGCGTGCTTCTGGTCGGGCCGTTGCTGGTGTTTTCCGCGATGGGCCTCACTGCCTCCGCGACAAACGTGGATGTGGTGCGCAACGTGCTCGAACTCGAGTCGCTTGGACGCCTGCTCTACTGGGCCGGTCAGACGCTTCCTTATTTTCTCGTGATCGGCGCATTCACCTTCCTTTACATCTTTCTTCCGAATACGCGGGTCAGGCTGGTCCCCGCGCTGGTCGGTGGAATAGCTGGCGGCATACTCTGGCAAACCGCCGGCTGGGCTTTTGCGATGTTCGTGGTGACATCCACCCGCTATTCCGCAATCTATTCGAGCTTTGCGATCATGGTGCTGTTCATGATCTGGATCTATCTGAGCTGGCTGATTCTGCTGGTCGGCGCGAGCATCGCCTTCTATGTGCAGCACCCGCAGTATCTGATCGCGCGCGGCGGCGAGCCCGCACTCAGCATTCGCATGCGCGAACGGTTGGGGTTTGCGATCATGCGGCTGATCGCCCGGCGCCATTTGGCCGGCGACCCGCCATGGGATCTGCATCAGCTAACGCATGCGCTTGGAGTACCGATGCACGCGGTGCAGGCGGTGCTCGAGGCGCTGGAGCGAGGTGGGTTGCTGGTGGAAAGCAATGACGATCCGCCCGGCTACCTGCCAGCCCGTGATCTCTCGAGCGTGTCGGTCAAACAGTTGATCGACATCATCCGCGCCGCGGGCGAGAACCGCTTCCTCAGTCCGGACAGCCTGCCGGTACCGGAAGAGATAGCCGAGCTGATTCTAAAGCTGAACGAATCCGCGGACGCGGCCCTGGAAGGCAAGAGTTTGCGCGATCTCGCCGCGCCGGTGGCGCACCACCGACAGGGTGAAGAAAAGATGAACAGCGCCGTTGATTCGGACGGAACTGAACGGGCACCGTGAGGTGCCCGTTTCGTCTGGTTACGCCGCGCGCAGCGCTCAGGAGACCCCGACTAGCGGATCGGTCACACCGAGCACGTACAGCGCGATCATCGAGATCAGTCCGGCGAGCAGAACGTAGTAGATCGTCGGAATGATGGTGATGCGCAGCGTGATGCCTTCCCTGCCGAGCAGGCCGACGGTGGCCGATGCCGCAACTACGTTGTGAATTGCGATCATGTTGCCCGCAGCGGCGCCGACGCTCTGTGCCGCCACCAGCAATGCGCCCGAGACACCGATCAGCGTGGCAGTTTCGTACTGGAACTGGCTGAGCATGAGGTTGCTCACCGTGTTCGATCCGGCGAGGAATGCACCGATCGCGCCGACCGACGGTGCAAGCAGCGGATACACGCCGCCCATCAGGTCCGCCACGCCGCGCGCCATTGCGATCGGCATGCTCGCAATGTCGTTGGCGTTCACGCCCGAATTGATCATCACCCGCACCATCGGCACGGTGAAGATCAGCACGAACCCAGCCCCCACCAGAGTGCCGCCAGATTCGCGCAGCGCATTGCCGAAATCCGACGGCTTCATGCGATGCAGGAAATAAGTGATCACGCACACCAGCACCAGCAACCCGCCCGGCAGATAGAGAAACTGCAGATTGCCTCCGATCCCGGATTCGCCGAGGATGTTCGCAAACTTCAGGTCGACACTCTTCAGGGCGTCACCCACCGGCTTGACCGTGCGCGAGATCACCAGCAGCACGGCCAGCAGCAGATACGGCATCCATGCCATGTAACGCCCGATCTGCACTTTCGCGATGCTGTCCATCTTGAGTTCGATCCTGCCCATCCATTCCGCGGGCCACTGCGAGGGCGGAGCGAAATCCCAGGTGTCCTTCGGCACCAGGAAACCCTTCCGCACCGCCGCGGTCACGATCGCCAGGCCGAGCAGTCCGCCGATGATCGACGGAAACTCCGGGCCGAGGAACACGCCGGCAAGGGCATACGGGATGGTGAAGCAGAAAGCGGCAAACAATGCGAAAGGAAAAATTGAAAACCCCTCGGTCCAGGACTTGTTGCGGCCGAAGAACTTCGTCATCACCATGACCAGGAACAATGGCATCAGCGTGCCGCAGATTGCGTGGATGATTGCCACCTCCGAAACCATGAGGCGGAAGAACTGCTCCCACTCCAGCCCCTGGGCGGCAAGCTGTTCGGTCAGCACCGCGCGGTCCAGCCCACCCTGCACGCCCACGATCAGCGGCGTGCCGACGGCGCCAAAGGAAACCGGTGTCGACTGGATCATCATGCCGAACACGACCGCCGCCAGCGCGGGAAAGCCCACGGCGACCATCAGCGGCGCGGCAACCGCGGCCGGCGTGCCGAAGCCGGAGGCGCCTTCGATGAAGCAGCCGAAAAACCACGCGATCAGGATGACCTGAATCCGTCGGTCGGGACTGATATTGGAAAAGCCCGCGCGAATGGTGGAAATCGCGCCAGAATGCTTGAGGGTATTCAGCAGTAGAATCGCGCCGAAAATGATCCAGAGCAGCGCCGCGGTGAGAATCAGCCCCTGCAGTGTCGAGGCCGCCACCCGATTGAAACTCACGCCCCAGACCCCCAGCGCGATCAGGCAGGTCAGCACGTATACGCCCGGCATCGCATACTTCGCCGGAATGCGGAAACCGGCCAACAGGATTCCCGCAACCAGAATCGGCGCAAACGCGAGCAGCGCCAGCATCCCCTCTCCCATGTTCGTCTCCTTGTTCTTATCGCGACATCAAAGGCGGTGGCATCGCATACGGCCCGGGGATTCGCAGCATCTGCCATGCTGCGTTGCGTGATACAGAATCCAGGCCCTGTCGCTGTCCGCGCCAATGGGCCATTGTAGTGAATGGCAGGGGTCAGGCAAGTTTTTCCAGACGCACCCTGGTCGGAGGGGCGGCAACGCAGACAGGTCGAGTCAATGTAGCGGTATGCCGGCGCGAAGCCGGTCAGCGCCGTTCGCCCGGATCGTCCTCGCGAATGACTTCGCCATCGATGACGCGTCCGCCCGTTGCCTTTGCCTGCTCGCGAAACCGGCGGCGCAGTTCGCGTGTTTTCCACCAGAGATAGCCGCCGACCAGCAAGCCGACCGTTGCCGCGACCGCCAGCACCAGCAGCGACATCGCAAACGCCGCAATCAGCAGGATCGCGCCGGCCACAAAGGTGACCGCCTTGCCCAGCAGGCTGGAGGCCGTAAGGTGAATGCGCCTGCCTTTGCCTGCGATTCTGATCTGCTCTTCGTCCATCTGTATCGGGTTCCCTGGTCGTGGTGTCGTGGGCGTTCGACGCCGCCCATGGCACAAAGTTTCTGACGCTCAGGAAAGCGCCATGGAGAAATGATGTGAGCTGATCACCAACTTGCGACCGAGATACAGGCGATGCGCGTCGTGCCGCTGAACCCCGGAATCCAGGTGGAATTGCCCGCATCCGGATGCCCGGGCTTCCGCGATCAGCCAGTCGAGCAGTCTGCCGCCGAAACCATGTCTGCGCGCGGCGGCTACCGCGATGAGATCATCGACATAGAACGTCCTGCCCCACGCCAGGTACTCGGCAATGCGGTACCCGGCCGCGGCGACCACCTCACCTTCGCGCGCGATGAAGGCCAGCGTGTATCCGTGGCTGGCCATCTGCCGCCGGACCTGCGCCACGAATCCGTCCAGCTCCAGATGCGGACGCAACTGCTTCATCGCCGGAAAGCACGCACGAATCTCCGCATCCGATCCTGCCCTGCAGACTTCCGGGACTGCCGCGTCGCTGCTTGTGGTCATGTGACTCGCCTCCTCACAAGGGTCAGCCAATGTATCCGATACCCTTCGCCGCCAGTCGCGGGCCAACTGACGGCGGGGCATCTGCGGTGAAGCCGTATTCCCTTCAGCCCGCCGCCTTCGCCTCCTCCAGCAATCTGACCTCGTTCGGCACATGCACGGTGGTGGTCGGGAACGCGATCTCGGCGTCGTGGCTGGCGATGATGTCGGCGATCCTGAGCAGGACCTGTTCCTTGATCATGTGGAACTCGGTCCAGACCTTGGTCTTGGTAAAGACGTAAATGAAGAAATCGAGCGATGACGGACCGAACGTGTCGAAGTTGACCATCAGCGTACGCGACTGCTCGATGTGCGGATTTTCCTTCAGGTAATTGCGGATGTCCTCCAGAATCGCGGGCACGCTGGCGACGTCGTCATAGCGCACGCCGATTCTCTCCAGGATGCGGCGATTGTGCATGCGCGATGGGTTCTCGACCGAGATGTTGGTGAACAGCGCGTTTGGCACGTAGAGCGGACGCTGGTCAAAGGTGCGGATGATCGTGCGCCGCCAGCCGATCTCTTCCACCGTGCCTTCGATCTCCTTGTCGGGCGAGCGGATCCAGTCGCCGACTGCAAATGGACGATCGAGGTACACGGAAAGGCCGCCGAACACGTTCGCCATGATGTCGCGCGCGGCGAGGCCGACCGCGATGCCGCCGACGCCGCCGAACGCCAGCAGGCCGGCGATGTTGATGCCCATGCTCTGCAGGATGATCAGCAGCGCGGTGATGATGGCGGCTGCGCGTATCAGCTTGCCCATCGCCGCCACGAACGTCTTGTCGACCGGTTCGCCCTTGCGCTCCTTGTCCGCAAGGTAGCGGGTTTCGTAGTTCTTCACGAAGCGCAGCGAGAACCACATGATCATGGCGATGACAGCGACGTCTCGCATCGTGTCCACCGCGTCGAAGATGGCGGCGTCGGTCTGCCTGCCGACGATATGCGCCGCGAACGCGACGCCGATAATCCACACCAGCCCGTTGACCGGCGCGGTCAGCGCATCGAACAGTGCGTCATCGATGATGTTGCGGCTCTCCCGGGTGCGGTCGGCCAGCCTGTTTAGCATGTGCTTGACGATGACACCGACCACCAGCGTGAACAGTACTACCCCGAATGCCTGCAGCATCCAGCCGTACTCTCCGCCCCAGGTTCTCGCCATTTCGATCATCTGTTGCAGATTCATTGTTCTCCTTCAAAGCATGCAAAAAACGATGCGACCGGGAGCGAAAGGCACGGCCTCTGCCGCCCGGTCAGCGGTACTTGCGGAAGTCCGGCGCGTTCTACTTGAACGGCAGAATCCAGGACAGCAGCAGGACCTGGATGCCGCCGACCACCGAGATGAATGTGGTCAGCACGGTCCAGGTCTTCAGCGTCTCGCGCTCGGTAAAGCCGGACAGCTTTCCGACAACCCAGAAGCCACTGTCGTTCATCCACGAGCAGAACAGCGCCCCGAAGCCGATCGCGAGAAAGATGTAGACCGGATGCACGGTGAGCACCGAGCCGTCGCCGAGAATCGCCACCATCAGTCCGGCCGCGGTGATCATCGCCACCGTGCCCGAACCCTGCGCCACGCGAATAACCGCCGCCACCACCCACGCGAGGAGCACATAGTTGATGCCGTAGCCCTCCGAGATGACCTTGATGACGTCGCCCACGCCGGTATGGCGGATCATCGCGCCGAAGGCGCCGCCCGCCGCGGTAATCAGGATGATCACGCCCGCGGTTTCCAGCGGGGGGCCCATCGAATCGCTGATCGCATGCAGGCCGAGCTTCTTCTGGCGCACGAGGATGTACACCGCGATCGCCGTGCCCAGCAGCATGGCGACGTTCTTGTTGCCGAGGAAATCGACGTAGTACTTGATTCCCGCGAACGTGCTTTCGCCGCCGAGCAACCCTACCACTGTCGGCAGGCTGGTCTGGGCCAGCCCCATGAAGGAGGCGCCTGCGATCAGCAGCACCGGCAGCAAAACCGGCAGGATCGACAGCAGGAACGGCGGCAGTTCGCTTTCCTTCTTGTCGACGATGGCCTGCAGGTCCTTCAGCGGCGCGCCGGGAGTCTCGCGCAGCGGAACCGGAACCTTGATGTCCAGCCAGCGTGCGAGGTAGAGCATGGCGATCGCCGGGATGATGCCGCAGAGGATGCCGGCCACCATCGAGGTACCGAGATCCAGGCCCAACGGCCTCAGGGTCTCGGCGACGATCAACGGTCCCGGCGTCGGCGCCACCAGCACGTGCGTGATCACGCCGCCGGTGCAGATTGCCAGCACGTACAGGATGTAGTTGCGGCCTGTGCGCAGCGCAAGTGCGCGCGCGAGCGGGATGAGCAGGAAGAACACCGTGTCGAAGAACACCGGGATGGACAGGAAGAAGCCGCTACCCAGCAGCGCCACCGGCGCGCGCTTCTCGCCGAGGACGGCGATCGACCTGCGCACGATCTTGTCCGCGGCGCCGCTTTCCAGCATGCACATGCCGATGATCGCCGCCAACAGGATCACGAAGGCGATGCTGCCCGCCGCCTTGCCGAACTCGGACATCGACAGCTCGACCGCCTGCACCAGCGGGTTCATCGGCGGCACCCCGGGAAGCTGGGTCGACAT
>DATKEK010000170.1:0-8037 GCA_035512195.1 Burkholderiales bacterium
ACGGGTCTGCCGAACCGGCTGCTGCTGAGCGACCGCTTTCGCATTGCCGCGGCCCACGCCACGCGCGCCAGGCGCGAACTCGCAATGCTGATGATGGACCTCGACGGCTTCAAGAAGATCAACGACACGCTCGGGCACGACGTCGGCGATCTGCTGCTGGTCGCGGTCGCGGACGTGATCCGGGGAACGGTTCGCGCTGCGGATACCGTGGCGCGTTTCGGCGGCGACGAGTTCGTCGTGCTGCTGAACGACCTGCGCGACGCGGAGGAAGCCACGCGCGCAGCCGAGCAGATCATCTCCGCGCTCGGCAAGCCGTTGAACGTCGGCCAGCATTCTCTGGTGATCACGCCGAGCATCGGCATCGCACTGTGTCCGCAGGATGGCTCGACGCTGGAAGCCTTGCTGAAATGCGCCGACATCGCCATGTACCGCGCGAAGGAAGCCGGCGGCAACACCTATTACTTCTTCCTCGAAGATGCACAGCAGGAATTGTCGCTGCCGGGTGTCGAGCAAGGGTAAACTTGCGCCTTTGCGCGGGACTTCCCGCTTCCTGTTTCCGATCCGCAGCGCCCCAGAGTGAAGAATCCAGCCAACCCGAACGCCTCAGGCGACAAACAGCCGGCCTCCACCAGCAATTTCATCCGCAGCGCGATCGAATCCGATCTGACGCGGAACCGATATACCGCGCGCACCTGGAGCGGCAAACCCGGCCCGGCCTCCGCGCATGCAGGCGCAGCAAAGGATCCGGCGACGATCCGCACCCGCTTCCCGCCGGAGCCGAACGGCTACCTGCACATCGGTCACGCCAAGTCGATCTGCCTGAACTTCGGTCTGGCGCGCGACTACGGCGGCATGTGCCACCTGCGTTTTGACGACACCAATCCGGTCACCGAGGACACGGAATACGTGGACTCGATCCTCGATTCGGTCAGATGGCTGGGCTTCGACTGGGGTGAGCACCTCTACTACGCATCGGACTATTTCGAACACCTGTACCGCTTCGCCGAAGCGTTCATCGAGCACGGCCTGGCTTACGTGGAATCCCTGTCTGCCGATGAAATGCGCGCGCATCGCGGCACGCTCACCGAGCCCGGCCGGCCCAGCCCCTACCGCGAACGCCCGGTGCAGGAGAACCTGAAGCTGTTCCGCGAGATGCGCGATGGCAAACACGCGGATGGCGCCCACGTGCTGCGGCTGACGATCGACCTGGCCTCACCCAACATCAACCTGCGCGACCCGGTGGCCTATCGCATCCGCCATGCGCACCATCACCGCACCGGCGACAAGTGGTGCGTGTATCCGAGCTACGACTTCGCGCACGGCATCTCGGACGCGCTGGAGAACATCACGCATTCGCTGTGCACGCTCGAGTTCGAGGATCACCGCGCACTGTACAACTGGATAAACGAGCGGCTGCGCGACTTCGGGCTGTTCGCCGACCCGCTGCCGCAGCAGATCGAGTTCGCGCGCCTGAATCTCACTTACGTGGTTCTGTCCAAGCGCAAGCTGATCCAGCTGGTGGAAGAGCATCACGTCGACGGCTGGGACGACCCGCGCATGCCGACCCTGGTCGGGGCGCGCCGCCGCGGCTATACGCCGGATGGCTTCCGCCTGTTCGCCGAACGCATCGGTGTGTCCAAGGCGGATTCGTGGATCGATTACTCGGTGCTGGAAGACTGCATGCGCGAGGTGCTGAACGAATCGGCGCCGCGGCGCTTTGCGGTGCTCGATCCGCTGAAGCTGGTGATCGACAACTATCCCGCCGACCGGGAAGAAATCTGCGAGGCGCCGAACCACCCGCAGAAACCGGACTGGGGCAGGCGCGCCATGCCGTTCTCCCGCGAACTGTGGATCGAGCGCGAGGATTTCGTGGAAGACCCGCCGAAGGGTTACTTCCGGCTGTCGCCCGGCAAGGACGTGCGGCTGCGCTTCGGCTTCGTGGTCAAGTGCACCGGCTGCGACAAGGATGCCGCGGGCAACGTCACCGCGGTGCACTGCGAGGTTTATCCGGACTCGAAGTCAGGCACGCCCGGCGCCGACAACTACAAGGTCAAGGGCAATATCCACTGGGTGTCGGCGAAGCACGCCTGCTGCGCGCCGGTGCGCATGTTCGACCGGCTGTTCGGGGTAGAGCATCCGGGCGGCGAGCGCGATTTTCTGCAGGACCTGAACCCCGGCTCGGTACGCACGATCGAGGCCTTCCTCGAGCCTTCGCTGCGGGACGCGAAACCCGACGAGCGCGTGCAGTTCGAGCGCCACGGTTATTTCGTTGCCGACCGCGCGGACGCGAAACCCGGCGCGCCGGTGTTCAACCGGACGGTGACGCTGCGGGACTCGTGGGCAAAGAAGCCGGCCTGAGCTCCAGCGCCGCCGGCTGCGCGGCAAATAGCGCCTTGCGCACGTGCGGTGCGAGCGCGTCGACCTGCTCGTAAAAGGCGCGCCGCTCGGGCGGCAGTTCCTCGGCGCAGCTGACTTCGCCGCGGCAGCCCGGCGCGCCGCACAGGCAGGCGAAGCGCCAGCCGGGAAATGCGGCGATGCCGGCCAGCGTGGTGGTGGTGGCGTAGTCGAAGCTCAGTTCCTCGCCGGGCGCGATGTCGCGCAGGGCGGCGAGGAACACCCGGCCGTCCGGCCTGAAATCCAGCCGGCAGTTCGGTTCGCAGCTGTGGTTGACGTAGTCGTCGATGTCGCCGGAGGCGAGGAACACCTCGCCGTCGGCGACTTCCATGACATGATCTGGCGGGACCCGGGCCGCCGCCTCGGCAAAGCCCAGCCGCTCCCCCCAGTGTTCCAGCACCACTTCGCCCGCCACGTGGCCGCTGCGGGTACAGAGCGAGCGTCCGCGAACGGAAGTCCGTACCGTCACCCCGGAATGAGGCGGTAGTCGCGGCATGCTCACGCACTCTGGCGAAAGAAGGTCGTCCAATTTGTCTGGCGATCGCGGACGCAGGGCCGCTCACCGGGCGCTAATCTACACTTTTCCGCAAAAAAAGAAACGCCCCCTTTCGCTTCCGGACGGCCGCGTGTATCGTTTGCGCATGACCCCCATCTCCCGCCATCCGCGACGCCGACCGGCACCTGCATCCCGACGCGGGAAGCAGGCACGCGCGCGGCATCGGCACCCCCGGGCGGGCTGACGCCACATCTGTCTCGAGTAACCACGCCCGCATCTTGCGGGCTTTTTTTTGGAGGCGACCATGACCCAGACCAATCAGCAGTGGATCGAGCGGCGCAATGCCGCGGTGCCGCGCGGCGTCAGCAACGTATGCCCGATCTACGCGCAACGCGCGGAGAACGCCGAGCTGTGGGATGTGGAAGGCCGACGCTACATCGATTTCGCCGGCGGCATTGCGGTGGTCAATACCGGGCATCGGCACCCGACGGTCATGGCCGCGGTGCAGGCGCAGATGGAGCGTTTCACCCATACCGCGTTCCAGGTCGTGCCCTACGACTCCTACGTGCTGCTGGCGGAACGGCTGAACGAGCTGGCGCCGGTCTCCGGCCCGGTGAAAACAATCCTGTTCTCCACCGGCGCCGAAGCGATCGAGAACGCGGTGAAGATCGCGCGCGCCTACACCGGCCGGCCCGGGGTGATCGCCTTCTCCGGAGCGTTTCACGGGCGGACGATCTTCACCACCGGCATGACCGGCAAGACCGTGCCGTACAAAGTCGGGTTCAGGCCATTCGGCGCCGAGATCCCCATCACGCGCCGTTCCCGATGGCCTGCCACGGCGTGTCAGTGGACGATGCGATCGGCGGAATCGAGAAGCTGTTCAAGACCGATATCGAAGCTTCGCGGGTCGCTGCCATCATCGTCGAGCCGGTGCAGGGCGAAGGCGGGTTCTATATCGCCCCCTTCGATTTCCTGCGCCGGCTGCGCGAGTTGTGCGACCAGCACGGCATCGTGCTGATCGCGGACGAGATCCAGAGCGGATTTGCGCGCACCGGCAGGTTCTTCGCCATCGAACACGCCGGCGTCGAGCCCGACCTGATCACGGTGGCAAAAAGCCTGGCCGGGGGTTTCGTGCTGTCCGGCGTGATCGGCCGCGCGAAGATCATGGACGCGCTCGCAGCCGGCGGGCTCGGCGGGACGTATGCCGGGCACGCGATCGGCTGCGCGGCAGCGCTGGCGGTGATCGACGTCATCGAGCGGGAGAAACTCAACCAGCGCAGCCTGGCGATCGGCGAGCACATCGTGTCGCGCCTGGCGAAAATGAAGCTGCGTGCCGACACCGCGCCGGTCGGCGACATCCGCGCGCTCGGCGGCATGGCCGCTTTCGAACTGGTGAGAACGCGCGGCGGCAACGAACCTGACGCCGACGCGGCGAGGGCGTTCACTGCGCGCGCGCTGGCCAACGGCCTGGTGATCCTGCCCTGCGGCGTGTTCGGCAACGCCATCCGTATCCTGGTCCCGGTGACCGCCAGCGACGCGTTGCTGGACGAAGGCCTGGACATCATCGAGCGGTCGCTGGTGGAGATCGCGGGAGAGAAGGCGGCAGCTTGAAGGTTAGTTCCGAGTTCCGAGGCCCGAGCAGGAGCAAGATCGCGGGAAGCTTCGATCGATCGACGTGGGGCGGCAGACTGCGCTCGCTGCAAGTCCTGACTACCGTCGATTAAAAGCCGGTCCGGTCTTTCGCATTTCACTCGGGCCCCGGAACTCGGGCCTGTCTTTCGCTACACTCCGGCATCATGGAAACCAGCCTGCAACCGCAGTGGCGCCCCGCGGCGGCGATCCGGTTGTCGTTCGCGTTTCATGCCGCGGGCGCGGCCGGATTGCTGATCGCACCCGGCGCGTGGCCGTGGATCGTCGGCGCGCTCGCAGGAAATCACCTGGTGCTGGCGATCGCGGGGCTGTTTCCGCGCAGCCGCATGCTCGGACAGAACATGCTGCGCCTGCCCGCACCGGCGATCGCGCGCCGGGAATGCGCGATCACCTTCGACGACGGACCGAATCCCGAAGTCACGCCCGCGGTGCTCGACATCCTCGATCGCTACCGGGTGAAGGCGAGCTTTTTCTGCGTCGGGCGCCGGGCGGCGGCGCACCCGGAACTGGTGCGCGAGATCGCGCGCCGCGGGCACAGCGTCGAGAACCACAGCAACGCGCACTCGAGCGCATTCGGTTTTTTCGGTCCGTGGCGGCTGCGGCGCGAACTCGAAACCGCACAACACACGCTCGCCGAACTTGCCGGCTCGCCGCCGCAGTTCTTCCGCGCGCCGATGGGCATTCGCAGTCCGATGCTGGACCCGGTGGTGTGCCGGCTGGGACTGCGCCACATCACATGGACGCGGCGCGGGTTCGACACGGTGACGCCGGATCCACGCACGGTGATCGACCGGCTGACCCGCAATCTCGCGGCAGGCGACATCCTGCTGCTGCATGACGGCAAGCCGGTGTTCGCGTCGAAGAGCCTGCCGGTCGTGCTGGATGTGCTGCCGGCATTGCTCGAGCGTGCGCTCGCCGCGGGGCTGAAACCGGTGTCGCTGCCGATGGCGATGCGATGAGCGATCCGGCGATCGCTGCACTCATCGACGAAGCCACCCGGCCGTATCTCGCGGCGGGACGCTACGCCTACCACCTCGCCCGCGGCAAGCTGAAGCACGACCCGGCGCTTCGCTGGATGCTGGCGAACGGCATGATTCCCCCGGGCACGCGCGTGCTGGACATCGGCTGCGGCCAGGCGGTGTTGTTCTCGATGCTGCTCGCCGCACGCCGCTGCCATGCGTCCGGCACCTGGCCCGCAGGCTGGCCTGCCGCGCCGGAGCGGTTGACCCTGCACGGAATCGACTTGCAGCCGCGCGAGGTGAACAAGGCAACGGCCGCGCTCGGCGGCGCGGTCAGCGTGGAGGCAGGCGACGTGCGCGACGCGCACTTTCCGCAAAGTGACGTGATCGTGGTGCTCGATGTGCTGCATTACATCGAGCGCGAGGACCAGGACCGGTCGATCGCGCGCATCGCCGAAGCGTTGACTCCCGGCGGCAGGCTACTGCTGCGCGTGGCGGACGCCGGCGCCGGGTTCAGGTTCTTCGTCACGCAAGTCTGCGACCGCTTCGGCGCCCTGATGCGCGGCGAACTGTGGCCGCGTCACCGGCATCGCAGGATCGAAGACTGGATCGCACTGCTGAAACGCAACGGACTGTCCGCGAAAGCCGTGCCGATGAGCGATGGCACACCGTTTGCGAATGTGCTGCTTGTTGGGGAGAACAAGAGGGTTGAAGCCTAGTTCGCCTTTATTTTCTTTGCGGACTTTGTGTTGGGCTTTTTTTCTGTGCGTCAATTTTCCGGCAGCGGTATCCGTTCCGTCTCCCCGGGAACCGGGTCGAAGCGCTGCGCTTTCCAGTCGGCCCTGGCCTGTTCGATGCGGTCCTTCGAGCTGGACACGAAATTCCATGAAATGAAGCGCGGCCCGTCCATTGGTTCGCCGCCGAGCAGCAGTACGCGTGCGCCGGAACCGCTCGCGAGGTCCACGGTTTTTTTTGCCGGCAGCACCGCCAGGTTCTGCGGTTCCAGCGGGTTTCCGGCAACGGTGAGTTCGCCGTCGACCAGATAGACGGCGCGCTCGGCATGTTCGGCCGGCACCGCAATGCGCGCGCCGGGCGCAAATTCGAGCGCGCAGTACAGCACGGCGGATTGGGTTTCGACCGGCGACAGCGCGCCGAACGCCTTGCCGGCGATGACGCGCAGTTTCACGCCATCGCGCTGCAACTCCGGCAAAGCAGCCGCCGGGTGGTGCGCAAAGGCGGGGACGGTCTCTTCCGCCGCCTTCGGCAATGCGACCCAGGTCTGGATACCGTGCAGCAAAGGGCCGGCGGGACGCTGTTCCGCGGGCGTGCGCTCGGAATGCGCGATGCCGCGGCCGGCGGTCATCCAGTTGACGTCGCCGGGGCGGATCTCCTGCACGGAACCCAGGCTGTCACGATGCAGCAGCGAACCCTGGAACAAGTAAGTAACCGTCGCCAGTCCGATGTGCGGGTGCGGCCGCACGTCCACGCCGGAACCCGCGGCGAAAGTGCTGGGACCGATGTGGTCGAAGAAAATGAACGGCCCCACCATCTGGATCGGATGCCCGGGCAGCACCCTGCGCACCTGAAAGCCGCCGAGATCAAGCACGCGCGGCTTGAGGATGATGGTTTCGGCGTCGCTCATGGCCGCATGCTAACCGCAGCGCGCGCATGCCGACAACCTTCAAGCGAGCAGCAGAACTGCGAGAGAATCGATTCACCACCAAGGCACCAAGGCACCAAGAGAAAACCCCTGTGGGGATTGGTTACGAAGTTCTTGTTGCCCTGGTGGTTAGGGTTTTGCGTTGTGATCCGACATCAAGGCGTGACCAGCTTCAGGCCGAGGATGCCGGCGACGATCAGTACGATGCACAGAAGCCGCAGCACGGCCGCGGATTCGCCGAACAGGAAGATGCCGAGGATCACCGTACCGACCGAGCCGATGCCGGTCCACACGGCGTAGGCGGTGCCGACCGGCAGGGTGCGCATGGCCAGGCCGAGCAGCACCACGCTTACCACCATCGCAATGAAAGTACCAACTGAGGGCCACAGTCGGGTAAAGCCCTCCGTGTATTTCAGGCCGATCGCCCAGCCGATTTCGAACAGGCCGGCGAGAAAGAGAACGATCCACGCCATTTCACGTCTCCTTGTTGTTCCGTTCGGGGCCGTCCCCGATTGCGTCAGAAAACATGAGGTCGTCCTCACGTGCGGCAACCCGGCGCTTTACGGAGGAGTCTTCCGCGGCGCAGGATCGTAGCACGACGGACCCGGCACCTCATCGGGGCATACCGGTTGACCCATAGCGGACCCTCGCTCATGTACGCCGCCGAGGCGGCGCACGCCTACGATGAGTTCGCGCAGTCGGATTTGGCGGCGGGGGCACAGTCGCAGGACTGAATCGGCGCCAGTTTTCTGCCTGCCGAACGTGAACGTCCGGAGCACCGCAGGCTCTAAAATATCGCCCAGAAACTACCGGGGAGCACCATACACATGACCGATGTCGCCACCCACGAGCGCCTGAAAGCCGCTGCGCCGCAGCTG
>DATKEK010000171.1:0-13070 GCA_035512195.1 Burkholderiales bacterium
TCATTTGGAATGCGCCGATGCCCACCGCCAGCGAGACGAAGCCGAATACATCCAGCCTGCGGTGCGGATCGCGTTTCGTTTCCGGCAGGAAGGCGAGCACGCCGGTCAGGGCGAGAAGGCCGAACGGCACATTGATGTAGAAAATCCAGCGCCAGGAGAGGAATTCGGCCAGATAACCGCCGACCGTGGGACCGATCACCGCGCCGAACACCGAGCCCGCGCCCCACAGGGCCATCGCCTTGCCGTGCTCCTCCGGCGGGTAGGTGTCGAGCACGATCGAGTGCGACAGCGGAATCAGGAAGGCGCCGCTCATGCCCTGCACGATGCGCCAGAGCACCTCGCTCGTGAGCGAATCGGCCGCGCCGCAGAACACCGACGCCAGCGTGAAGCCGGACAACGCGTACACGAACACGCGCTTACGACCGAAGCGCAGACTGAGCCAGCCCGCGGTCGGGATCATGATTGCCGAGGCGACGATGTAGGACGTGATGACCCAGGAAATCTGATCCTGCGTGGCGGAGAACGTACCCTGCATGTGCGGCAGCGCCACCACGGCGATGGTCCAGTCCATCGAATACAGCAGAGAGGCGAGCATCACGGAACCCGTGATGAGCGCAGGATGCCGCGGTTTCCCGGGCATGACTGCAGTGTTCATTGACCGCCTTGCGCGAGCGCGGGGTCGGCCTGGAGAAAGCGCGGGAGATAGCCGGCGTTGACCAGCCGTTGCACCGGTCGCGGCAGCCCGCGTGCGCGGCCGGTATCTACCCTGGCGGTAACCGTCATGCCCGCCCGCAATTGCGTTTGTTCACGGCGAGGTTCGACGCTGATGCGCACCGGAACCCGTTGAACGACCTTGACCCAGTTCCCGGTCGCATTCTGCGGCGGCAGTATCGCGAACTCGGCACCGGTCGCCGGCGCGATCGCCTCGACCGCGCCCTGCCAGGCGACATCCGGATAGGCGTCAGCGATCACTTGCGCGTGCTGCCCGATGCGCACGTGCGTCAGCTGCGTCTCCTTGAAGTTGGCCTCGATCCAGATCGGTCCGTCCGAGATGAGACTGAAGACCGGAACCCCCGTGGCGACGTGCTCACCCGGCTGCAGCCGCATGTTGCTGACGACCCCGGATGCGGGCGCATGCACCTCGCAGCGCGCGATGTCTATCGATGCCGCATCGAATGCCGCCTTCGCCTCTTCGAACCGCGGGTGTCGTTCGGCCGGCAGATCGGGATTGCCGGCGAGGCTCGCCAGCACCCGGTTGATACGCTCCTCGACGCTTGACAGGCGCACGCGCGCCACGTCGCGATTGTGTCGCGCCTCGTCGTAGACGTCGGCGCGCACCATGCCTCTTTCCCTGAGCTCGGTCAGCCTGTCGAGCTGGCGGGTGAGGAAGGCGATGCGTTCGCGAGCCTCGGTGCGCTCGAGGATGGCGGCCCGGTACTCAGCGCGCAGCGACTGCACTTCGGTTCGCACCACGTCCATCTGCGCCTGCGCGCGTGCAAGCGCGATCCGGAACGGTGTCGCATCGATACGAAACAGCAGCGCGCCCTCCTCCACGGGCGTATTGTCCCTGGCGGAAACCTCGACCACGCGCCCCGACACTTCCGCGCTCACCGCCACGATGTCGGCTTTCACGTAGGCATTGTCAGTGGAGACGTAGTGCCCGGAACGCGCGAACAGGTACAGGCCGGTCATCGCCACGACCAGCGGCACGCCGAGCAGGAGTACGGCACGCGTGACGCGGCCGACCACGAAAATCGCGCGCTGCGCGTCCACGCTCATGGCTGGCGCATCCGCGAGCGGGCGCCGTTTCGCGCCGCGCCGTTTTCGGTTCCGCTCAGATTGGCTTTCACTGCCAGCAGCGTGTCCACAAAGCGCTCCTGTTCCTCGGTGGACAAACCCGAAAGCGCTTCCCGGCGCACCTCCGCGGCGGCGGCGCGCATCGCCTTCATCGCCGGCGCCACCTCTTCCGTGAGGTACAGGCGCTTGGCCCGGCGATCGTGGGCGTCGCTCTCACGCCGCACCCACCCCTTGATTTCGAGACGATCCAGCAGGCGGCCGAGGGTCGGCTTTTCGATCTCGAGCGTATCGGCCAGTTCCGACTGCGTTACGCCGTCGTTGCGGTACAGGTGCGTCAGCACCCACCATTGCGACCGCGTAAGACCGAGCGATCTCACTCGCCGGTCGAAGGTGGTGCGCATCAGGCGCGCGACGTCGTTCATGATGAAGCCGAAATTGCGCGAAAGATCCTCGCGTTGCATGCCCCGCCCCGTTAGTTGCCTAGCTTATAATGAGCAAGCCTAACATAGCGACGCCGCCCAGCGCCCCGCCCGGTCGCCGGCAGGAGCGGAAGGCTGCGACGCGCCCTACAATGGGCCCGCCCGGCGTGCAACCATCCGGGACTGCGCAACCAACGCACAACCATCACAACCAGAGCCAGAACATGAAAATCACCGCGGTCGAAACCATCAACCTGGAGGAGTTTCCCAACGTCCTGTGGGTGCAGATCCATACCGACGAAGGCATCGTCGGGCTCGGCGAGACGTTCTATGCGGTGGCGCCGGTGATCGAACAGATCCACCAGACCTGCGCGCCCTACCTGCTCGGAAAGAACCCGCTGGAGATCGACAAGCACAGTCGCAATTTCCTGAACAGCTACCTCGGCTTCAACAGCGTCGGCGTGGAAATGCGCGCGGCCTCGGCCATCGATATCGCGCTATGGGACATCTTCGGTCAGCTCACCGGACAGCCGATCTACCAGCTGCTCGGCGGCGCATCGCGCGACAAGGTGCGCGTGTACAACACCTGCGCCGGCTACGAGTACGTGCGCTCGAAGCCGACCCAGGACACTGGCAATTTCGGTCTGCCGGCAAAAGTCGACAAGAAGAAACGGCCCTACGAGGATCTGCTGGCGTTCAGGACCGACGCCGGCACGCTGGCGACGTCGCTGCTGGAAATGGGCATCACCGGCATGAAGATCTGGCCATTCGACGAGGCGGCGGAGGTCTCCAACGGCGCCTATATCGCGAACGCCGATCTGAAGAAGGCGCTGAAGCCGTTCGAGCAGATCAGAAAAGCCGTCGGCGACAAGATGGACATCCACGTCGAATTCCATTCGATGTGGCAGCTGCCTGCCGCGATCCGGATCGCCGAGGCGCTGGAGCCCTTCGATCCGTTCTGGTACGAAGACCCGATCAAGATGAACAATCTCGATGCGCTCGCCGACTATGCCCACCGCACCAACGTCTGGGTCACCGCGTCGGAAACGCTCGGCACCCGCTGGGGTTTCCGCGAGCTGTTCCAGAAACAGGCGGTCTCCGTGTGCATGCTCGACGTCGGCTGGTGCGGCGGGCTGTCGGAATCGAAGAAAATCGCCACCATGGCCGAAGCGTATGCGCTGCCGGTCGCGCCACATGACTGCACCGGACCAATTCTGCTGACCGCGTCGGTGCACCTGTCGATGAACTGCCCGAACACGCTGGTGCAGGAAATGGTGCGTGCGTTCTACTATGACTGGTACGGCAAGCTGGTAACCCAGTTGCCGCCGGTGAAGAACGGCTTCATCACCGCGCCGAAGGGACCGGGCCTGGGAACGAAACTGCAACCGGGTGTCGTCAAGCGCAAGGATGCGCAGGTGAGAGTATCGAAACTCGGTAAATGAGCCCACCGACATCAATAAACCACGAAGGCACGACAGCACCAGAGCACCAAAAGGCCCTTACCCGGAATTTTCTTGTGCCTTCGTGCTTTCGTGATGAAATCAGGACCCACCCATGAGCAATCCCCCAGAAGCTACCGACCCCCGCGTCATGATCCTCGCTCCGGGCGACAACGTCGCAGTCGCCAGGACCGATATTCCGGAAGGCACCGCGCTGAAAGTGATGGGCGCGGACGTCACGCTGAAAGCCGCGGTCCTCACCGGACACAAATTCGCATTCAGGCCGGTACGGAAAAGCGAGAAGCTGGTGAAGTATGGGGCACCGATCGGCGTTGCCACGCAGGACATCGCGCCTGGCGAGTACATGCATATTCATAACGTGACGAGCGACTACATCCCAACCTATACGTTCGACGCAGGTCACGAATTCTTCAAGGAGGCGCACTGACATGGCCATCAACGCTTACCTGCGGGCAGACGGCCGCAAGGGCATCCGTAACACCGTCGTCGTCGCCTATCTGGTGGAGTGCGCGCACCATGTGTCGCGAGAGATCACCTACCCTTACCGCGAACAGGGCGCGCACCTGATCGGTTTCCCGGGCTGCTTCCCGAACCCCTATTCCTACAAGATGATGGAGCGGCTGTGCACGCACCCGAACGTGGGTGGCGTGCTGCTGGTCTCGCTCGGCTGCGAGAGTTTCAACAAGGGCAAGTTGCTGGAAGCCGTGCGCAGGTCGGGCCGCGCCGCCAAACTGGTGGTCATCCAGGAGTCTGGCGGTACGCGCACGTCGATCGACGAAGGCCGGGCCTGGGTCGAGCAGACACTCAGACAACTCGAGAACACGCCACGCACGCCGATGGGCATCGACGAATTGATTGTCGGCACCATCTGCGGCGGCTCCGATGCAACCAGCGGGCTCACCGCCAACCCGGCGATGGGGCGCGCGTTCGATTTCCTGGTCGAGCAGAACGCCACGTGTATTTTCGAGGAAACCGGCGAGCTGATCGGCATGGAGCACTGGATGGCAAAGCGCGCAGAGAACCCGGCACTTGGCGAAGAGATCGTCAGGACGGTTGCCAAGGCGGCGAAATACTATGCCGCCTACGGTCACGCCAGCATCGGCCCGGGCAACGCCGATGGCGGCCTGACCACCATCGAGGAAAAGTCACTCGGCGCCTATGCCAAGTCCGGCCAGTCGACGATCGCCGGCATCATCAAGCCGGGCGATGTGCCGATCAAGGGCGGGCTGTACCTGCTGGATGTGGTGCCGGACGGCGAGCCGCGCTTCGGCTTCCCCAACATCAGCGACAACGCCGAGATCGCGGAACTGATGGCCTGCGGCAGCCATTTGAGTCTGTTCTCCACGGGCCGCGGTTCGGTGGTCGGCTCGGCGATCTCGCCGGTAATCAAGGTCTGCGCCAACCCCGACACCTACAAGCGCATGTCCGACGACATGGACGTCGATGCCGGCCGTATCCTGGAAGGCAAAGGCACGCTCGACGAAGTCGGCCACGAGATCTACGACCTGATCCTGCGGGTCGCCAACGGCGAGCAGACCAAATCCGAAGCCCTCGGCCACCAGGAATTCATCCTGACCTATAAAACCTTCGAACCTCTGGGTCCGGCTTGCTTTCCTTCGGCTGCATAAGCACAACAGGCCGGGCAGGCGAGGCGGAGTCCACGCGGGATCCTGGCCGACCTTCGGTTCCCTGAATACGGACAAAAAAACGCTGCCGTGAATCACGGCAGCGTTGGTCCGGTAAAACCGGAAGCGGTAAATCGGGAGGGGTTATCTGCCCCTTTGAATCTGCATGTCGTTCATCCGGCCGGTACTGATTTCTCCAACTCCCCCGCCGAACGATACGCCGGTCACGGTTCCATTGACGGTGGCGCTGCTGGTCTCGGTCTGACCGATCTGCATGGTGCGCATGTTGCCGTTGGTCGTGGTCGTCCGGCCGTTGAAGCTTCTGCTCCACGCATCCGATTTCTGGAACTGCACACTCACCTGGCCGCAGCCGTCCATCGGGTTGTAATTGCAGGTATTGGTGGAGACATTCAGGCTGGAACCGCCGCCGCCGCTGAGGTCGTTCGCGCTAATCTCGCCGTACCAGAAGCGCCAACCGCGAAGCGGGTCCAGCACCTGGTACATCAGGAACACCGACTCGGCTTTCGCCGGTTTGCCGCCGCCACCGGATGTGGATACTTGTACGTTTACGGCCACGTAGGCATCGCCGGCCGGCGAGTAGGCGTAGGCACTGTCCACCTGCCCTTTAGAGCGCCATACTTCCTGGGCGCCAACATTGACGGCAAACACCAGGCCGCCCGCGATCATGATTACTGCAAGCAACTTCGTCAACATGATTCCTCCGTGATTTGAGTGGCGGTTCCCCAACCTAGCGAGTTTCTGCGTTGGCCAGTTCACATCCACTTGCACGTAAATGAGCAAGAACCCGACCTGATGACACGGAGCGGCATGCTTTTTTGCACTGAATTGGAACCCACTAAACCGCAAAGGAAAATTGCCCGTTCCAACCTGGCCGAATTACGGCACGCGGCCGGCAAAAAACGACATGTGCTACCTTTGGTTCATCAAGCAACGGCGGATACCGCGTGATCTGGTCAATTTCCGGCCAAACCACGGCCGCGGATCGTCAAATTCCCGCAGGAACATCGTCAAATCGGCATATGAAAATGATCGACTACTACCTCTCTCCGATGTCGCCGTGGACTTATCTCGGTCATCAGCGATTCGCCGAAATTGCACGCAAGGCGAACGCCACGATCAACCTCAAGCCGGTGGATTTCGGCAAGATTTTTCCGGTCTCGGGCGGCCTGCCATTACCGAAGCGCGCGCCGCAACGGCAGAAGTACAGGCTGGTCGAACTTCAGCGCTGGCGTGACTTCCTGCAGGTACCGCTCGTGCTGGAGCCAAAGTATTTTCCCTATTATTCCACGCTGGCCGCCAGCGTCATCATCGCCGCATGCGAGCGCGGACCCGATGCCGCGATGCGTCTGACAGGCGCAATACTGAAAGGCTGCTGGGCCGAAGAACGCAACATGGCCGATGAGGGCGAATTGGCCAAGGCGATTCGCAGCGAGGGACTCGATCCGACCGGACTGCTCGCATCGGCGAAGTCACCCGAAACGCAGTCCCTCTATGAAGCGCTCACCCACGAGGCGATCGATCGCGACGTATTCGGCGCGCCGACCTATGTATATAGCGGCGAACTGTTCTGGGGGCAGGACCGGCTGGATTTCCTGGAGAGAGCGGTCACAACACGGTAGTCGGTTTCTCTTCCGCCGGACGGGATCTACAGGGCTAGAAAGCGAGATCGCCACGCAGGCCCAAGGCGCCTGCTCGCGATGACGGCAACCTGATCCCTCATCCTTGCTCTCCGTCGTCCGCATTGTGTATCCGGGCGCTGAACCCGGCCTGCGCGAGCGCCATAATGATCTGCTGGACATGCTCGTTGCCACGAGTCTCCAGTACGAAATCGACCTCCGCGCTCTGCACGGGAAGGTGGGTGAACGCGCGCTGATGGTGGACTTCGTCGATATTTGCGTTGGATTCGGCCAGCACGCGCGTCACCGCGGCGAGCGAACCCGGAAGATCGCGCAGTTGGACCTGCAACCGGGTGAGCCGACCGCTGCGCACCATGCCACGCTCAATAATGTCCGCCAGCGTAAGCGGATCGATATTGCCACCGCAAAGCACCAGGCCGACGTTTCTTCCCTTGAGGTTTTCGCGGTTCGTCAGTAACGCGGCGAGCCCGACCGCTCCGGCGCCCTCCACCACGGTCTTTTCTATTTCGAGCAGCAGCAGCATCGCTTCTTCGATGTCGCCTTCGTCCACCAGCACCAGATCATTGACCCGCTGCCTGACAATCTCCAGCGTGAGTCTGCCAGGCTCCTTCACCGCAATGCCCTCGGCGATCGTGCTGGTACCGAACTCGGCGCGCGTTCCCCGCAGCGCGCAATGCATCGACGGAAACCGTACGGTCTCCGCACCGATCACCACGATTTCCGGCTTCAGGCTTTTCGCGGCAATCACCATGCCGGAGATCAGACCGCCGCCGCCGATCGGCACGATTACGCAATCGATCTGCGGTTGCGTGCGCAGCATCTCCAGCGCAATCGTGCCCTGCCCTGCAATCACCTTCTCGTCATCGTAAGGATGCACGAGCGTCAAGCTGCGCTCACGCATGACCTGCAGGGCGAACGTCTTCGCTTCGTCGAAGTCCTGGCCTTGCAGCAGCACCTCGGCGCCGAAATTGCGGGTGTGTTCGACTTTCACGTGCGGCGTGAAGCGCGGCATCACGATCACCGCCGGTATTCCCAGCCGCTTCGCGTGATACGCAACGCCCTGCGCGTGATTGCCCGCAGACACCGCGATTACGCCCGCGGCGCGCTGGCCCGGGTCCAGCGACAGCAACTTGTTCAGCGCGCCGCGTTCCTTGAACGAAGCCGTGAACTGCAGGTTCTCGAACTTCAGGTGGACCTGCGCGCCGGCGATGGCGGACAGCGTGCGGGAGTGCAGACACGGGGTGTCGACGATGCTGCCGTCGAGCGCCTTGGCGGCGGCGCGAATATCATCGAGGGTGACTGGCATGCCTTGCAAATTTGATCTGCGTGACGGCACTCTAGCGAAGCGCACCGTCAGCCGCAATAGACCGCCGTTGCCAGGCGCCTCCCGGTTTTGGCGACCGAGACCCAGCGGATAGAATGCGGACAAATGAACAGAATGCTGCTCGCCGTTCTGAACCGCGCGGTCCGGGTCCAGGCCCCGGAAGTTGCCGCGATGTTTTGGTCGTTCTGCTACTTCTTCTGTCTGCTATGCGGCTACTACATCCTGCGGCCGGTGCGCGACGAGATGGGCATCCAGGGCGGCGTCGGCAACCTGCAGTGGCTGTTCACCGCGACGTTCGTGGCCATGCTCGCCGCGGTGCCGCTGTTCGGCTGGGTAAGTTCGCGCTTTTCGCGGCGGCAGCTCCTGCCGATCATCTACCTGTTTTTCGTTGCGAACGTGCTGATCTTCTTCCTGCTGCTGCAGGGGAGGGTCGCCATGCAGTTGACCGCACAGGCATTCTTCGTCTGGATCAGCGTGTTCAACCTGTTCGTGGTGTCGGTGTTCTGGAGCTTCATGGCCGACCTCTACTCTAACGAACAGGCAAAGCGGCTTTTCGGCTTTATCGCCGCCGGTGGCAGCACCGGTGCCATTGCCGGACCCAGTCTCACCGCGTGGCTGGCACCCACGGTCGGCCCGGCGATGCTGTTGCCGATTTCGGCCGTATTCCTGCTCGGCGCAGTGCTGTGCATCATGCGGCTGCTGGACTGGTCCGACGCGAACCCGCCCGCCCGCAAGCCGGAGCAGTCGTCGGACAAGCCGCTTGGCGGCAGCATCTTCGCCGGCATTACCCTGATGCTGCGCTCCGAGTACCTGCTCGGAATCGGCCTGTACGTTGTGCTGTACACGATACTGTCGACCTTCCTGTATTTCACGCAGGCCTACATTATTTCGGCCGCGATCCCGGACTCGGGCGACCGCACCGCACTGTTCGCAAAGATCGATCTCGCCGTCAATGCCCTGACACTCATCGGGCAGATTTTCGTGGTGCACCGGCTGATCGCCCGCTTCGGTTTGAGCTTTGCCCTGGTGCTGCTGCCGGTGTTCGCGATCATCGGTTTCTTCGTGCTTGGCCTCTACCCGACGCTCGGAGTGCTGATCGCGTTCCAGATCGTCCGTCGCGCCGCGAACTACGCGATCACGCGGCCTGCGCGCGAAATCCTGTTCACCGTGGTAACGCGGGAAGAAAAGTACAAGGCGAAGAATTTCAACGACACCGTCGTCTACCGCGGCGGCGATGCGGTCAGCGGCTGGCTGTTCGAGGGATTGCGCATACTCGGACTGGGTTTTTCCGGAATTGCCTTCGTCGGCGTGCCGATCGCGATGCTGTGGGCAACGACCGGATACCTGCTCGGCCGCGCGCAGGAAAGGCTGCGTGCTGCACAATCCGCAACAAGGAGGATCTATGACACTCGACCTTTCGAACCCCCGCCGGCGAACCCTGCTGAAGACGGCAGCGGCAGCAAGCCTGTTGCTGGCGGCACGTAGCCCGAACCTCGCTGAGGCGGCGGCACCCGGTCAGATGCTGAAGCGCGCCATCTCCGGCAGCGGGGAGATGATTCCCATCATGGGGCTCGGCACCTACCGCACGTTCAACGTCGGCGGCCAGTCGGCGGACCGCGAGCCTCTGAAAGAAGTCCTCCGTCTGTTCGTCCAGCACGGCGGCTCGGTAATCGACAGCTCTCCGATGTACGGCGCGTCGGAAACCGCGGTCGGCGATCTGGCGGCCGAAACCGGGCTCACCAAGAAACTGTTCATGGCCACCAAGGTGTGGACCTCCGGCCGCGATTCGGGCATACGCCAGATGGAAGACTCGATGCGCAAGATGCGCGCGCAGCCGATGGACCTGATGCAGATCCACAACCTGCAGGACTGGCGCACGCACGAGAAGACGCTCGCCGAATGGAAGAATGCCGGCCGCATTCGCTATGACGGCATCACGCACTACCATTCGGGTGCATACACAGAACTGGAGCGCATCATGAAAGCACGAAAGTTCGATTTCGTGCAGCTGAATTATTCGATCGTCGAGCGCGAGGCCGAAGACCGCCTGCTGAAGGTCGCGCAGGACACCGGTACCGCGGTGATCGTCAACCGGCCCTTTGCGCAGGCCAACCTGTTCTCACGCGTACGTGGCAGGGAACTCCCCGCCTGGGCAGCGGATTTCGACTGCAAGTCCTGGGCGCAGTTTTTTCTCAAGTACATCGCTGCCCACCCCGCAGTCACCTGCATCATCCCCGCCACCGGCAACCCGAAACACATCGTTGACAACATGATGGCGGGCGTCGGGCGTTTGCCCGACGCAGCGACGCGCAGGCGACTGGCGGCCTTCATGGACACCATTTGACGGCACGGCGTGCGGCCCGCAGGGCCCGACATCCTGTTCGGGCGAAGGCTCACGTTTAGCGCGGCGAAGCCGCGATCAACGTGACGCCGGAGTCACAACATGATGGCGGGGGTCGGGCGTTTGCCCGACGCAGCGACGCGCAGGCGAATGGCCGCCTTAATGGACGCCATTTGACGGCACGGCGTGCGGCCCGCTGGGCCCGCCATCCTAAATGCCTGTACTGCCGACGGGAAACGCGCTAAAGCAATCCGCGTTTCGCGAGATTCGTCATCAGATCGGTGACGCCGAAGGTCCACGGCGCAACCTTGTCGCAGTGGTTCACCCGGTTGACCAGCGCGCCCAGTTGCTCCGCACGGATGGACACCGTGTCGCCAAGCTTGTGCGTGAACCCCCGGCCTTTCTGGTCCCGGTCCTGCGTTGGCGCGAATTGCGTCCCCAGAAACAGCAGCATGCCGTCCGGAAACTGATGCGTGCGATTCACCGCCTGCCCCACAAGATCCAGCGGATCGCGGCTGATCTGCGCAAGATCGCTTTTCCCCGACAGGCGGTAGCCGTCCGCGCCGCGCACTTCGATGTCTATGCGGGTCCGGCGCACGTCGTCTATGCCGTAACGGCCATCGAACAGCCGGATGAACGGTCCGATTGCGCAGCTCGCGTTATTGTCCTTGGCCTTGCCGAGCAGCAGCGCGCTGCGGCCTTCGAAGTCGCGCAGGTTCACATCGTTGCCGAGTGTGGCACCGACCACTTTGCCCGCGCGGTTTACCACCAGCACCACTTCCGGCTCCGGGTTGTTCCACGACGAGTCCGCGCGGATGCCGATTTCGGCGCCGATGCCCACCGCCGACATCGGCTGCGCCTTGTTGAACACTTCGGCGTCCGGCCCGATGCCTACTTCCAGGTACTGCGACCAGAGCTTGCGCTTGACCAGAGATTCCTTCAGACGCATCGCCGCGTCGGAGCCGGGCTTGACCGTGCGAATCTCGGCGCCTATTTCCTCGGCGATCGCGTTGCGGATAGCCTCGGCGCGCGCGGAATCGCCTTTGGCGTGTTCCTCGATCACGCGCTCGAGCATGCTCGAGACGAAAGTCACGCCGCACGCACGCAGCGCCTGCAGGTCGCAAGGCGCAAGGAAATACGGCCTCGCGGGGTCCCGCCGGCCGGCCGCGCTGTTCTCCAGCATCGTATCAATCCGCCCGACCGGCTTTGCCCACCCGCTTGCCAGCGCATCGCGGGTCACGCGCGCGGGATCGGCGCCGTTGGTGAGCTGCGCGCTCGTCGGCACCACTCGGCTCAGGTCCCAGGCGCGGCCGGCGCGCAGCGCGACCGGGGCCGGCCCACCATGGCTTCCGGGTGTCCATGCGCGGCCGATCAGCGTCGCGGCATCGGCGTCATTCGGAAGCACCTGCTCCGGTAATAGTTGCATCGATCGCTCCTATTCGCTCGACTCGAGCCGGTCGATGCGGAACACGTATTCGGGCGCGCAATGCGGGTCGCAGATCAACGCCCAGCCCCGGTCCGGTGACTCGAACGGGAAATACGCCTCGAACACGTCTCCGAGGTCGTTCGAACCCGTGAGCTGTAGCATGGATCGCGGCGCGCCCGCCGCAGAGTAGGTAGGAATCTCGCCGGCAAACTGCTGGTGGCGCGACCTTGCTTCGTCGGCGGACAGTTCACGCACGCTCAGCGCGTTGAAGAACCGGAGCCCCGCCTGCCCCATGGACGCGGCCGGCGTGAATGCAGGGATCGTCGGCACGATGAAGTAGCTGCCGGGAAAGCGCCAGTTCCAGCCCGGCGCCGCCATCATGAAATGTCCAAGATGATTGCAGCCCAGACCGGAAAACACGGCCAGCGCATCAGGCAGGGCCCGCGCCGCGGATTCCGGCGGGTGCTCACAGTCGATTTGCGAGCCCTGAGGTTCGGCTGCCGATGTTTCCGGGTGCGCAAGAACCGGCCATGCTGCGAGACACAACACGAGCGCGAACAGGGTCCGCATCGATTTCTCCCCCAGGTATCGTTATGCCGGCAAGTATAGCCGCCGCGAGCGACCGGCAAAAAAAACAGCCCCGGAGGGGATAAACCGAGGCTGAACAAGGAATGGAGCTGGCGCCCCACTCCCCGAAGCTGACAGAAAAACTATTGCGGCAGTACGACGGTGTCGATCACATGGATCACGCCGTTGCTGGCCACGATGTCCGCCTGCACCCGTTGGCGTTGTCGACGCGCACGCCGCCCTGGGTGCTGAGCGTCAGCGACTGGCCCTGAACGGTCTTGACCTTGCCCGACTTGACGTCGGCAGCCATCACCTTGCCCGCGACCATGTGATAGTTCAGCACTTTGGCGAGCTGCTCTTTTTCCTTGAGCAGCGCCTCGACGGTACCGGCCGGAAGCTTGTTGAACGCTTCATCGGTCGGCGCGAACACGGTGAACGGACCCTTGCCTTTCA
>DATKEK010000172.1:0-9690 GCA_035512195.1 Burkholderiales bacterium
ATGCCCTGGCGCCTGCCGAGGTCAGCAAGATCACGGTGGATGAGGAATCACACAGCATGGACGTGGTGGTCGAGGAGGAGAATCTCGCGCAGGCGATCGGCCGTACGGGCCAGAACGTGCGTCTCGCAAGCGAGATGACCGGCTGGGACCTCAACATAATGACCGAAGAAGAGTCCCAGAAGAAGAACGAAGAGGAGTTCGCGACGATCCGTGCGCTGTTCATGGACAAGCTCGATGTCGATGAAGAAGTGGCGAATATCCTGATCGAGGAAGGGTTTGGTTCGCTCGAGGAAATTGCGTATGTCCCGATCACGGAGATGATGGAGATCGAATCTTTTGACGAGGACATGGTAAACGAGTTGCGAAGCCGCGCGCGTAACGCGCTGCTCGTGCAGGCAATTGCCAGCGAGGAAGTGGTGGAGAGTGTGGCAAGCGATCTTCTCGGTCTTGAAGGCATGGACAGTGAGACGGCGCGATTGCTTGCAGCGAAGGGTGTAAACACGCAGGAAGAGTTGGCGGATCTGGCGGTCGATGATCTGATCGAATTGATTAACATCGACACCGAGCGCGCGAAGCAGTTGATCATGACGGCCCGCGCGCCGTGGTTCGCTGCAAACTAGGAGTAATTGATGGCTGACACTAGCGTTGCGCAGTTTGCCAAAGAGCTGGGGCTGATGCCCAAGATGCTGCTCGAACAACTCAAGGCTGCAGGCGTCAAAAAGGCGCTGAAAGACGAAACGCTTTTGACAGAGCAGGACAAAACCAAGCTGCTCGACTACCTGCGCGAGGTACACGGCGCGAAAGAATCCAAGAACAAAATCACGCTTACCAGGCGACAGACCACTGAGATCAAGAAAGCTGACAGCACCGGGAAAGCGCGCACGATTCAAGTCGAGGTACGCAAGAAACGCGTGCTGGTGAAACGCGGCGCGGGAGCCACGGCAACTGTGGCGCCAGAAGAGGAAGTTGCGCAGCCGGCAGCCGCAGCCGCAGTCGATTCCGAGCAAACTGCGCTGCGTGAGGCGGAAGCCCGCAAGCAGGCGGAACTGATCGCGCGGCAGACGGCAGAAGTCGCCGAGAAGCAGCAGAGGCGAAAGCGCAAGGTCGCGGAGCCTGAAACTCCCGCGGAGCCCGCCGCGAAGAAAACCGAGCAGCCCAAGGCCGTGGAGAAAGCGGCAGCACCCGAAGCCACGCCAGCCGGAAAGAAGGCAGTAACGGAAGGCACCTTGCATCGGCCGGCGACCAAGCCCGGCGGCACCAAGCCCAAGGAGAAACCGAAGAAGCAGGCGCCAAGCCCCTGGAAGGACGATGTAGGCAGGCGCCGCTCGATCAAGGTTCGCGGGGATGTGGGCGGCGACGGCTGGCATGCGCGCAAGGACCGTCACAAGCATCGAGAGCACACGCAGCAGGAACAGGTAACGCAGGAGCCGATCGTTCGCGAGGTACTGATACCGGAAACGATAAGCGTTGCAGATCTCGCACACAAAATGTCGGTAAAGGCGGCCGAGGTCATCAAGGCCATGATGAAACTCGGTTCGATGGTCACGATCAACCAGGTCCTGGATCAGGAAACTGCGATGATCATCGTCGACGAAATGGGCCACGTCGCCAAGCGGGCGAAAATCGACGATCCCGAGGCCTTTCTGGAAGAGGAAGCCGCAGGGCGCCAGAACGTGGTGGCTGAACCGCGCGCCCCGGTTGTCACTGTCATGGGGCACGTCGACCACGGGAAAACTTCTTTGCTCGACTATATTCGCCGGACCCGTGTCGCAAGCGGGGAGGCCGGCGGGATCACGCAGCATATCGGCGCCTATCACGTCGACACGCCCCGCGGCATGGTCACCTTCCTTGACACACCGGGTCACGAGGCGTTTACCGCGATGCGCGCGCGCGGTGCCAAGGTTACCGACCTGGTGGTGCTGGTCGTCGCGGCAGACGACGGCGTGATGCCGCAGACGGTTGAGGCGATACATCACGCCAAAGCCGGCAATGTGCCTCTGCTCGTGGCGGTGAACAAGATCGACAAGCCCGAAGCGAATCCGGAGAAGATCAAGCAGGAGATGGGGCAGTATGAAGTTATCCCGGAAGACTGGGGTGGCGACACGATGTTCGTCGAGGTTTCCGCCAAGACTGGCGACGGCATCGACAAGTTGCTTGAATCCATCCTGTTGCAGGCGGAAGTGCTGGAGTTGCGTGCGCCGAAGGAAGCTCCGGCGAGAGGCGTGGTAATCGAATCGCGCCTGGACAAGGGGCGTGGCCCGGTGGCAACTGTCCTGGTACAGACGGGAACGCTACGTCGGGGAGACGTCGTGCTTGCCGGTGCGGTATTCGGGCGGGTTCGTGCAATGCTGGACGAAACCGGGCACCCGGTGCAGGAAGCGGGTCCGTCGATTCCGGTCGAGATTCAGGGGCTGTCGGATGTCCCGGGCGCGGGCGAGGATGTGACGGCGCTTGGAGACGAGCGCAAGGCGCGCGAGATTGCATTGTTCCGGCAGGGCAAGTTCCGCGAGGTGAAGCTGGCCAAGCAGCAGACTGCAAAGCTGGACAACATGTTCGATCAGATGAAGAGCGGCGAAACCAAAACGCTGGCCCTGATCATCAAGGCGGACGTGCAGGGTTCGCACGAGGCTCTCGCGCACGCGCTGGTGCAACTGGCGACCGAAGAAGTGCGGGTCAATATCATCCATACGGGCGTGGGAGGCATTACCGAGTCCGACGTCAACCTTGCCCTGGCTTCAAACGCGGTCATTGTCGGATTCAATACGCGTGCGGATGCGACCGCCCGAAAGCTGATTGCATCACACGGCATCGACGTCCGTTATTACAATGTGATTTACGAGGCGGTCGACGAGATAAAGGCAGCCCTCTCTGGCATGCTTGCGCCGGAGCAGAAAGAGTCCACCATCGGTCTGGTAGAGATCCGGCAGGTATTCAAGATTTCGAAAATCGGCTCGGTGGCTGGTTGCTACGTCCAGGAAGGCGTGGTCAAGCGGGGTTCGACCGTGCGCGTGCTGCGCGACAATGTGGTCGTCTATCAGGGCGAACTCGATTCGCTGAAGCGCTTCAAGGATGATGTACGAGAGGTCAAGGCCGGATTCGAGTGTGGCCTGTCAATCAAGAATTTTGCCGATATCAAGGTGGGTGACCAGCTTGAGGTCTATGAGGTGGTGGAGATCGCCAGAACGCTCTAAGCAGGCGTATAGGGCCGGATGTCATGTCGAGAAACGCCACCCGGCTTGGCCGGATAGCCGATCAGATTCAGAGGGACCTGGCGGAGTTGATCCGCACGGAAGTAAAGGATCCGCGCATCGGACTTGTCACCCTGACCGGCGTGGAGATGAGTTCCGATTGCCGTCACGCCAAGGTGTTCTTCACCGTGCTCGGGGAGGCAGAAGCGACTAGGAATGCGCAGGATGGCTTGCAGCGCGCATCGGGGTTCCTCCGTTCACGGCTCGCAGGCTCACTGCGCCTGCGCGTGATGCCCGAGTTGCACTTTGTTTACGACACTTCTGTCGAGCATGGTGTTCGACTCTCCCGGCTGATCGATGAGGCGGTCGCTTCTGCCGGCCGTCGCGACGACAACGGCACCTGAACTGTGATGGCGAGGCGAGTCGGTACTACCGAATTGCACGGCGTGCTGCTTCTAGACAAGCCGACCGGGTTGTCCTCGAACGCCGCTTTGCAGCGCGTGCGTCATCGCCTGGGTAGGCCGAAAGCGGGGCACACCGGCACCCTTGACCCGCTTGCGACCGGCCTCCTGCCACTCTGTATCGGGGAAGCCACCAAGTTCTCGCATGCGTTGCTTAATGCCGGGAAAACCTATGAGGCAAGCATCCGGTTCGGATTTCGCAGTTCCACCGGCGACGCCGAAGGCGAACTGGATTGGATCTCAATACCCGATATCGACCACGAAAAGCTGTTGGGCGCTATCGCGTCACTCACTGGCGAGATCGATCAAATGCCGCCGATGTTCAGCGCGCTGAAGGTCGGCGGCCGGCCGCTCTATGCGCTGGCACGCAAAGGCCTTGAGGTCGAACGCAAGCCGCGCCGGGTATGCATCGCGCGGATGGAACTGCTCGAGTATTCTGCGGAAACCGCGCGGCTCTCCATCACATGCAGCAAAGGTACCTACATCAGGGTACTTGCAGAAGACCTCGGCACGCGGCTCGGTTGTGGCGGTTATCTGCTAGAACTCAGGCGTACCGCAGTCGGTCCCTTCGATGTGATGGATGCCGTGCCGCTCTCGGTCCTCGACAGCGAACCCGCCACCGTAATCGCAGGCAAGCTGTTGCCGGTCGATACGCTGCTGTACGAGTTGCCGAGACTCGAACTCATGCAGGCGTCGTCGGAGCGTCTGGCCAACGGACTGTCGATCGACCCGGGCGAGCGCGAAGGTGGTCTTGAGGGTCTGGTGCGGTTATATGGTCCGGACGGCACGTTTTTAGGCATCGGTGAGATGCAAGCGCCGCGCAAACTGGTTCCCCGCAGGTTAATGGCGACCAGAGCCGTCGAAACCACGATAACCCCCTAAGAACGCTTGGAAACCCGATTTCGGCCGAGTACAATACCCGCCTTTCGTTTGGAGACGTAGGAATGGCGATCAAGACGGACCAGAAAGCCCAGATAGTCACCGATTATCAAAGGGCCAAGAGCGACACCGGTTCGCCCGAAGTGCAGGTGGCGCTGCTGACGGCGCGGATCAACGACCTAACGGACCACTTCAAGGGACACGTCAAAGACCACCACTCGCGCCGCGGGCTGCTGCGGATGGTCAGCCGTCGCCGCAAACTGCTCGACTATCTGCGTCGGTCCGACAGCGAACGCTATCGCCAGCTGATCGATCGCCTGGGATTGCGCAAGTAGCGGCAGCAACCCGTCTCCGCCCCGCGTCCCGGGGATAAGCCGCGCATCCTGAGTGATCGGGCTGCCGTGGAAGGACTTGGAAGTCAAGACCGGAACGTGCCGTGGCCGGCAGGCCTCAAGACCGAGGAAAGACACCTTGAATCCAACCAGGAAAACCCTGCAGTACGGACGTCATCAACTGACCCTGGAAACGGGCGAGATCGCCCGACAGGCCCACGGCGCGGTGATGGTGAACATGGACGACACCTGCGTTCTGGTTACGGTGGTCGCGAAAAAACAGGTGTCGCCCGGACAGAGCTTTTTTCCCCTGACCGTCGACTACCAGGAACGTACCTACGCCGCCGGAAAGATTCCCGGCGGATTCTTCAAGCGCGAAGGCAGGCCCTCCGAGAAAGAGACCCTGACCTGCCGCCTTATCGATCGTCCGATCCGTCCGCTGTTCCCCGAAGGTTTTCTGAACGAAGTCCAGATTGTTGCCACTGTCGTCTCCTCGAACACCGAGGTCGACTCGGACATTCCTGCGATGATTGGCGCTTCCGCCGCGCTGGCGTTGTCGGGAATTCCGTTTGACGGCCCGATCGGTGCTGCCCGCGTCGGTTATCTGAACGGCGAATACATCCTGAATCCAACCCTGAGCGAGTTGAAGTCCTCGCAGCTCAATCTGGTCGTGGCCGGCACCAAACAGGCGGTGCTGATGGTGGAATCGGGGGCCATGGAGTTGACTGAAGACGCCATGCTTGGCGCAGTTGTCTACGGCCACGAACAGATGCAGGCGGTAATCGACGTGATCAACGAGCTCACCGAGGAGGCAGGCAAGCCGCTATGGGACTGGGTTCCGCCGCAACACGACCCATCGCTCATCGAGCGGGTTGCGCAAATTGTGGAAAAGGATCTGCGTGAAGCTTACGCAGTGCGTGAGAAACAGGCGCGCACCGCTAGAGTCAACGAGATTCGTTCGCGCGTGTTCGAACAGTTCGCGCCGGATGCAACGGATGCTGCGTTGTTGAACTCGTTGAAGAGCATTTTCGACGATCTCGAGTACAAGATCGTCCGCGCACAGATTCTGAATGGCGAGCCCCGTATCGACGGACGTGATACGCGTACGGTACGCCCGATCTCGATCCGCGCCGGCGTTCTGCCGCGCGCGCATGGTTCGGCACTGTTTACCCGGGGGGAAACGCAGGCGCTGGTCGCGGCCACGTTGGGGACATCGCGGGACGAGCAGATCATCGATGCACTCCAGGGCGAATACAGCGAGCGCTTCATGCTTCACTACAACATGCCGCCGTACGCCACGGGCGAAACCGGCCGGGTTGGCACGCCGAAGCGCAGGGAAATCGGTCACGGTCGTCTGGCCAAGCGGGCGCTGCTGGCAGTGCTGCCTTCTCCCGAAGAGTTCGGCTATTCGCTGCGCGTCGTGTCCGAAGTGACGGAATCGAACGGCTCAAGTTCGATGGCCTCGGTCTGCGGCGGCTGCCTGGCGCTGATGGATGCCGGCGTGCCGCTGAAGGCGCATGTCGCCGGGATTGCCATGGGGCTGGTGAAGGAAGGCAATCGTTTCGCGGTGCTCTCAGATATCCTCGGCGACGAGGATCACCTTGGCGACATGGACTTCAAGGTTGCAGGAACGGAGAAGGGCGTAACCGCGCTGCAAATGGACATCAAGATCCAGGGGATCACCAAGGAGATCATGCACGTCGCCCTGCAGCAGGCGCGCGAAGGCCGCATGCACATCCTGCGGTTGATGATGCTGGCGCTGGAAACGCCTCGCAGCGAGTTGTCGGCCTATGCCCCGCGGATGATCACGCTGAAAATCAAGCCGGAAAAGATCCGCGACGTGATTGGTAAGGGCGGGGCAGTGATCCGTGCAATCACCGAGGAAACCGGGACCACCATCGATATCCAGGACGATGGCACGGTCACCATCGCCTGCGTTTCACAGACCGGTGGAGAAGCCGCAAGAAAACGCATCGAGGAGATTACCGCAGAAGTCGAGGTGGGGCGTATCTACGACGGCACGGTACTCAAGTTGCTGGACTTCGGTGCCATCGTAAGCGTATTGCCGGGCAAGGATGGTTTGCTGCACATATCGCAGATTGCCGATGAGCGCGTAAAGGCGGTAGCAGATCACCTCAAGGAAGGCCAGGCCGTCCGAGTCAAGGTGCTGGAAGCGGATGAGAAGGGCCGTCTGCGACTCAGCATGAAGGCAGTGGCGGAGGGGGAGAGGGCAGCGAACGCCAGCACCTGACGATTCGCGATCACACGGTCAAAGCAGAAAACCAACCGCGGCGCGGTGGGTTTTTTGTTTGCGGGACCACAAGTGAGCGATATATGCGCTGCAACGGAAGCAAACTCGCCTTATGTATAATCAGCCGCGAGTTCCCATTGGCGATTTTCCATCATGAACAATCAGGATCTGCCTGCGCGCACCGGCGGCCAAGTTTTGATCGATCAATTGCGGGTGCACGGCGCGGACACTGTGTTCTGCGTACCGGGCGAAAGCTATCTCGCCGCGCTTGACGCGCTTTACGACGCAAAGGAGTCACTGCGTCTCGTCGTATGCCGGCAGGAGGGCGGCGCTGCATTCATGGCGGAAGCCTACGGAAAACTGACCGGACAACCCGGACTGTGCTTTGTCACCCGCGGACCCGGTGCGACGAACGCCAGCATCGGCGTGCATGCCGCATACCAGGACTCGTCACCGATGATCCTGTTCATCGGCCAGGTCGGCAGCGACGTCGCGGAGCGGGAGGCCTTCCAGGAGATGGACTACCGGCGCATGTTCGGGCAGATGGCGAAATGGGTGGCGCAGATCGATCGCGCGGACCGGATACCCGAGTTCATCAGCCACGCGTTTCATCTCGCAGTCTCCGGGCGACCCGGACCGATTGTGCTGGCGCTGCCGGAAGACATGCTGACTGCGAAGGCGGTTGTCGCCGACGCCAGGCGCTATGCGCGGATCAAGGCTCATCCTGGAGCTGACCAACTCGAACAACTGCAGGACATCCTCGCGGAGGCGCGTCGGCCGCTGCTACTGCTAGGCGGCGGCGACTGGTCGGCGGCCGCGTGTGCCGATATTCGCGCCTTTATCGAGGCCAATAACCTTCCCGCCACCTGCAGCTTTCGCAGACAGGACCTGCTGGACAACCGTCATCCGAACTACTGTGGAGACGTGGGCATCGGCATCAATCCGAAGCTCGCTGCACGGGTGAAGAACGCCGACCTGATTCTCGCCATCGGGCCGCGCCTTGGCGAAATGACCACCGGAGGCTATACGCTGTTCGATATTCCGGCGCCGGCGCAACGCATGGTGCATGTGCATCCGGGGTCAGAGGAACTGGGCCGGGTGTACCAGACCGACCTGATGATCCACTCGGGCATGACCGAGTTCGCGCGGGCCGCATGTGCGCTGCCGGCGGTGGATTCGACGGCCTGGCGCGAATGGACGCATCAGGCCAGGGAAGACTATCTGGGCAATCTGCAGCGCGATCCGGTACCCGGCCGCGTGGATCTGGCGGAAGTGGTCGTGGAGTTGGGAAAACGCCTGCCGCCGGACACCATTGTCACCAACGGCGCGGGAAACTACTCGGGCTGGGTGCAGCGCTTCTGGCAATACGGCGGCTTCAGAACCCAGCTGGCGCCAACTTGCGGCGCGATGGGTTACGGCGTACCCGCGGCCATCGCGGCCAAACTGGCGCATCCGCAACGCATGGTCGTGAGCTTCTCGGGAGACGGCTGTTTCATGATGAACGGACAGGAACTCGCCACAGCGGCCCAATACGATGCCGCCGTGCTGTTCGTAGTGGTCAATAACAACATGTACGGCACGATTCGGATGCACCAGGAGCGAGACTATCCTGCCCGGGTGCACGGTACCGCGCTCAAGAATCCGGATTTTGCGGCACTCGCACGCGCCTATGGCCTGCACGGCGAGACGGTCGAGGATACCGCCGACTTTGTTCCCGCCCTGGATCGGGCGCTGGCGAGCGCCGGGCCCGCGCTGATCGAGATCCGCATCGACCCGGAGGCGATTACCAGCCGTACCAGCCTGAGCGCGATCCGTGAAAAGGCGCTGAGCAGCCACAGCTGAGGCGTATTGATCGCTCGCCGACAGGGTCAGAATCCGGCGGCCTGACCATCGCGACGCGGTTCCGAACCAGCAGCATATCCGGCCTCGAGCGCCCTGATCACCTGCGCCGCACCGAACTCGAGACTCCCGGCGGGCATGGACACCACGACATGTCCGCGCTCCGCCAGCGCGGCGAGTACCGGGGTGCCGAAGCTCTCTTCAACCAGCAATCGGCCATCTGCGGACAGCTTCCAGCGCGGCGCATCCGCCGCCGCCTGTGGGTTCTGGCGGTAATCCACCGCGCGCGCCACGATCTGCAGGTGCCCCTGCGCCTGCATGTCTCCGCCCATCACACCGAAGCTCATCAGCGGTACGCCTTCCGTGAGTGCGAAACCGGGAATGATTGTATGGAACGGCCGTCTGCCGCCTGTCACCAGGTTGGGATGATCCGGCTGCAGTGAGAAAGCCGCGCCGCGGTTCTGCAGGCTGACCCCCGTTCCGGGCACCACTACGCCGGATCCGAAGCCCATATAGTTCGACTGAATGTACGACACCATGCAACCCGCTGCGTCGGCCGTGGCCAGGTACACGGTTCCGGGTTCGGGTAGCAGGCCAGGCCCGAACGTGCTGGCGCGATGCGGATCGATCATCCGCGCGCGGCCTCGCAGATAGTTATCGTCGAGCAGGGTGGTTGTTGAAACCTGCATGCCGGCCGGATCCGACACATGGCGGTAAACGTCCGCAAACGCGAGTTTCAT
>DATKEK010000173.1:0-2464 GCA_035512195.1 Burkholderiales bacterium
GACTAGCATGCCCGGAACGCGTTGCAAAGCCGCCGTTCTCAGGCAGTGGCCGCGCGCTTCTGCTTGACGGCTTTCTTCAGGCTCTGCACCTCGGCCTGCAGGGTTTCGATGCAGGCGCGCATCTCGGCGAGATCGGCGGACGCGGGCGCGTGGTTCTGCGCCCCGCACACACGCTGGTACTCGGCCTGCAAACGCCGGCCACTGTCGCGCTCCTCACAGATGTAGCGGCCGAGTAGCGCGCCGGTCTGCGGATCGATGGTCGTGTCGTTGAAAAACCCGCGGAACGGATCCCGGGACTCGCCGCGGTCTTCACCGTTCTGGTTGCCGGTGAGCATGGCGACCTTTTCCGCATCGCTCGCATCGCCGCCGGCACAGGCAACGAGTTCGTCGAAGTTCTTGAATACCTGGTAGGCCGTGGACTCGTCGACCGCGTGGCCCAACTCGCACATCCGCTTGGTGAACGCGGCCGCGTGCTCGCCCTCGCGAATCGCAACGAAACGAAGTGCCGCCTCCAGCGTGGCGTCTTGCGTTGCTTCCGCCCAGGTACGCAGCAGAATCTCACCCTTCGCCTCGTTGACGGCAATGGAATTGAGCAGCGGCAGGAAAGTCGGTGTCGCCATGGCAAATCCTCTCTGGCTGATTTTCAAGTGCCTCATCATGCACCTTTTGCATTGCGGGGGTAAATCCCGGATTCGAGCCACCGCGCACACCTCGACCACGCCCGGGCGCAAGGTATTTCGCGATGCATGTGGAGGCGGATGCGCGGCGGTCCGACAATCGGATCGCTTTGACGGGCCAGCGGGTGAGAGATCCCAGGCGCAACCAGCCGGGCCGCCGGCCATCCTTTTCACAGCGCAATTGCGCGCATTGCTGTAGGGTATCGCCGCGCACACGAGAGCATGCCGTTGAGTGATTCCAGGTCCGCGTATCGCGCCGACATCGATGGTCTGCGCGCCGTCGCGGTGATACCGGTCGTCTTCTATCACGCCGGATTCGAGTGGTTCTCCGGGGGGTACGTCGGGGTAGACGTGTTCTTGGTGATCTCCGGGTTTCTGATCACGTCGATCATCATCGATGAGATCCGGCACGACGCGTTTCGGGTCAGCCAGTTCTACGTCCGGCGTGCACGGCGGCTGTTTCCCGCGCTCTTCACGGTTGTACTGGCGTCCAGCGCTGTGGCGCTGTTGCTGCTCATGCCGCAGGAACTGGAGGATTTCGGCGAGAGCGTGGCAACCACCGCCGTGTTTGCGTCCAACTTCCTGTTCTCTTCCGAGGCGGGGTACTTCGACGGACCAGCGGAACTGAAGCCCCTGCTGCATACCTGGTCACTGGCGATCGAAGAGCAATATTACCTGCTGTTTCCCGGCTTTCTCGTGCTGCTGAAGCGGCACGGTGGGGCACGTTTCATCGCGGCAACCTTCGCGGTGTTCGCCGTATCGCTGATTACATCGGTGCTGAGTGTCGCGTATGCACCCGACGCGGCGTTCTACCTGCTGCCGAGCCGAACGTGGGAACTGCTGCTCGGCTCACTGCTGGCGCTCGCCCCGCCATTTCGCCCGGGACGAGGCGCGCGCGAGGCGCTCGCGATCACCGGTCTGGTTCTGATTGTCTGCGCCGTGTTCGGCTTCAGTAGCCTGACCCCGTTTCCCGGGGCGGCAGCACTCGTGCCGTGCGCGGGTACGGCGATGGTGATCGCGGCAGGCATGCACACCGATACGCCGACCCGCAGTGGCCGGGCGCTCTCGCTCCGACCGCTCGTGTTCATCGGACTCTGCAGCTATTCGCTGTATTTATGGCACTGGCCGATACTCGTGTTCGCAAAACACTACCTGCTGCGCCCGCTCGCGCCCGCCGAAGCGCTGGCACTCGTCGCGGCCTCGATGCTGATCGCCGTTGCTTCGTGGCGCTTCGTCGAACGACCATTCCGTGGTGCAAAGGGCTGGTTCAGCACCCGCGGTCTGTTCCGATTCTCCGCCGCGCTCATAGCGGCTGCGGTGGTGGTTGGTCTCGTTTACGACACCCGCAATGGCCTGCCGGCGCGCCTCCCCAAGCAAGTTCGAGCCATCGCGGCGATGTCCAATGACAAGCCCCCCGAGCGACGCCACTGCGAGGGCATCAGTCCAGCCGAAGTCCGTTTCGAACGGCTGTGCCGGGTGAGCAATCTCGAAGTTGCGCCCTCGTTTGTCCTCTGGGGTGATTCCCACGCGATGGCAGCGCTGCCCGCGATGCGAGCCGCGTCACTGCACCTCGGCCGCAACGGCCTGCTCGCTGCCTCGAACGGATGCGTGCCGCTGCTCGGTGTCAGCCGCCCTGGCGCGGACCCGGGCTTCGAATGTGTGGCATTCAATGCGGCCGTGCTCCGCGTCATCGAGGCGCACCCCGAATTGACGACCGTGATCCTGCACGCGCGCTGGGCCCGTCACGCGGAAGGCACCGGATACGCCGACGAAGGTGGCGAGACGCT
>DATKEK010000174.1:0-9976 GCA_035512195.1 Burkholderiales bacterium
GAGAAACCCGCCGTGCGTCCTGCGAACAAGTTTCAACAGGACTGGCGCATCACGTCCGGTCATTGCCATGCGTAATCGTGACTGGTCCGATGTAATCGGCGGGATGCTACTGATCGCGGTCGGCCTGTATTTCGCGATCCAGGCCGGGGCCTATGATCTCGGTACGCTGCGCCGGATGGGACCGGGCTTCTTCCCGCGCACACTCGGCATTTTCCTGGTGGGACTCGGGCTTCTGATCGCGGCACTGGCACTGCTGCGCGAAGGCGAGCTGCCGAAACCGCGGCTGCGGCCGTTCGTTGCCATTCTCGGCGGCATCCTCGCTTTCGCCGTCTCGGTCGAGTGGGTCGGCATGGTGCCGGCGACCTTCCTGCTGGTCGGCATTTCCGCCCTGGCCGAACCGGCGGCCCGGCCACTCCCGACGCTCATTCTCGCTGTCGCACTTTCCACAATCGCGGTGGTGATTTTTTCGCAGGGACTGAGCATTCCGCTGCCGGCATACCGGTGGCCCTTCTGATGGAGATCCTCGCCAGCCTCGCGCTCGGGTTCGAAACGGCCTTTTCGCCGATGAATCTGCTCTATTGTTTCATCGGCGTTTTTCTCGGCACCCTGATCGGCGTACTGCCGGGAATCGGTGCGCTCGCGACCATCTCGCTGCTCCTGCCGGTGACATTCCACCTGCCGGCCACGGCGGCACTGGTGATGCTGGCGGGCGTCTATTACGGCGCGCAGTACGGTGGCTCCACTGCCTCGATCCTGCTCAACCTGCCGGGGACGCCGGCAGCCGCGGTCGCCTGCCTCGATGGGTATCCGATGGCAAAACAGGGGCGCGCAGGCGTCGCGCTGTTTATGACCACCATCGGTTCGTTCGTCGGCGCCAGTCTGGGCATCGTCGCCCTGTCCGCGTTCGGACCGAAGATCGCCGAGATCGGTCTGGCCTTCGGTCCGGCCGAGTACTTCTCGATGATGCTGCTCGGCCTGATCGCGGCGTCCACCCTGTCCCAGCAGTCTCCCGTCAAAGGGATCGCGATGGTCGTGCTCGGTCTGCTGCTCGGCATGGTCGGCACCGACGTAAACAGCGGCGCGCTGCGCTTCACCTTCGGCCTGCCGGGCCTGATTGACGGCATCAATCTGGTGGCGATCGCCATGGGCCTGTTCGGCATTTCCGAGGTAATCGCCAGCATCACCAGCCTGAAGACCGGCAGGATCGCCAAGGGCAGCATCACGCTGCGCTCGATGATTCCCACGCGCAAGGATCTGTCCAGCTCGTGGATGCCGATGCTGCGCGGCACCGGTATCGGCTCGTTCTTCGGCGCGTTGCCCGGCGCCGGTGCCAGCATCGCATCGTTCATGTCCTACGCCGCCGAGAAGCGCGTCGCACGCGATCCGTCGCGCTTCGGCAAAGGCGCGATCGAAGGCGTGGTCGCACCGGAAACCGCAAACAACGCCGCGGCACAGACCGCGTTCATTCCGACGCTCACGCTCGGCATTCCCGGAGACGCCACCATGGCGCTGATGCTCGGCGCCCTGATGATCCATGGCATCATTCCCGGGCCCGGACTGGTCAGCGAACACCCGGACCTGTTCTGGGGGCTGATCGCCAGCTTCTGGATCGGCAACGTGCTGCTGGTGTTCCTGAATCTACCGCTGATCGGCATCTGGGTGCGCATCCTCGCCATTCCGTACCGCATGCTCTATCCGGCGATCCTGCTGTTCGTCTGCCTCGGCGTGTACAGCATCAACAACAGCGTGTTCGACGTCGGTGTCGCCATGGTGTTCGGCGCAGTCGGCTACGTGATGATCCTGTTGCGCTTCGAGCCCGCGCCACTGCTGCTCGGGTTCATCCTCGGCCCGCTGATGGAAGAGCACCTGCGCCGCGCGCTGCTGCTGTCGCGTGGCGAGGTCACCGTGTTCTTCGAACGCCCGATCAGCGCCGGCTTCATGATCGCCACCCTGCTGCTGCTGGGCTGGGCCATCCTCAGCATGATCCGCCGCCGACGCCCTGCTCCTCCGGCGTGAGTTTGACCCGGCAGGTTTCGGAGAATCATCACGAAGGCACAAAGGCACGAAGAATTGCCCTTACTTTGTGTATCTTTAGTGCCTTGGTTTCCTGGTGGAGGGTACCCAGTGTCCGGATCGGGCAATCCGTAAAGAAGGAGGTGGACCGTGCTGGAACTGCGACCCAACTGCGAGTGCTGCAACCGAGACCTGCCGCCGGAGTCGCGCGAGGCGATGATCTGTTCGTTCGAATGCACGTTCTGCGTGCAATGCGTAGAGGGCGTGCTGCTGGGCGTGTGCCCGAACTGCGGCGGCGAACTGGTACGCAGGCCGATCCGGCCGGCGGCGAAGCTCGCCGGGAATCCGCCCTCGACCAGGCGCGTCTACAAGCCCGAAGGCTGCGCGAAAACGGCGTGAATCCCGTCAGACCAGTCCGATCAACCTGAGCAGCGGCGGCAGCACCAGGGACGAGACCACGGTGTTCAATCCCATCGCCAGCCCGGAAAAGGCGCCTGCCTCTTCGCTTTCCTGAAATGCCCGCGCGGTGCCGATGCCGTGCGACGTCGTGCCGATGGCGAACCCGCGCACGGCAGGATCGTGTACGCGGCACAGGTTCAGCACCGCCGGGCCGATCACCGCGCCGAGGATGCCGGTGGAAACCACGAGTATCGCGGTGAGCGAAGCCGGGCCGCCCAGTTTTTCAGTGATCCCCATCGCCACCGGCGCAGTCACCGATTTCGGCGCCAGCGCGAGCGCAGTCTGGGTGGAAGCATCCAGCAACCAGGCAACCCCCACCGCAGACAGCGCCGCAGTCACCGCGCCCACCAACAACCCCACGGACAACGGCAGCCAAAGGCGCCTCAGCTTGGCAAAATTGAAATACAGCGGCACCGCCAGCGCTACCACCGCTGGCCCGAGCAGAAAATGCACGAACTGCGCACCCTCGAAGTAGCGATGGTAGGTCGTTCCCGAGAGCATCAGCACGCCGACCAGCAAGGTCACCGCGATCAGCACCGGATTGAGCAGAGGATTCTTGCCGGATTTCTGATACAGCCAGTCGCCGGCGAGATAGGCGACAATGGTCAGCGCCAGGTGCAGCAGAGGGAAAGTCGCGAGATAGACCCAGACATCGGTCAGGCGCTCGGTCACTCGCTTGTGCCTCCACGCCGGGCAACAAACCGCATGCAAAGCCGGATCGTCAGGGCGGTGAACACGATGGTCAGGACCGTGCTGACCGCGACCGCCAGCACGATCGCGAGCCACTCCTCCGCCAGGCGGGAAACATGCAGCATGACGCCGACTCCCGCCGGCACGAACAGCAGCGACAGATGCTGCAGGATCGCGTTGGCGGTCTCGCGCAACCGCTCCGCCAATTGTTTCGAAACCGACATGGCAGCAAACAGCAACGCCATGCCGAGCACCGGTCCAGGAACCGGCAGGATCAGGAAATGACTGAGCGCCTCGCCGGCAAGTTGCAGCACCAGAAACGCCGCCAATGCATGCAGCATGAATCCGCTCCTCTTTTTCGGCGGCAGCGTACCATGCCGGAACCTGGAAGTGCCTTAGGCACTCTTAATCGTGATGTCAAAGTTGTCTTCCGATAGGGAGCCGATATGAAGTCCCTGCCCGCCTTCTTCGCCCTGCTACTCGCACTCTGCAACATCGCATTCGCGCAGAACGCGCCAGCGCCCGGTCATGCGCGCGCCGCAGAGGAACTGCTGTCGCTGATGGAGATGAACCGCATGCTCAAGCGGACTTCCGATGCGATGCTCGAATCGCAGATCCAGCAGACCCCGCATCTTGCGCAGTTCGAGGACCTGATGCGCCAGTTCATGGACACCCATTTACGCTGGGAAACCATGAAACCGGAGTACATCAGGCTGTATACCGACCTTTTCAGCGAACGCGAACTCAGGGACCTCACCGCGTTCTACCGTTCGCCGCTCGGGCGCAAGCTGATCGAGACAACCCCGGAACTCACGGTCCGCACGGCCAATATCACGCACCGCCATCTGCAGCAGCACATGCCCGAACTGCAGCAGAAAATCATGGAGCGGGTGCAGCGCAATTGAGCGAACGGCCGAGGATTGCACAGTTATTCGCCATATCCGGGAACGCCGCCCAACCGCATACGCCTGCTCGCGCTCTGTTCGGTGGCGGCAATTGCAATGCTGGGCGCCATCCTGATCGGCGCAAGGGCCAGCTGGGTCCAGTATCAGCTTCTGCAGCGCGGCGTCAGCAGCGAGGCGGTCGTGACCGCGATCCTCCCCGCGCTGCCCGGCGACCGGCGCTCGCCGCAGTTCGAGTACCGGTTCGAGGACGACACCGGCGGCGTACATGTCTACCGGTCACCGGAGCGGGCCCTGATGCCGGGCGACCGCTTCACGGTCATCTACCTCCCTGGGAAACCGGGCCGGCATATCATCGGCAAGATCGACCGGGATCGCACCTGGAAGCCGCTTCGCACCGGTCTGGCAGCCGCAGCCGGTATCATGGGCGCAACGCTGATCTTCGCCGCGCTCGTACAATGCCTGTTTCCGAGGCGCTGATAACATGATTTTCCGGGTCAACTTCCTTCTGGCAATCGGCGTGCTTGCCACGATTGCGTTCTATCTGGTCGGCCGCTTCCTGATCGTCGGTCCGGTGTCACTCGTCAAGCCCGAGTGGGCCGGATATGTCGCAGGGGTGGTGATCCTGGCTGCCCTGATGCTGATTGTGCAGGCGCTCGCCAAGGTCATGGATCGGCTGCAGTCCCTGACCAATGTGGCGCGCAGCGCGCGCGATCGGCGTATCGGGACCCTGGGTATCTCCGCACAGGGCGCGCTCACCGCGGGCCACCTCGCCGCGGCGTATGGCGTATACGGATACTTCGCAGTCGACGCCGGTTCAACACCACTATTGTGCATGGCGCTCGCGGTGTTTCTGTATGCCGCGGGCGTCGTCAGTGCGTTATCGGACTGGCGCCGTCAGGCTGGCAACCCGGTCGGGGACCGCTGAATTCGCATTTCCAGTCATTTCGATAGAAAGGAACTCCAGGTGTCGATAGACAACCACCGCTTGATTTGTGTAACCGCGCTGGTGGCCGCTGCATGGGCCTTCCCCGCGGCTGCGGAGGACGTCTGTGCGCCGGACAAGATGCTCAAGGTCGTCACCGTTGCCGATACCCCGCACCTGGACCCGGCCAGTTTCGCCGCCAAGCCCAGGACGCTCTACCGCCAGGGAGAGCGCTACGGAAGGGTCGAGGAGCCGCTCAATCCCCGCACCGGGACCCAGCTTGTGTTTGTCGTAAACGAGCCCGACGTCTGGGTAGCGGATCTCGTCAGCAAGCGCGGAGAGCACGCCCTCGACCCCGGGCCGACTTATGTGTTCCGCGCCCAGATTTTCGGCGAGGCGGCATCCAACAACGCCGTGATCCGTGGGATCGAATTCGGCTGCGAGGCACGGGCAATGCGGGCTGCGGGCGCGAAGGAAACCAAGGTGGACCACGAAACTTTCGGGCGGGTGACGCAGCTCGAGCACACCGAGGCCAGCGAGAAGATCGTGATGCTGCTCGACGGCAAAAGCAAGCCGAAACGGCTGGAGCTGTATTACGAAGACAAGCTCGCGTTCGCAATGAACTACGCCGAGTATAACGACACACTTCCCTTCGATCCGACCCTGTTCCAGAAGCCGGCCGGTATCGAGTATCAGGATGCCCACGGCTCCGGCAACCGGTAACCGACCAGTACGCGCACGCCAGGTCACCGGCCTTTTGCCGGCGGCCACAGCGGCGCTTGCATTGCTCGGCTTCCCGGCGGACGCGCCGGCGCGCGGCGAGTATATCGAAGTCACCCCGATGATTGGTACGCGCTTCGGTGGCAGCTTCCGCGATATCGTCACCGATGCCAAACTGAAAGTCGACGAATCCGCTGCCTTCGGCCTTGCGATCGATATCGCCTGGGACGCCAACACCGAGCTGGAAATCTACCTGAGCCGCCAGCCGACCAGACTGACGTCGAAGCAGCCGGTCGCCGCCGGGTCCCTGGTCGATATCGACATCGACTACTACCACATCGGCGGCACCTACCTGTTCGAGCGCTCGGGAAACTGGCAGCCCTATTTCCTGGCGACGGTGGGTCTGACGCGGTTCAAGCCCAGCGGCCCCGGACTCGAATCCGAAACGAATTTCTCGTTTTCCACCGGCGGCGGCTGGAAGCTCCCATTGACGCGCCGGCTCGGGCTGCGACTGGAAGGCCGCGGATTCTTCACCTTCATGGACAGCGACAGCAACGTGTTCTGTGACCTTCCCGGCGCCTGCGACATCAAGGTCCGCAGCGATACCTTCACCCAGTGGGATGTCTCCGCGGGGCTGATCTTCCGCTTTTGATCCAGTCAGTTTGCCGGCGCGAGGGCCGGCGAGCGCCGCGCCTCTCCTGCTATAGTCACGCCTTCAAGCACGCGCTCGCACGTCGGGGCGCGACTGCAGTCCGGAGGAGTAATGTGACCCGCCTACAGATCCGCATCGAGCCGCCGGCACAGCCGCGCAAACCGCATTTTGCACGGGAGTTGGGCTTCGGCCGCTTTTTCACCAACCGCATGTTCACCCAGCACTACACGGCGGAGAAAGGCTGGCATGACGCCGCGATCGTGCCCTACCGCCCGCTGAACCTGGACCCCGCGGCGCAGGTGCTGCATTGCGGGCAGGACGTGTTCGAAGGCACCAAGGCCTATCCGCGTCCGGACGGACAGGTGAACCTGTTTCGCGTCGACCGCAACATGGCGCGCTTCAACCGCTCCGCGGTGCGCATGGGCATGCCGGAGATCGATCCCGGCGCGCACATCGAGGCAATCGAAGCGCTGGTCAGGCTGGAACACGAGTGGATACCGGATCATCTTGGCTCTGCGCTCTACATCCGCCCGGTCATGGTGGCGGACGAGCCGACGCTCGAAGTACGCGCAAGCAGCACCTTTTTGCACTTCATCATCCTGAGCCCGGTCGGTCCCTATTTCGGCAGCGGTCTCAGTCCGGTGCCGGTGTTCATCTCGCACGACTACGTGCGCGCGGTGCGCGGTGGCACCGGCGAGGCGAAGACCACCGCGAACTACGCCGGCAGCATCTTCGTCACCGAAGAAGCGCGCAAGCTCGGTTATCAGCAGGTATTGTGGCTGGACGCCGTCGAGCGCCGTTTTGTGGAAGAAGTCGGCGGCATGAACATCGCGTTCGTCCGCGAGGGAAAACACATCAGCACACCGGCACTGTCCGGCAGCATCCTTCCGGGCGTCACGCGCGAATCGATCCTGCAGCTCGCACCGGATCTCGGCTACACGACCAGCGAGGACCGCATCGACGTCAACGACATGCTCATCGATCTCGAACGCGGTCGCATCACCGAGGCGTTCGCCATCGGCACCGGCGCCGTCGTGGCGCCGGTGGGAAAGTTCGGCTACAAGGGCAAGGAATACCCGGTCAACGGCGGCAGCACCGGACCGGTCGCGCAGCGCATCTACGACGCCCTGACCGCGATCCAGTACGGCCGCGCACCGGATCCTTACGGCTGGACCCGCACGCTGTCGCTGGACGACACCCGCGTCGCCGCCCGCGCGTGAACAGAACAGATCAACTGAACCACGGAGGACACAGAGGACACGGAGAAGAGCCAGGAAATTGATGCCAAGTTTAGCGAACGGGAAAACATTTATCGAAACCAATGCCTCCATGTTCCTCTGGCTCCACTTTTCGTCAGACTGCATTTTCTGTTCCTCCGTGTCCTCCATGTCCTCCATGTCCTCCGCGTCCTCCGCGTCCTCCGCGTCCTCCGTGGTAAGTTTTTAATTCAACACACTTGACCATGCAAACTTTCGAAGGTGGATGCCTGTGCGGCGCGATCCGGTATCGCGCCAGCGGCGAACCGGTGAACCAAAGTTACTGTCACTGCACCATGTGCCGGCGTTCAGCCGGGGCGCCGGTGGTATCGTGGCTGACCATGGCGGCCGAGGGGTTCGCGTTCACGCAGGGACAGCCTGCGCGTTATGACTCTTCCGATATCGCCTACCGCGAGTTTTGTCCGCGCTGCGGCACGCAGTTGACCTACCGCGCGCGCGCCAAACCGCACGAAGTCGATATCACCAGCGCCAGCCTGGACGAACCGGAACGCGCGCCGCCGAAAGACCATATCTGGACGCGATCGCACATCCGCTGGTTCGAGGTCGCCGACGAACTTCCGCGCCACGAGCGTGAGCGCGTCCCCCGATAGCCGGACACCTGACGTGCAACTCTGGACCATCGGTCACTCCAGTTCGGGCATCGATGCATTTCTGGCGCTGCTTGGCGCGCACGAGATCTGCACGGTGGCCGATGTGCGCCGGTATCCCGCTTCCCGGCGGTACCCGCATTTCAACCGCGCAGCGCTGGAACAGGCACTGGCGACAGCCGGCATCGGCTATTTGCACTTTCCGGAACTCGGCGGGCGACGGGAACCGCGGCCGGATTCGCCGAACACCGGGTGGCGGGAAGCCGGATTCCGCGGCTACGCGGACTACATGGAAACGCCCGGCTTCCGTTCGGCGCTGGAGCGGTTGATCGCGATCGCCGCCGGCGAACGAACGGCCATGATGTGTGCCGAAGCCGACTGGCAGCACTGTCACCGCGGCCTGATTGCGGACGCCCTCAGACTGCGCGGTATCGAGGTGCTGCATATCTGCCCTGCGGGCGATGCGGAGTCGCATGCGTTCACCGAACCCGCGCAGATCGTCGATGGCCGACTGTCTTATGCGCTCCGACCGTCTCGCCAGCACAGCCTGGATCTATGACCGACAGTCTGTCGGCTAAACTGCCCGCTGGATTTCTGGAAGAGCAAGAAGATGCCGGAGCAGACACGCTGCCAATGGGCAACTGGCGGTAATGCGCTTTACCTCGAATACCACGACACGCAATGGGGCGTACCGCTGCACGACGACCGCTCCCTGTTCGAGTTCCTGATCCTCGAAGGCGCGCAGGCCGGGCTGTCCTGGTCCACCATCCTCAACAAGCGAGAAGGTTACCGCAGGGCCTTTGCCGGCTTCGATCCGCAGAAAATCGCCCGCTTTACGCCGGCGCGAATCGGGAAACTGCTGCAGGACCCGGGCATCGTGCGCAACCGGCTCAAGGTTGAAGCCGCGGTCACCAATGCCCGCGCCTTCCTCGAAGTGCAGGACGCTTGCGGGAGCTTCGACGCCTACATCTGGCGCTTCGTCGACGGCAAACCGGTTCAGAATGCGTGGAAACGCATGCAGCAGGTACCCGCCAGCGCGCCGGTGTCGGATGCGATCAGCAAGGACCTGAAGCAACGCGGCTTCAAGTTCGTCGGCAGTACCATCATCTATGCGCACATGCAGGCGACCGGAATGGTGAACGACCATACGACCGACTGCTTCCGCTGGAAGCAACTTCAGTCACGGAGAGACAGTAAGCGATGAGTCCCGAGAAGAACTACACGGCATCCATGGACAAGCGCCGCGCAGGCATCGCCGATGCGTTGCTGCTGGTGGCGGCAAAGAAGGACGGCCTGCCTTCCGCGGCGGTATTCGAACACGGTACGCTGCAGGTGAAGATGTATCAACCGGACCAGGTGGACAAGCAGACGCCTCATACGCGAGACGAACTCTACGTGATCGCGTCCGGTTCCGGCTGGTTCGTGAACGGCAAGGACCGGCATCCGTTCCAGACCGGCGACGTGCTGTTCGTTCCGGCCGGGGGCGCGCACCGCTTCGAGGAATTCACCGACGATTTCCGCACCTGGGTCATGTTCTACGGTCCGGAAGGCGGCGAGCCTACGAGCGCAAAGCGCTGACTGGCGACGGCTCTCAATGCGGACGGAAAACACCAGCAATTCGAACCACCAGGAGCACCAAGCACACCAGGAAAAACAGAATTATTCTTTGCGGATCCTGGTGCCCATGGTGCGCTTGGTGGTTCATGTACTTTAGGTTTGCTCTGCGGCCTCCGCGTTGCGCGCTTTCCTTG
>DATKEK010000175.1:0-10967 GCA_035512195.1 Burkholderiales bacterium
CGGGTGTCGCGCCCTGCGGCAGGTCGATTACCCTGCCCTGCGGCGTCAGCACATAGACGCTTTCGTCCAGCAGTTCGCCGCGGAAGGATTCGGCAAGGTCGGCCGCATCCGCCAGGTCCTCGCGCCAGTCCAGAATGCCACGCAGCCAGGACAGCTTGCGGTCGTAGCGCGGGTCAACGCGCGCCGACTCCTTGTAACGCCAGTGCGCGGCCACGCCGAGCTCCGCGTGCTGGTGCATTTCGCGGGTGCGTATCTGCACCTCCAGCACCCGGCTTTCCGGGCCGACCACCGCCGTGTGCAGCGAGCGGTAATCGTTCGCCTTCGGCCTGGCGATGTAGTCATCGAACTCGCCCGGGATCGGCGTCCATAACTGATGCGCCAGACCAAGCACCGTGTAGCAGTCCTTCACGTCGTCCACCAGCACGCGCACCGCGCGCACGTCCGACAACTCCTCGAACCCGACGCCCTTGCGCCGCATCTTGCGGTAAATGCTGTAGATGTGCTTCGGCCTTCCCATGACCTCGGCGCGGATGCCTGCCTGCGCGAGCGCTTCCCTGAGCACTTCCGTCACTTCGCCGATGTAGGCTTCGCGATCGATGCGCTTCTCGTCCAGCTTGCGCGCGATGCTCTTGTAGGTATCCGGCTCGAGGCAGCGGAATGCGAGGTCTTCCAGTTCCCACTTGAGCTGCCAGACGCCGAGCCGGTTGGCGAGCGGGGCGAGCAACTCCAGCGTGTCCCGTGCCGCCTCCTGACGCTGCGGTTCGCCACCCGCCGAAGCGAGGCTGCGCAACAGCTGCACCTGATCCGCGAGCTTGATCAGCACCACCCGCACGTCCTGCACCATGGCCAGCAGCATCTTGCGCAACGCCTCGAGCTGCGCCGCCCGGGCGGACGAACGCCCCGTGGTCTGCGCGCGGCTGCGCAGCGCCTGGATCGGCCGCATGCGGACGACCCCTTCCAGCATCGGCAGCACGTCACCGCCGAGCGCCTTGTTCAGCGCATCGCGCTGGCGGCGATCCGTGCATTCGATGCCGAGCAGCAGCGCAGCCGCCAGCGATTCGCCGTCCATGCGCAGCGCGCCCAGCACGCCGGCAACCCCGCGCGCGTGTTCCATCCAGCGCGTGCCCGCCGGATGCAAAGTTTCGCCGTAGGCGTGCTGCGCATGCGCGTAAGCGCGCGCCACGATTTCGCGTTCGGATTCCCGCAGTCGCGCGCTCAGGGCTTCCAGCCAGCGTTCCGGCTGCAATGCGGGTTCACGCACTTTCACCATGGAAGGCTCACCGTTCGTGCCAGAAGCGTGGCGCCTGCGCCCGCCAATGCCTGATTTCGGTTCCATTCGCCGCCAGCCTGAACGTCACCGCGCCGGCGACATCGGTGCGATGCAGCTGCACCCCGTGACTGCGGTAGCGCGCAACGACCTGCGGATGCGGATGGCCGAAACGGTTGCGGTGGCCAACCGTGAAGACGACATGACGCGGACGCACCGCGGCGATGAATTTGTCGGAAGAGGACGTCCGGCTGCCGTGATGCGGCGCCACCAGGATGTCGGCAGCGAGCACTGCCCGAGGGTCGCGCAACAGATCCTGTTCGGACCGACTTTCGATATCGCCGGGAATCAGCACGGTGCCGTGCGCGGATGAGATTCGCAGCACGCAGCTGCGGTCGTTGTCACGTAAGCGGGACTCATTATAGCTGGCTGCCTGCGGGTGCAGGACCTCGAACCGCACCGAGTCCCACTCCCAGGCCTGCCCGTGCACGCAACGCTCCGATATCGTCGCGTATCCATGCGCCGCGTGGGTCTGCGGCAGCGAAGACCACAGCCGTGTCACCGGCAACGCGGACAGAACCGCCACCGCGCCGCCGCTGTGATCGGTATCGTCATGGCTCACCAGCATGGCGTCCAGACGCCGCACACCCTCGCCGCGCAGATACGGTACGACGAAGCGCTCGCCCGCGTCCATGGACGCGGAAAAGGCCGGTCCGGCATCGAACAGCAGGGCATGCCCACGGGTTCGCGCCACCACCGCCGTGCCCTGGCCGACGTCCAGCACGGTCAGCCACAGTTCCCCGACCGCCGGATGCGGCGGCGTTATCAGGAACAGCGGCGCGAGCACGACAAGTCCCAGCCACCGGGCCGGGAATCCGCGCGGCAGCAGCATCCATGCCGCGCCTGCGAGCGCCAGCGGAACTGACCATGGCGGCGGTGCGTGTTGCTGCCATGCCGCGTCCGGGAAAGCCGCCAGCGTTTCGAGGAAACGCATACAAAGCGCCATCACCGCGTGCGATGCCTGGGCCAGCGTGTCGAACGGCAACACGATGGCGAGCAACGCCATCGGCGCCACCACCAGACTGACTACCGGTATTGCCACTGCGTTCGCCAGCGGCGACACGATCGATACCTGCTGGAACAGCGCGAGAAGCAACGGCACCAGGGCGATGGTCACCGCCCATTGTGTGCGTACCAGGGTGAACGCCCAGCCGTCCGCCCGCAGCCTCGAGGTGCCGGCCAGAATAATCGCGGCAACCGCGCCGAACGACAGCCAGAAGCCGGGCGCGGTCGCCGCCATGGGGTCGATTGCGAGCACCGCAAATAGCGCCAGCCCGAGAACCGTCGAAAACGGCCAGCGCCAGCCGCTCCACAATGCGGCGGCGACCACCAACAGCATGCAGATCGCGCGCTGTGCCGGTACCGCGAACCCGGAAAGCGCCGCATAGGTCAGCGCCGCAAAGGCGCCGAACGCGATCGCTGCCCGCGCCGCCGGAAGGCGCGCGGACAGGGCCTCGGAGCGCTTCCAGATACGCACCACCACAGCGAACACCAGGCCAGCCACCATGGTGATATGCAATCCGGAGATCGCCATCAGATGATTGGTTCCGGTACGCGTGAATACTTTCCACAACCCGGGCGGTATCGCGCGCTGGTCGCCGATGGCCAGGGCAACGATCACGCCGCGATAGTCCCTGTCGGCCAGCGCGCCCTGCAGTCTCGCGCGCACGCTCTCCCGCGCCCGCTGTAGCAGATATACCGGTGCGGGAACACGTTCGCTCAGCAACTGCGGTAGCGGTTGCTGCCTGACGTATCCGCTGGCGCGTAAGCCGCGTTCCAGCATCCAGGCCTCGACATCGAATCCGTGCGGGTTGGCGCTGCCATGCGGACGCCGCAACCGCGCGGTCAGCCGCCAGCGCTGGCCCGCGCGCAGACCGCTCGCCGCGGGACCGGCAGGCTGCAATTCCTCGTACCAGCTCAGCGATACGTGCGCCGGAATCGTCGCCCCGATCGTGTAAACCCGCTCCACCTCGAATGCGAACCGCGTCGACCGTTCGCCCGGCTGGGTCATCTCCGCGATGACACCCTCGATCTCCACATCGCGGCCCTGCCAGTGCTGCGGCAGCTGATCGGCGAGCCGCAGTTGCGCCACGCCGGCCGCCCACAGGAATCCGCCCAGCCCGAACGCCGCCAGCAGACTGCAGCGTCGCAGCAGCCTGAACATGGTTCCGTCCAGCCGCCCGCACAGCCACGCACACACGGCCAATGGAACAACCGCCGACAATCCGGTCAAAGATGGGAGAATTGGCTGCTGGTGCAGCACCCATGCACCGACGGCGAATGCAGACGCAAGGACCAGTATGTTCATCGAGTTCCGGTAGAATCCCGCCGCCAAATGCCGCGCAAGCTATTTCGGAAGTACCTTCCGAGCAACGAAAGCATCCGGAACAACCGGTGGATTCGGTTTCTCGGTACGGCGCTTCACCATCACAATCTCTGGCACCTGAACCGCAAGTCGGTGGCCGGCGGCGTAGCCATCGGCATGTTCGCCGGCATGATTCCCGGACCGGTGCAGATCATCTCGGCAGCCATTATCTGTGTACTCCTGCGGGTAAATCTGCCGGTGGCGGCGATCGTCACCTTCTACACCAACCCCTTCACCATCGTGCCGCTGTACTACGCCGCGTACAGAGTCGGCCAGCTCGCGATCGGCCGCGACGTTGCGCATCCGCCGAAAGAGCATCTCGACCTGCTCGCGTTGCCGATCAGCGATTGGGTGCCCGCGCTGTTCGCATGGGTGCATTCGATGGGCAAGCCCTTCATTATCGGCTCGCTGATCCTCGCGATCGCGTTCGCCGCGGTGGGTTACGTACTGGTCATCATCGGCTGGCGCATCCATGTATGGTGGAGCTGGCGCAAGCGACAGCAAAGCCGACTGGCGGAAGCGAAACGCTGAACGCCCCTCACCGGCAGAAATTGCCGTGTATACTCGCGCAGTATTTTCGCATGACGGTTACGGGGCCCAGCGCAGCAGCCATAGAGCTCGCATTCGTTGCAATATGACGCCATCCTACTGGGCTGAAGCCACCTCCGCACTTACCTCAGGCGACAACGTGCTGCGAGTGCTGATCCGAAATCACGACGGTCCCAGCCTGCAGAGCCGCGGCGACGCGTTCGTCACGCTTGCGCGTTCCATCATCGGCCAGCAGATTTCGGTTCAGGCAGCGGAGAGCGTGTGGCAGAAATTGCTGGAATCGGTGGGCAGCCTCGGGCCGGCCACCATCGTCAGGATGGATCCGGCCCGTCTGCGTGCATGCGGATTGTCCAGCAAGAAATCCAGCTATCTGATCGACCTTGCCGAACATTTCCTCGACGGCTCGCTGGAGATCGAGAAATGGGGCGATCGCGAAGACGAGCAATTGATCGAGGAACTCACCAAGGTCAAGGGCATCGGCCGCTGGACGGCCGAGATGTTCCTGATCTTCTTCATGATGCGGCCGAACATTCTGCCGATCGACGATATCGGCCTGCAGCGTGCGATGAGCCTGCACTACAACGACGCCAAGCCGCTGTCGAAACTCAAGATGCGCTCGATCGGCAACGAGTGGCAGCCCTGGTGCACGGTGGCCACCTGGTACCTGTGGCGATCGCTCGATCCGATTCCGGTTGAATACTGAAACGTCAGGACTGAGGACCGAGTGCCGGGGACTGAGCAGGCACAAGTGCCCAGTGCCCCGAAAACTCCTCTTCTTCGCTGCGCTCTTTGCGTTGAGCACTGCAGGCCGGACTTCGGACGGCTCACCCAGTCCTCAGTCCAGACCCAATCTGCCGTCCTCCAGCCTGACCACCCGTTGCATGCGGCCCGCGATCGCCTGGTCGTGGGTCACCACAATGAGGCTGGTGGCCAGTTCGCGGTTCAGTTCCATCATCAGGTCGAGCACGCCGTCGGCGGTATGCCGGTCGAGGTTGCCGGTCGGCTCGTCTGCCAGCACGCATGCAGGTTCGGTCACCAATGCACGCGCAAGCGCCGCGCGCTGGCGTTCGCCGCCGGACAGTTCACCCGGCGTGTGGGTCAGCCTTGGCCCGAGCCCTACCCGCTCCAACATGCGCTGCGCGCGCTCCCGTGCGACCTGTTTGTCAAGACGACGGATCAACAACGGCATGGCCACGTTCTCCAGTGCAGTGAACTCCGGCAGCAGATGATGAAACTGGTACACGAAACCGAGCGCGCGGTTGCGCAGGTCGCCGCGCTCTTTTTCGGAAAGATCGTCAAGCGACCGTCCGAGCACGCTGACCTGTCCCTGGGTCGGCGCGTCCAGCCCGCCAAGCAGATGCAGCAGGGTGCTCTTGCCTGACCCGGATGCGCCGACGATCGCGACCGTCTCGCCGCGGCCGACGGAGATATCCACTCCGGTCAGCACCTGCACCGCGTAGTCGCCCTGGCGGAAGGTCTTGTGCAGGTCGCGGCAGGACAGCACGCTGTCCGTGTGCGGCCGGTTGACGCTCACGACGGCGTCATTCATGGCGCAGCGCCTTACTCATAGCGCAGAGCCTCGGCTGGATTGACATTGGCGGCGCGCAAACTCGGGTAGATGGTGGCGAGCAGGCTCAGCACGAACGCGGTCGCGCCCACCGTGAGCACATCCACCAGGTGCAGGTCGGATGGCAGATCACTGATGTAGTAAACGTCCTTGGCCAGGAACTGGAATCCCAGCGCGCGTTCGATCGCCGGCACCAGCACGTCGATGTTGATCGCCAGCAGCACGCCCGCCGCAACCCCGACGACGGTTCCGATCACCCCGATGAGCGAACCCTGGATGATGAATATCTTCATGATGTCGCGCGGCGCGGCACCGAGCGTGCGCAAAATTGCGATGTCGGCGCGCTTGTCGGTCACCGCCATCACCAGCGTCGAAACGATGTTGAATGCCGCAACCGCCACGATCAGCAGCAGGATGATGAACATCACGCGCTTCTCGATCTGCACCGCACGAAAGAACGTGGCGTGGCTGCGGGTCCAGTCGGTGACGTAGACATCGTCGTCGAGTTGCCCGGCGAGATCCCGCGCCACCCGCGGCGCGTCGAAAAGTTCGTGCAGCCTGAGCCGCACCCCTGAAACCTTGTCTTCGAGGCGGTAAAGGCGCTGGGCATCCTCGATATGAATGAACGCGAGCCCGGCGTCGTACTCGTACATGCCGACTTCGAAAATGCCGACGACGGTGAACTGCCGCAGACGCGGCAGGATGCCCGCAGGCGTAACCTGCCCCTGCGGCGCGATCAGCACGATGCGGTCGCCCATGCGCGCGCCGAGCGCCATCGCCAGTTCGTTACCGAGCACCACGCTGAACTCGCCCGGGCGCAGGTCGGCGAGCCCGCCGAAGCGCATGTGCCTGCCGACGTCGGCGACCGTGTCCTCGAGCGCGGGGTCGATGCCCCGCACCACCGTGCCCTGCACCGACTGCCGGTGCGACAGCAGTCCCTGCGCCATCACGTAAGGCGCGGCGGCGGCGACATCCGGATGCTGGGATGCCTCATGCAGAACGTTCTGCCAGTTCTCCAGCGGCGTGCCGAGACCGACGATCTGTACATGCGACGCCACGCCGAGAATCCGCGCGCGCAGTTCTTTCTGGAATCCATTCATCACCGACAGCACCACGATCAGCGCGGCGACGCCGAGCCCGATGCCGGCCATCGATGTAACCGAGATGAAGGAGATGAAATGATTTCGCCGCTTGGCGCGCGTATAGCGAAGGCCGACAAAAAGCTCGTAGGGCGTCAACATCCGGAGGGCAGCGACAGGTCAGGGTTGGTCCGCTGCGCAGTCTGCCACATCCCCGCGACAATGACTAAGCGGATGCGCATGCTAAACTCGGCGCGCATTTTCTGACCGCACCCGTGCAATCCCTCACGCTGTTCGCCCGAGGCTTCTTCGACCCGCATGCCGCCGTTCCACGGCTGCCGGTGCTCGAAATGATGCTCGCCCGCGGCGATACCCGACACCTGCCAGACCACGATGCGGACGGCTGGCTGTGCGAGCGCTTCGGCGTCAAGTCCGAACCCGATCGCCCGGTCGCCGCCCTGACGCTGTTCGGCTCCGGCATCGATCCGCGACAGGACTTCTGCCTGTGCGCCGACCCGGTACACCTGCAGCTCCGGCATGAACGGCTGATCCTGACGCCCGCACGGCATTTCGTGTTGCGGGATGCCGAAAGCCGCACACTGGCCGATGCGCTGGATGCACATTTTCTCGCGGATGGCCTGCGCTTCATTCATGTCGCAGCCGGCCGCTGGTGCATTCGCGCGGGCGGTTTCGAGCGGCTTGGCACACAATCTCCGCATGCTGCGCGCGGACGCGACATCGATCGTCTGCTGCCGAAAGGCGAGGACGCCGGCCACTGGATGCGCATTGCCACCGAGGCGCAGATGCTGCTGCATGCGCACCCGGTAAACGCCGCACGCGAGGAACGCGGCGACGCGCCGGTAAATGCGATCTGGTTGTGGGGCGGCGGCAGGCTGCCGCGCGCCGAATCGCCGTTCGACGCCTGCATCGGTGCCGATCCGGTAGCGCGCGCGCTGTCCATGCTGTCCGGCGCGCAGGCAGGGAGCCACGTGCCGGATCTCGCTTCGGCTTTGCGCGCGCAGCCCGTGCAGCGCCTGCTGGCCTGCCTCGCGCCTGGCGACGGTGACAGCGCGGCCGACGCGCTCAGGATCCTGGACCGCAACTGGATTGCGCAGGCGTGGGCGGCTTTGCGCGCAGGCCTGGTGCAACATCTGCAACTCGTCTGCGAAGTGCCGTCCGGCCTGCTCGAATGCAATGTGAGCGGGCGCGCGGCCTGGCGCGTATGGCGGCGGCCGCGACCGCTCGACAGCCTGCTGCAGCAACCGGGGAGCGGCCTGTGAACACGCCGCGGATCGTCGAGCGGCAGGTACCGGCAAGCGCGTATCAGGCGCTGGTCTCCGGCGGGCTGCATCCGGTGCTCGCGCGCGTCTTCGCCGCGCGCGGCATCGATGATCCCCGCCGGCTGGAAACGGCGCTGGACAGGATGCTGCCTTATCAACCGCTGGCGCACTGCACCGAAGCCGCCGGACTGCTGGCAGACGCAGTCGAGAGGAAGCAGCGCCTGCTGATCGTCGCGGACTACGATGCCGACGGCGCGACCGCCTGCGCGCTGGCGGTTTCCACGCTGCGTGCGCTGGGTGCGCACGTCGATTATCTGGTGCCGAACCGCTTCGAGTACGGCTATGGGCTGACGCCGGAGATCGTCGAGCTGGCCGCCGGCCGCTCGCCCGACTGGCTGATCACGGTCGACAACGGCATCGCCAGCGTCGAAGGCGTGTCCGCCGCCAACCGCCGCGGCATGCGCGTGCTGATCACCGATCATCACCTGCCTGCCGCGCAACTGCCGGACGCCGCCTGCATCGTCAATCCGAACCAACCCGGCTGCGGATTCCCCAGCAAGCATCTGGCAGGCGTGGGCGTGATGTTCTACGTGTTGAGCGCATTGCGCGCGCAGCTGCGCGAACGCGGCTGGTTCGCCGCTCGCAACGAACCCAATCTGGCCGAGGCGCTCGACCTGGTTGCGCTGGGTACTGTGGCAGACGTCGTGCGCCTGGATGACAATAACCGCATGCTGGTGGCACAGGGACTCAGACGCATTCGCGCCGGGCGCGTCCGCCCGGGGATCGCCGCGCTGTTCCGCGTGGCCGGACGCGAGATCGCACGCGCATCGGCCTACGACCTCGGCTTCGTTGCCGGCCCGCGTCTGAATGCCGCCGGCCGGCTGACCGACATGTCTCTCGGTATCGAATGCCTGCTGGCGAACGACGCCGGACGTGCCGCGGACCTCGCGGCGCAACTCGATGCACTGAACCGCGAGCGGCGGGACATCGAACAGGACATGCAGCAAAGCGCCCTGGCGCTGGTCGAAGGCTTCCAGCCGGGCGAACGCTATGCCCTGTCGCTGTTCGATCCGGCGTGGCATCAGGGCGTCGTCGGCATCCTCGCCGCCCGGTTGCGGGAACGCTTTCATCGTCCCGCGATTGCGTTCGCCCCCGCCGCTAACGGCGAGGCGCGAGGCTCCGGCCGTTCGATTCCCGGGCTGCATCTGCGCGACGCGCTCGATCTGGTGTCGAAGCGCGAGCCCGATCTGATCCTGCGTTTCGGCGGACATGCGGCGGCTGCTGGGCTGACGGTTCGCGTGCAGGACGTGGATCGCTTCAGCCAGGCATTCGAAACCGTGGTGAGCGAAATGCTCGGGCCTGCCGACCTCGAACAACTGATCGAGACCGATGGCAGCCTTCCGTCCGGCCACGCATCGCTCGATCTGGCCGAACTGCTGGAACATCAGGTATGGGGACAGGGCTTTCCTGCGCCGCTATTCTGCGACGAATTCGAAGTGATTGAGCAGCGCGTGGTCGGCGGCCGCCACCTGCGCCTGCGCCTGCGCCAGCCGGGCGCTGCAGAAGTGCTGCAGGCGATGCGCTTCGGCGAGGACACGGCGTTCCCGCCGCACGTAAAGGCCGTGTACCGGCTGCAAGTCAACGAGTACAACGCCACGCGTACGCCGCAGCTGATCATCCAGTGGTGGCAACCGGCGGAGAACTGAGCAGGAAATGGAGATCGCCTGGCTTCAGGGCACCGACTTGGAACGGTTCCCGGCATTTCTTACAGCGCTTGCGATCGGGCTGCTGATCGGACTCGAGCGCGAGCGTCATCCGATGGCGAAAGCCGGATTGCGCACCTTCAGCATTGGTGGCTTTGTTCGGTGCGCTGGCCGCGTTTCTGTCCGAGCACGCCGGCACGCCATGGCCGCTGGTCGCCGGAATGATTCTGGTCGGCGCGATGTCCGCCGGCCTGGTCATTGCGCTGCTTCTGCTCTGAAAGGCCGTTCGCTTCGGTTAGAATTCGCAGCTTTCACGCACAAATCTCGAACAACATGGACGCAGAACGCCTGAACGCGGTTGAATCCTGCATCGAAGACCTCGAAAGCCGGGCGCAGGATATTCGGAGGTTTCTTTGACTTCGATGCCAAGCGCGACCGCCTGACCGAAGTCGTCCGCCTGGGCGAGGACCCGGATATCTGGAACGACCCGAAGCGCGCGCAGGAGCTCGGCCGCGAGCGCAAAGGGCTGGAAGGCGTGGTGCTGGACATCGAAAGCATCGACAGCGGACTGAAGGACGCCGGCGAGCTGTTCGAGATCGCGCGCGCCGAGCAGGACGAAGCCACGCTGGCCGCGATCGAAAGCGACCTCGACACGATCGAGAAAACCGTGTCGGCGATGGAGTTCCGCCGGATGTTCTCCAATCCGATGGATCCGAGCAACTGCTTTGTCGATATCCAGTCCGGCACCGGCGGCACCGAGGCGCAGGACTGGGCGGCGATGCTGGAACGCATGTACCTGCGCTATTGCGAGCGCAAGGGTTTCGACGTCGAGGTGCTGGAGGAGTCCCCCGGGGAAGTCGCCGGCATCAAGAGCGCCGTGCTGAAGGTCGCGGGGGATCATGCCTACGGTACGCTGCGCACCGAGACCGGCATCCATCGGCTGGTACGCAAGTCGCCATTCGACTCGAATGCACGCAGACACACTTCGTTTGCCAGCGTGTTCATCTACCCCGAGGTGGACGACTCCATCGACGTGGACATCAACCCGGCCGATCTGCGCATCGACACCTACCGCGCCAGCGGCGCCGGCGGCCAGC
>DATKEK010000176.1:0-21876 GCA_035512195.1 Burkholderiales bacterium
TGGACAGTTCCGAGGAGCAGGTCACCGCCTGACGGCCCGGGACTACAACCAAAGAAGGGGCCTCGGCCCCTTTTTTTTGATCAGAGGTTCTACCGGCGCGGCCGAATGGTCCCGCCGAAAGATTTTCAGGATGGGAAGCGATATGGCGGAAATTACCGCAAGCATGGTCAAGGAACTCCGGGAGCGTACTGGTCTCGGAATGATGGATTGCAAGAGGGCGCTGGAAGAATCCAATGGCGACATGAAGCAGGCGGAGGATCTGCTGCGCATCAAGAGCGGTGCGAAGGCCAGCAAGGTGGCTGGGCGCGTTGCGTCGGAGGGCATGATCGCCGCGTTCGTGTCCGGCGACGGCAAGACCGGCGCCCTGGCGGAGGTCAACTGCGAGACCGATTTTGTGGCCAAAGACACCAGTTTCGGTGATTTTGCCCGCGCGGTCGCCGAGGCCGCTGCAACCGGGGGCATCGGAGATGTCGAGCAACTCGGCCAGGCCAAGGTGGCTTCCGGAGAATCGATCGATGCAGTACGCCAGGCACTGATCATGAAGCTCGGCGAGAACATTTCGCTGCGCCGCCTGGCGCTGCACAAGGCTTCCGGCCGGCTGGGACATTACCTGCACGGCAACCGTATCGGTGTGATGGTGGATATCGAGGGCGGCGACGAAACATTGGCGAAAGACATCGCGATGCATATCGCGGCATCGAAGCCGGTTGCTGTATCGCGTGCCGAGGTGCCGGCGGAAATGATCGAGCGCGAGGGGCAGATCGCGCGCGCGCGCGCGGAGGAAAGCGGCAAACCGGCAAACATCGTTGACAAGATCGTCGACGGCAGCGTGCAGAAGTTCCTGGCCGAGGTGACCCTGCTCGGGCAGCCGTTCGTAAAAGACGACAAGACCACGGTGGAGAAGCTGCTCGCGGCGAAAGGCGCCAAGGTGCATGCGTTCAGCCTGTTCGTGGTCGGCGAAGGCATCGAGAAGAAGATATCCGATTTTGCCGCAGAAGTGAAAGCGCAGGCGGCCCAGGCGCGCTAACCGGAATCAGGGGGAGTGGAGACCGCTTCAGGAATGACACCGAACCCGGCGTACAAGCGTATTCTGCTCAAGCTCTCGGGCGAAGCCCTGATGGGCGGCGACGCCTATGGCATCAACCGCGAAACCATCGACCGCATCGTCTCCGAAATCAAGGAGGTCGTCGACCTCGGAGTCGAAGTCGGCGTGGTCATCGGAGGGGGTAACATCTTCCGCGGCGTGGCGCCGGCCGCGGCCGGGATAGACCGGGCGACGGCCGACTATATGGGCATGCTGGCAACGGTGATGAATGCGCTGGCGCTGCAGGATGCGATGCGGCGGGTCGGGCTGAAGAGCCGCGTGCAGTCGGCGCTGAACATCGAACAGGTCGCCGAGCCTTACATACGCGGCAAGGCCATGCGCTATCTGGAAGAGGGACGGGTGGTGATTTTTGCCGCCGGGACCGGAAACCCGTTCTTCACCACGGACACGGCGGCGGCGCTGCGCGGGATGGAGATGAACGTCGATATTGTGGTCAAGGCGACCAAGGTGGACGGGGTGTACACGGATGACCCGAAGACGCACGCGGATGCGATGCGTTACCAGAGGATCAGTTTCGATGAGGCGATCGTGAAGAAATTACAGGTGATGGACGCCACTGCGCTTACGCTGTGTCGCGACCAGAAGCTGCCGATCTGCGTGTTCAGTATATTCAAGCCCGGCGCGCTGAAGCGAGTGGTCACGGGCGAAGATGAGGGAACGCTGGTTCACAGCTAGGTAATACGGGAAGGGACGGCAATGACTATTGCAGACGTCAAGAAGTCCGCCGAGCAGAAGATGCAGAAAACGCTGGAAACGCTCAAGGCGGATCTCGGCAAGGTGAGGACCGGGCGGGCGCACGCCGGTCTGCTGGACCATGTGACGGTGGACTACTACGGCACGCCAACGCCGATCAACCAGGTCGCCAACGTCAGCGTGCTGGATCCGCGCACGCTGGGCGTCGCACCCTGGGACAAGAAGATGCTTTCAGCAATAGAAAAGGCGATCCGCGACTCCGATCTCGGGCTGAATCCGGCGAGCGTCGGGGAGGTGGTACGGGTGCCGATGCCGGCGCTGACCGAGGAGCGCCGTCGCGATCTGTCCAAGGTGGTTCGCTCCGAAGGCGAGAACGCGCGCGTCGCGGTGCGCAATGTGCGGCGAGACGCCATTCACACCCTCAAGGAACTCCTGAAGAACAAGGAGGTCTCCGAGGACGAGGAACACCGCGCGCAGGACGATATCCAGAAGCTGACCGACCGCTTTGTCGCCGAGATAGACAAGGCGCTGCAGGTGAAGGAAGCTGAACTCATGGCGGTCTGAAAACTTGTTTTCCTCGTCCACGATTTCCATTCCGGCGGCGCGCAGGGTGCCTCGTCATATTGCCATCATCATGGATGGCAACGGGCGCTGGGCGAAGAAACGCTTCCTTCCGCGCGTGGCCGGCCACCGGCGCGGCCTTGAATCGGTGAGAGCGGTTACCCGCGCCTGCGCGGAACAGGGGGTGGAATTCCTGACGCTGTTTGCATTCTCCAGCGAGAACTGGCGCCGGCCGAAGGAGGAGGTGTCCTTCCTGATGGAGCTGTTCATGATGGCGCTCGAACAGGAAGTGGCAAAACTTCACGAGAACGGCATCCGGCTCAGGGTCATCGGCGATCTTGCGAGTTTCGAGCCGCGGCTGGTGGAAAGAATCGTGCAGGCGCAGACACTGACCGAGGTGAACAGCGGCCTGACCCTGACGATTGCAGCGAACTATGGCGGGCGCTGGGACATCCTGCAGGCGGTGAACCGCATGCTTCAGAGATTTCCGGAAAAGCGCGCCAACTATCTGGAAGCCGACCTCGCGCCTTTCCTGTCGATGAGCTACGCGCCGGAACCCGATCTGTTCATCCGCACCGGCGGTGAACAGCGCGTCAGCAACTTTCTGCTGTGGCAACTCGCCTACACGGAAATGTGCTTCACTGATGAACTCTGGCCGGACTTCGACGCAAAGTCACTTTCGCGCGCGATTGAATCTTTCCAGCAGCGGGAGCGGCGCTTCGGCAGGACCAGCGATCAGCTGGTGGCAGCGCAGACTGCCGCAACCGATGCGCAGGGAGCCGAGCCGCGCTGACATGGGCGTCGCCATGCGGTTGTCCTCCTCCTGCGCAGATCCGGCATGCTTAAACAACGATTGATTACGGTAGCCGTCATCCTGCCGCTGCTGATCGGCATGATATTCCTCGCGCCTAACGCGCTATGGAGTGCGCTGGCAGCCGTAGCGGCCGCCGCGGGCGCCCTCGAGTGGGCGCGCCTTGTCGGCTTCGGGCGCCGCGAACGCATCGCGCTGGTCGTTGCCGTGCTGCTGAGTTGCGCTGTTTTTCTGGCGGTCATTCTGCTCTCCGCGCAGTGGCGACATGCTCTGGCTCAGGCCGTGTACGCGTTGGCGATGGTGTTCTGGGCGGTCGCGGTACCGGCCTGGCTGCATTTCCGCTGGCGGGTTTCGAACCGTCTGCTTTTGGCAGCCGCGGGTTGGATGGTGCTGGTGCCGTCCTGGCTTGCGATCACCACCTTGCAACTGGTCCCGCTGGTGCTGTTTTTGACGCTGGGCGCGGTGTGGATCGCGGATACCGCCGCGTATTTCGCCGGCAAACGATTCGGCAGGCACAAACTGGCGCCGGAAATCAGCCCCGGGAAAACGATTGAAGGGGTGATCGGGGCGTTTATTGCAGTCGTCTTGTACGTCATCGTGGTTTCCGGGATCTTCCTGCGCGATGCTGTGCTGGCGGACCGGCTCGCCTTGCTGCTCTTCGCGCTGGTGCTGACCGCCTTCAGCGTGGCCGGTGACCTGTTCGAATCCTGGATCAAGCGGCAGGCCGGGGCCAAGGACAGCGGCGACATGCTGCCCGGTCACGGCGGCGTACTGGACCGCATAGACAGCCTGACCGCTGCGCTGCCCTTCGCCGCGTTGTTTCTGGCGCGGGTCGTGGCATGAGCGTGCATGCGATGCAGAGACTCGCCGTGCTCGGTTCCACCGGCAGCATCGGCGTGAACACGCTGGCGGTGGCGGCAATGCATCCGGATCGGTTCAGGGTCGATGCCCTGGCGGCGAACCGTGATGTTGACCGGCTGTTTGCGCAATGCATGGAGTTTCGTCCGCGATGGGCGGTCATGGCCGACGAGACGGCTGCCAGCAGACTGCGCGAGCGGGTTCGCGCTGCGTCTTTGCAATGCGAGGTGCTCGGCGGCGCCGCGGCGCTCGAACAGATTGCTGCGCATCCAGAGGTCGACGCGGTGATGGCGGCCATCGTCGGCGCGGCCGGGCTGCGCTCCACGCTGGCGGCCGCAGCGGCGGGCAAGAAGGTACTGCTGGCCAACAAGGAGGCCATGGTGATGGCCGGCCCGCTGGTGATGGCTGCGGTGCGGGAAACCGGCGCCACGCTACTGCCAATTGACAGCGAGCACAACGCGATCTTTCAGGCACTACCCGCGCATTACGCGCAGGAACCTGCGCGGGCGGGCATTCGTCGGCTGCTGCTCACGGGCTCTGGCGGGCCGTTCCGAAACCTGCCGACGGAGAAATTCGCATTTGTGACGCCGCAGCAGGCGTGCGCACATCCAAACTGGGTGATGGGACGCAAGATTTCGGTGGATTCGGCCACGCTGATGAACAAGGGCCTGGAGGTGATCGAGGCGGCGTTTCTGTTCAACGTGAAACCGGAGCAGATCGAAGTGGTCATACACCCGCAGAGCGTGGTGCACTCGCTGGTGGAGTACGTGGACGGGTCGGTGATCGCGCAGCTCGGCAACCCGGACATGCGCACGCCGATCGCACACGCGCTGGCGTTTCCCGAGCGCGTCGAGAACGGCGTTGCACCGCTGGATCTGTTTGCGGTGGCGACACTGCAGTTCGAGCGACCGGACTTGTCGCGATTTCCCTGCCTCGGTCTGGCGTACGCGGCCTTGCAGGCGGGCGCAGGCGCGCCGGTGATCCTGAACGCGGCGAACGAGGTTGCGGTCGCGAGTTTCCTCGATGGGCGATTGTCCTTCAGCCGGATAGCCGTTCTGGTGGAGGAGGTGCTGGCGCAGATGCCGCGGATGCGCGCCGGCAGCCTGCAGGAGATCCTGGCGGCGGATACCGAGGCGCGTCGTGTTGCCCGCGAGTGGCTGGCCGCCGCCGTACACTGAAAGACGTGCACTGAGAGAATTGACACCGGAAATCCATGGAACTGCTGTCTACTGTTTTCGCCTTCGTCGTCGCCCTCGGGGTGTTGATTACATTTCACGAGTACGGGCACTACGCCGTGGCGCGCCTTGTCGGGGTGAAGGTCCTGCGTTTCTCGGTCGGATTCGGCACACCGCTGTTCAGCCGGAAACTCGGCCGTGACGGTACCGAGTGGGTGGTGGCTGCATTCCCGCTCGGTGGTTACGTCAAGATGCTGGACGAGCGCGAAGCGCCGGTGGCGCCGGAAGAGCGGCATCGTGCATTCAACCGCCAGCCCGTGTGGAGCCGTGTGGCGATCGTTGTGGCGGGCCCGATCGCGAACTTTCTGCTTGCCGTGCTGCTTTACTGGATACTATTTCTGCACGGCGTTCCCGGTCTGCGGCCGGTGATCGGCGATCCGCTGCCCAGTACACCGGCGGCTGTTTCGCAGCTTGCATCAGGTGACCTTGTCGTCAGCGTCGGCGGCACGCCGATCCCGACCTGGCAGGAACTGCGCTGGGAACTGCTGGATCACGCCATCCGGCGCAGTGTGGTGACTTTGGAGGTGCAGAACGAGCGCGGAGAGATCCGTTTCCCGAAGCTCGATCTCTCCACGATCCGGTCGGATGAAATCGACGCCGACCTGTTGTCCGCGATCGGCATCACCCGCTACGACCCTCCGTTGAGTCCGGTGATCGGGCGCCTTGTCGATGGGTCGCCGGCGCAGAAAGCTGGCCTGCAGCAGGGCGACACGATCGTTGCGATCGATGGTCAACCGGTCGGCCGCTGGGATGAACTGGTAAACACGGTGCGTGCGGCTCCCGGCAGAACGCTGTTGTTCGAGGTGCTGCGCGGGGGCAGGACGCTGGAGTTGAGCGTTGCCGCCGAAAGCGCGACCGACGAAGGCAAGGCGGTCGGCAGAATCGGCGCCGGTCCGCAGGTTGACCAGGAGCAGATCGAAAAGCTCTTCACTGAGGTGCGTTACGGGCCGCTGGCGTCGGTCGGCAAGGCGATGCAGCGCATGGGTGAAGTGTCGATGTTCACGCTGAGGATGCTGGGACGCATGATCGTCGGCGACGTCTCGCTGAAGAATCTCAGCGGCCCGTTGACGATCGCCGACTATGCGGGACAGTCGGCGCAACTCGGATGGCTGCCCTATCTGAGTTTCCTCGCCCTGATCAGCATCAGTCTCGGCGTGCTGAATCTGCTGCCGATCCCCATCCTCGATGGCGGTCACCTGATGTATTATGTGGTGGAAATTGTGAAAGGAAGCCCGGTATCGGAACGGGTCATGGAAATCGGCCAGCAGATTGGCATAGTTCTGCTGTTCAGCCTGATGGCGTTCGCACTCTATAACGATATAAATCGCCTGGTTGGCGGCTGAAGAGCAGATGACAAGGTTGCAGCTGCTGGCATTGGTCACCAGTCTATTCAGTTTTCCCTCTCTTGCATTCGAGTCCTTTGAAGTCCGCGACATCCGTGTCGAGGGAATTCAGCGCACCGAAGCGGGTACCATCTTTACCTATCTGCCGATCCGGGTGGGCGACACGGTCGACGAGGAGCGTGCGAGCAGTGCGGTAAAGGCGCTCTTCGCCACAGGATTCTTCCGCGACGTGCGGCTTGAGGCCGACGGAGAGGTGCTGGTGGTGGTGGTCGAAGAACGGCCCGCCATCGCGCAAATCGATATCGCCGGTTCCAAGGAGTTCCCCCAGGACCGGCTGAAAGAGGCGTTGCGGCAGATCGGCTTGGCCGAGTCGAGGATCTTCGACCGCGCGAACCTGGAACGCGCCGAACAGGAGCTGAAAAGCCAGTATATCGGCCGTGGAAAATACGGAGTTGAGATCACCACCACCGTAACGCCGCTCGAAAGAAACCGGGTCGCGATCAGTTTCAGCATCTTCGAAGGCCGCGTGGCAAAGATCCGGCAGATCCATTTCGTTGGCAACGAGGTGTTCAGCGACCGCGTACTGGCAAAGCAGTTCGTGCTGCGCACGCCGGGCCTGATGACCTGGTACAGCAAGAACGACCAGTATTCCCGCCCCAAGCTGCAGGCGGACCTGGAAACGCTGCGTTCCTTCTATCTGAACCTGGGCTATCTCGAGTTCTCGATCGATTCGACCCAGGTATCCATCTCCCCGGACAAGCAGGACATTTACCTGACCATCAACCTCACCGAGGGCAAGAAGTACACGGTATCGCAGGTGTCGCTTGCCGGTGATCTGATCGCACCGCGGGAAGAGCTCGAGCAACTGATCCTGCTGCGCGAGGGCGACGTTTTCTCGCGCGAAAAGCTGACCGAGACCACCAAGCTGATCTCCGACCGGCTCGGCGATGAAGGCTATGCGTTCGCCAATGTGAATGCGGTTCCCGAAATCGATCGAGAGAACAGCGAGGTCGCGTTCACCATGTACGTCGATCCGGGCCGGCGCGTATACGTGCGCCACATCAACATCTCTGGCAACACCAACACGCGCGACGAAGTGATTCGGCGCGAACTCCGGCAGATGGAAAGCGCCTGGTACTCGACGCAGAAGCTGAACCGCTCGCGCCAGCGGGTCGACCGGCTGGGTTTCTTTTCTGAAGTCCAGGTCGATACGCCTGCGGTACAGGGAACCAACGACCTGGTGGATGTGGACGTCAAGGTCACCGAGCGCGCGACCGGCAATCTTACGCTCGGCATCGGCTACTCCACCGCGGAGAAGGTGATCCTGTCCGCGGGGATTGCGCAGCAGAATATCTTTGGAACCGGCAATGCGCTGTCGTTCCAGGTAAATACCGGCAGTATCAACCAGAGCTACGCGCTCTCGTACACCAATCCCTATTTCACCGATGACGGCATCAGCCGCGGCTTTGACGTCTATCGGCGCGACGTCGACGTTTCCAGCCTTTCCATCGGCAGTTACAACACCTCGACCTACGGCTTGGGTCTGCGTTTCGGGGTTCCGGTCACCGAATTCGATACCATCAACTACGGCCTCGGTTTCGAGCAGACGGAGATCGGGTTGCTACCCGACACGCCTTCCCGGTACGTGGATTTCGTCGATACCTTCGGCGATAAAACCAATACCTATCTGGGAACGGCGGGCTGGGCGCGCGACCAGCGTGACAGCGTGATCTACACCACGCAGGGGCGCTTTCAGCGGCTGATTGCCGAGGTGGGCCTGCCCGGCGGCGACTTGACCTACTACCGGCTTACCTACCAGCATCAATGGTATTATCCCCTGTCGCAGGACCTGACCCTGCTGCTGAACGGCCAGCTGGGATATGCAGACGGTTACGACGATCAGCCTTTGCCGTTCTACAAGAATTTTTATGTGGGTGGAGTGAACTCGGTTCGCGGTTATTCCACTGCTGCCATCGGTCCGAAGGACTCCAACGGCGACGCGCTCGGCGGCAGCAGGCAATTCATCGGCAACATCGAGATGCTGTTTCCGTTTCCCGGGCTGGAAAAGGACCGCTCGGTACGTCTGAGCGTCTTCTTCGATGGTGGATTCGTGGGCGAGGAATACGACACGAGCGAGATGCGTTATTCCGCCGGGCTTGCGTTCAGCTGGTTTTCACCGGTCGGGCCGCTCAAGCTGAGTTTCGGCCGGGCGCTGAATCCGAAACCAACCGACCGGCTCGAGCGTTTGCAGTTCACCCTGGGTACGGTGTTCTGACGGGATCCTGCGAAAATCCAAATTCGCAATGTCGAACAAATAAAGAGGAGAACGAAGGTGAAGAAGATCTCGCTTGCGCTCGCCACCGCGGCTCTGCTGGCGAGCACGGTTCCGCTCCACGCGCAGGAACTCAAGATCGGCTTTGTCAGCACGGAGCGCGTTTTCCGGGAGGCGGCGCCGGCGATCAAAGCCCTGAAGAAACTGGAACGCGAGTTCGCGCCGCGCGACCAGGAGATCCAGAAGATTGCCAAGCAGTCGCGCGATCTACAGACACAGATCGAACGCGAGTCGGTGACGATGAGCGAGTCGCAGCGGCGCGAGCGCGAGGCGGAACTCGCGCGGCTGGGTCGTGACATGCAACGCATGCAGCGGGAATTTCGCGAGGATCTCAATCTCAGAAAAAACGAGGAGCTCGCTACGGTTTTGCAACGTGCAAACCAGGTCATCCAGCAGATTGCCGAGGCGGAGAAATACGACCTGATTCTGCAGGAGGCCGTCTACAGAAGTCCGCGCATCGACATTACTGACAAAGTGATCAAGGCGCTTGCCGACAAGTAAGTCCAGGCAGCGCCGCCTGTCACGATCACGTCTCCAGAGCAGCAGCACGAGCCGAAGCGAGCGGCCATGACTGCGGACGATCACGCAACCGTGACACTGGCACAGCTCGTCGAGCGCTTCGGCGGCGAGCTGATCGGCGACGGTGCGTTGAGAATCAGCCAGGTGGCACCGCTGGACAGCGCGGGGCCGGGGCAGCTGACCTTTCTGTCGAACAATCGTTACCTGCGGCAGCTCGCCTCCACGCGGGCATCGGCGGTGATCCTCGCGGACGACGCGAGAGATGCAACCGCGATGCCGCGGCTGATCTGTTCCAATCCCTACGCCTATTACGCCAAGGTTTCACAGTTTCTGAACCCGCGGATGCCGAGGCCCGCGGGCATCGATCCGCGCGCTGCAGTGGATGCCGGCGCCAGCGTTGCAGCGAGCGCATATGTCGGTCCCTGCGCGGTGATCGAGGCGGGAGCGACGATCGGCGAGGGCACCGAGATCGGCGCCGGCACCCATGTCGGTCGAAACAGCAGGATCGGTTCCGGGTGCGTACTGCATGCGAACGTCACTATCTATCACGATTGCGCTATCGGCGACCGCGTGCTGATCCACTCCGGCGCGGTGATTGGCGCCGACGGATTCGGCATGGCAATGGAGCACGACCGCTGGCTGAAGATTCCGCAGATCGGACGGGTGTCGATCGGCGACGACGTCGAGATCGGCGCCAATACCACGATCGATCGTGGCGCGCTGGATGACACCGTGATCGAGGAAGGCGTCAAGCTCGACAACCAGATCCAGATCGGACACAACTGCCGGATCGGCGCGCATACCGCGATCGCCGGGTGTGTTGGCATCGCCGGAAGCACCCGGATCGGTAGCTACTGCCGCATTGGCGGGAGCGCGATGATCGGCGGGCATCTGGAGATCGCCGACAAGGTCGAGATCTCCGGAGGCACGACCGTACCGAAGTCGATTCTCCAGCCCGGAACCTATACTTCGGTATTTCCTGTAAGTGCACACGCGGACTGGCTGCGCAACGCATCGCTGATCCGGCACCTGCAGGATATGCGGGACCGCATCAGGCGCCTCGAAGAAAAACTCAAAGGTTCTGAAAGGAATTGAACGTGGACAGGATGGAAATCCAGAAGATCATGGAGTATCTGCCGCACCGGTACCCGTTTCTGCTGATCGACCGGGTGACCGCCTGCGAGCCGGGCAAGGAGCTTACCGCGCTCAAGAACGTCACCATCAACGAACCTTTTTTTCAGGGGCATTTTCCCCATTACCCGGTGATGCCCGGCGTGCTGATTGTCGAGGCGATGGCACAGGCATCTGCGTTGCTCGCATTCGAATCGTTCAAATTCGAAAGCAATGCCAAGAGCGTGTATTACTTCGTCGGGATCGACGATGCGCGTTTCAAGAAACCGGTCATGCCGGGCGACCAGCTGCTGATCACGGTACAGATTCTGCGCAATCTGCGCGGTATCTGGAAGTTTGCGGCGCAGGCGCGGGTGGAAGGTGCGCTGGTTTCGGAGGCGAAGCTGATGTGCACCATGCGCAATCCATGATCCACCCGACGGCGATCGTGCACCCGGGTGCAAACCTCGCGGCCGACGTCGAGGTGGGGCCCTACACAATCATTGGCGAGCATGTAGAGGTCGGCACAGGCACGCGGATCGGGGCACATGCGGTGATCAGCGGCCGTACGCGTATCGGGCGCAACAATCGTATCTTTCACCAGGTGTCGTTGGGCGAGATTCCCCAGGACAAGAAATACGCGGGCGAGCCGACCCTGCTCGATATCGGCGACAACAACGTGATCCGCGAATTCTGCACCTTCAATACGGGGACGGCGCAAGATCTCGGCTATACCCGTGTGGGCAACGACAACTGGATCATGTCTTACGTGCACATCGCACACGACTGCGTAGTCGGAAACAGCACGGTGCTGGCGAACTGCACCCAACTCGCGGGGCATGTCGAGGTCGACGATTTCGCTATTCTTGGAGGCTACACCGGCGTGCACCAGTTCTGCCGGATCGGCAAGTATGCGATCACCGGCGTCAGCTCGGTGGTGCTGGCCGATGTGCCGCCGTTCGTTACCGCGATGGGCAACACGGCGACACCGCACGGCATCAACGTCGAGGGCCTGCGCAGGCGGGGATTTTCCGCGCAGGCGATCCAGGGACTGCGCCGCGCGTATAAGACTTTATACCGATCCAGGTTGACCCTGGACGAGGCGAAACGGGAGCTTGCAGGACAGACTGCCGAATGCCCGGAAGTCGCGATGCTGCTGGAATTCCTGGCGGCATCCAGACGCAGCATCATCCGCTAGCCCGATGAGCGATTTCGCGAACCGCGACCTGCGCATCGCGATGGTGGCGGGAGAGGCCTCCGGCGACCTGCTCGGCAGCCACCTGTTCAACGCCCTCAGGAAAAGGTTTCCGCGCCTGCAAGGATTCGGGGTCGGCGGCCCAAGGATGACCGCAGCCGGTTTCGATGCCTGGTATCCCATGGAAAGCATGGCGGTGCGCGGTTACGTCGAAGTGCTGCGCAGCCTGCCTCGACTGTTGCGCATGCGACGGGATCTCAGGCGCCGCATCCTGGCCGATCCGCCGGACCTGTTCATCGGCATCGATTCGCCGGACTTCAATCTCGACCTGGAGGTCGCGCTTCGGCGCAGCGGCGTCGCCACCGTTCAGTACGTGATACCGCAGGTATGGGCCTGGCGTGGCGAGCGCATTCACAAGGTCAGGCGCGCGGCGGACAAGGTCCTTGTATTGTTTCCGTTCGAGGTGCAGATCTGCGAACAGGCCGGGATCCCGGTGGCGTACGTCGGGCATCCGCTGGCGGACGAGTTGCCCGAAGTGCCCGACCGTCAGGCGGCGCGGGACCAGTTGCGAATCCCGCGTGTCGCGCAACTGGTGGCATTGCTTCCCGGCAGCCGGCAAAGCGAGGTCCGGCAGCACGCAGAACTGCTGATCGCAACCGCAACGCTGATCGCCGTGCAGGCGCCGAACGTGCAGTTTCTGGTGCCGCTGGTCAGCCGCGAAACACGGCTGATTTTCGAGGGTGCACTTTACCGGCAGCATGCCGAGCATCTGCCGCTGACCATCCTGTTCGGGCATGCCCAGGACGCCATGACAGCGGCCGATGCGGTGCTGGTGGCTTCCGGCACTGCCACGCTCGAGGCGGCGCTGCTGAAGTGTGCGATGGTGATCACCTACACGGTTCCGCCGGCATCCGCCTGGCTTATGAAGCGCAAGGGCGGTTATATCCCCTATATCGGGCTGCCGAACATTCTTGCCGGGGAGTTCGTGGTGCCGGAGCTGTTGCAGGACGACGCAACCCCGGAGAACCTGGCACAGGCCGTGGTCAACGTGCTGAACGACAAACTAGTGCGGTCCCGCCTGGAGGCGCGCTTTCTGCAGATTCATCGTGAGCTGAAACAGGACACGGCAACCCGCGCGGTGGAGGCGATTCTGCCCCTGCTGTCCACGCGGCGCGGCGCGGCAGGCGAGACCGGGTCGGAAGGCGCGGGCGCGTGAGCCTTACACCGGGACCGCTGTGCGGGGTTGACGAGGCCGGACGCGGCCCGCTTGCCGGGCCGGTGTTTGCCGCTTGTGTCGTGCTGGATCCCCGCCGGCCGATCGTCGGGCTGGCCGATTCCAAGAAACTGTCACCCGAACGGCGCGAGCAGCTGGCGGCAGAGATCCGCGAGCGCGTTCTGGGCTGGGCGATCGCTTCGGTGAGCGTCGAGGAGATCGACCGCCTGAATATTCTGCGCGCAAGCCTGCTGGCGATGCAGCGCGCAGTGATGGGACTCGCGATCGAACCGGGCGAAGTGCTGGTGGACGGCAACCACTGTCCACAGCTGGCCTTCCCGGTGCGTGCGATCGTGCGTGGGGACAGCAGTGTGGCCGAGATCTCCGCGGCGTCGATCCTCGCGAAGACCGCGCGCGATGCCCACATGTGCATGCTGCACGCCAGCTATCCCGATTATGGGTTCGATCGCCACAAGGGCTATCCGACCCCGGAGCACATCGAAGCGCTCAGGCGCCACGGCGTTTCCCCGGTGCACCGCCGCAGCTTCGCGCCGGTGCGTGCCCTGTGCGGCTGACAGCACGGCAACGCGGCGACAGTTTGCGGCGCCGAAGGGCCCGGCAGCGCGATCAGTAGACGTGGCGCTGCAGATTGGCCTGCAACAGCACCACTGTGGCGAGCTCCTCGATCGAGCGAGTGGTGGTATCCAGCACCGGGATGCTCTCCTGTCGCATCAGTTTTTCGGCGCTGCTGATCTCGAACGCGCAGTTCTCCACGCTCGCATAGCGGCTGTTTGGACGGCGCTCGCTGCGAATGCGTTCCAGGCGGTCGGGACGGATGGTCAGGCCGAACAGCTTGCTGCGGAACGGCTCGATCCCGGCCGGCAGGCGCATGGCTTTGAAATCCTCGGGTATCAGCGGGTAGTTGGCGGCGCGTATGCCGTACTGGAGCGCGAGATACAGACAGGTCGGGGTCTTTCCGCTACGCGACACGCCGATCAGGATGACGTCGGCCTTGTGCAGCTCCTTGGTGGTCTGACCGTCGTCATGGGCCAGCACAAAGTTTATCGCGTCCATGCGGTTCAGGTACTCGTTGTTACCCGCGCTGTGCGAACGGCCCACAGTGTGCGACGACTGCACGCCGAGTTCAGCCTCCATCGGTGCGATGAACACCTGAAAGCAGTCCAGATACAGCGCATCGGCTTCCTGGATCAACGCTGACAACGCCGAATCGACCAGTGTGCTGAAGACCATCGGCCGCGCGCCGTCGCTCTGCGCGGCGCGGTTGATCTGTTGTACTGCATCGCGGGCCTTCTCCGGGGTGTCGACGAAGGGCAACGTGGTTTCGGTAAAGGAAACATCGTCGAACTGGGTCAACAGACTGTGTCCGAGCATTTCCGCAGTAATACCGGTTCGATCCGAGATGAAGAAGGCGGTTCTTTTTATCTGCGTCATGTTTGCTGCTCTGCAAGATCGGAGATGAGCCGCTAAAATAACACCTTTCAGACGCCTTCATTTCTTCTCCGCGCCATGAGCAAACAACCCTCCGTCATTCCCTTCGAACAACTGCGCATGACCGACGTCGAGCAGGTCGGTGGCAAGAACGCCTCGCTTGGCGAGATGATCAGCCAGCTGGCCGGCGCCGGGGTGCGTGTACCCGGCGGCTTCGCCACCACCGCCGCCGCCTATCGCGATTTCCTGGCGGAGAGCGGGCTGGGCGAGCGGATCAACCTGGCGCTCGACGCACTCGATACAGAAGACGTTACCGCGTTGACAGAGACCGGCGCGCGGATCCGCCAGTGGATCATGGACGCGCCGCTGAGCGCGCAGTTCGAGGCTGAGATCAAGACGGCTTACGAGGCGTTGATCGCGCGCGAGGGTCATGAGGTGTCCTTCGCGGTGCGTTCGTCGGCCACCGCCGAAGACCTGCCGGATGCCTCGTTCGCCGGCCAGCAGGAATCGTTTCTGAATATCCACGGTCTGGACAACGTGCTGATGGCGATCCGCCATGTGTTCGCGTCGCTGTACAACGACCGCGCGATCTCGTATCGGGTGCACAAGGGTTTCGATCACTCGGTGGTGGCGCTGTCTGCCGGCGTGCAGCGCATGGTGCGCAGCGATCTCGGCGCGAGCGGCGTGCTGTTCACCCTGGATACCGAGTCCGGTTTCGACAAGGTGGTATTCATTACCTCGGCGTACGGATTGGGCGAGACCGTGGTGCAGGGCCAGGTCAACCCGGACGAGTTCTATGTCTACAAGCCGGGCCTGGCGGCGAAGCGACCGGCAATCCTGCGGCGGAACATGGGCAGCAAGGCGGTACGGATGGTGTTCGCGGATGCGCGGGCGGCAGGCAAGTCGACGCGAATCCTGGACGTGCGGCCCGAGGAGCGCGCGCGCTTTTCGATCTCGGATGCAGAGGTGGAGGAGCTTGCCCGCTTCGCGCTGATCATCGAAAAGCACTACCAGCGGCCGATGGATATCGAGTGGGGGCGGGACGGCGAAGATGGCAAGCTGTACATCCTGCAGGCACGTCCGGAAACGGTGAAGACGCAGGAAAGCGCGGACATGCAGGAGCGCTTTCGCCTGAAAAAGCGCGGCGAGGTGCTGGTCTCGGGCCGTGCCATCGGCTCTAGGATCGGCACCGGCGTGGTCAGGCTGGTGAAGGACGCCTCCGCGATGCATACCGTGAAACCGGGCGACGTGCTGGTGACCGACATGACCGATCCCGATTGGGAGCCGGTCATGAAGAAGGCCTCCGCCATAGTGACCAATCGCGGCGGGCGCACCTGCCATGCCGCGATCATCGCACGCGAGCTGGGCATTCCGGCGGTGGTCGGCTGTGGCGATGCCACCGAGGTGCTGCGGGAGGGCGGCCGGGTGACCGTGTCCTGCGCCGAGGGCGATACCGGATATGTCTACCAGGGTATCCTCGACGTCGAAGTGCTGCACATCAAGCTGGACGAGCTTCCGGAAATTCCGGTCAAGATCGGCATGAACGTCGGCAATCCCGAACTCGCGTTCGACTTCCAGCGCCTGCCGAATGCGGGAATCGGCCTGGCGCGGTTGGAGTTCATCATCGCACGCATGATCGGTGTGCATCCGAAGGCAGCGCTCGCCTATCCGAAACTCCCGGACGACATCAGGCAGGAGGTCGAACGCCGCAGCGCAGGCTACTCCGATCCGGTCAGCTTCTATGTGGAGAAACTGAGCGAGGGCATTGCCACGCTGGGCGCGGCCTTCTATCCGAAGCCGGTGATCGTGCGGCTGTCCGATTTCAAATCGAACGAGTACTCGAGCCTGGTGGGCGGAAAGCTGTACGAGCCGGAAGAGGAGAATCCCATGCTCGGTTTCCGCGGCGCGGCGCGCTATGTCGCGGAGAGCTTCCGCGACTGCTTCGAGCTGGAATGCCGCGCACTGCGAAAAGTCCGCGACGACATGGGTCTGACCAACATCGAGATCATGGTGCCGTTCGTGCGCACCCCGACCGAGGCCGCCCAGACGATTGAATTGCTGGCGAAGAACGGCCTGAAGCGCGGGAGCAACGGTCTGAGAATCATCATGATGTGCGAGATTCCCTCGAATGCGGTGCTGGCGGACGCGTTTCTGGAACATTTCGACGGCTTTTCAATCGGCTCGAACGACATGACCCAGTTGACGCTCGGCCTCGACCGTGACTCGGGAATCGTCGCCGGCCAGTTCGACGAACGCGATCCGGCGGTCAAACACATGCTGCATCTGGCAATCCAGGCCTGCCGCCGCGCCGACAAGTATGTCGGCATCTGTGGACAGGGCCCGTCGGATCATCCTGACTTCGCGGAATGGTTGATGGAGGAGGGCATCGAGACGATCTCGCTGAATCCCGATACCGTGGTCGACACCTGGGTGTATCTCGGCAAGCACCTCGCGAAGAAGGCGGCGGCGTGAACGCGGCCGCAGGTTTCGCCATGCGCCGCGGGCGCGCCGAGCCTGTTGCGTCAACCGCATTTCGGTTATCATGGGTCGTGCGGCCTGGATCGAGCATGGCATGACCAAATACATCTTTGTCACCGGCGGCGTCGTTTCCTCCCTTGGCAAAGGCATCGCTTCCGCATCGCTGGCAGCCATACTCGAAACCCGCGGCATCAAGCTCACCCTCCTCAAGCTCGACCCTTACATCAACGTCGATCCCGGCACCATGAGCCCTTTCCAGCACGGAGAGGTATTCGTGACCGAGGACGGCGCCGAAACCGATCTCGACCTCGGCCATTACGAGCGCTTTGCCAGCGTGAAGATGACCAGGCGCAACAACTTCACTACCGGCCAGATCTACGAAAGCGTGATCCGCAAGGAGCGACGGGGCGATTACCTCGGCGGCACCGTGCAGGTCATTCCGCATATTACCGACGAGATCAAGCAGTTCATCCGCATGGGTGCGGGCGACGCCGACGTGGCGCTGGTGGAGATCGGCGGTACCGTCGGCGACATCGAGTCTTTGCCATTTCTGGAGGCGGCGCGGCAGATGAACATCCAGCTCGGCCGTGGCAACGTATGCTTCGTGCATCTCACGCTGGTGCCCTATATTCCCTCGGCGGGCGAGATCAAGACCAAGCCCACGCAGCATTCGGTCAAGGAACTGCGCGAGATCGGGATTCAGCCCGACGTGCTGCTGTGCCGCGCGGATCGGGAGATTCCGGAAAACGAGCGGCGCAAGATCGCGCTGTTCACCAACGTCGAGGAAAGGGCGGTCATCTCGGCGGTAGATGTCGACTGCATCTACAAGATTCCCGGGCTGCTGCACGAACAGGCGCTCGACGACATCGTACTGGAGCGGCTCGGTCTGCAGGCGCCGCAGGCGGACCTGTCGAAGTGGGACCGCCTGATCCACGCGCTCGAGCATCCCGCGAACAGCGTCGATATCGCTCTGGTGGGGAAGTACGTGGACCTCACCGAATCCTACAAGTCGCTGTCGGAAGCGCTGGTTCACGCCGGGATTCACACCTCCGCGCGAATCAATATCCACTATATGGATTCGGAGGAACTGGATCAGAGTGGGCTCGATTCGCTTGCCGGGATGGATGCGATTCTGGTTCCGGGCGGATTCGGCAAGCGCGGCGTGGAGGGCAAGATCAAGGCGATTCGTCTCGCCCGGGAGAAGGCAATTCCCTATCTCGGTATCTGCCTGGGCATGCAGCTCGCGGTGATCGAATTCGCGCGGCACGTGGCCAGCCTGCAGGGCGCGCACAGCACCGAGTTCGATCCCGACACGCCGTATCCGGTGGTGGCACTGGTGACCGAGTGGATGACGCGCGACGGGCAGCGGGAAACGCGCGATGAAAAATCCGATCTCGGCGGAAGCATGCGCCTCGGCGGGCAGGAGGCGATCCTGCTGCCGGGCACGCGTGCGCGCGAAATCTACAACGCGGAGCGCGTGGTCGAGCGCCACCGTCACCGCTACGAGGTCAACAATCAGTTCCTGCCGGTACTGAAGGAGGCCGGGATGAAGGTTTCCGCCATGTCCCCGCGCGAGGGCCTGTGCGAGATGATGGAACTGCCGGATCATCCTTGGTACGTCGGTTGCCAGTTTCATCCCGAATTCACCTCGACGCCGCGGGACGGTCATCCCCTGTTTCAGGCCTTCATCCGCGCGGCAATCGAGTATCAGGCCAGGCGCAGCGCGCAGAACGTCGAGCGCGAGCCTCGCCTGCAGAGTCTTGCCTAAGTTGCCGCAATGAAACTGTGCGGTTTTGAGGTTGGTCTCGACCGGCCGTTTTTTCTGATTGCGGGCCCCTGCGTGGTGGAATCGCGGGATCTGATCCTCGATACCGCGGACACTCTCAAGGAATTGACCGCCGCGCTAGGCATACCGTTTATCTTCAAGGCGTCGTACGACAAGGCGAACCGTTCTTCCGGCAAGTCATTCCGCGGGCCGGGCATGGGGAAGGGCCTGGAGATCCTGGCGGAAGTGCGGCAGAAGCTGGGCGTGCCGGTGCTGACCGACGTGCATACCGAGGAAGAAATAGCGCGAGTGGCAGCGGTGGTCGACGTACTGCAGACGCCGGCGTTTCTGTGCCGGCAGACCGATTTCATTCACGCGGTGGCGCGTGCGGGCAAGCCGGTGAATATCAAGAAAGGGCAGTTCCTCGCGCCGCACGACATGAAAAACGTGGTCGACAAGGCGCGCGAGGCGAGCGGCATGGACAACATCATGGTGTGCGAACGCGGAGCGTCGTTCGGATACAACAACCTCGTATCCGACATGCGTTCGCTCGCGATCATGCGCGAGACCGGATGCCCGGTGGTCTTCGATGCGACGCACTCGGTGCAGTTGCCGGGCGGGCAGGGTACCGCGAGCGGCGGACAGCGTGAGTTCGTGCCGGTGCTGGCGAGGGCGGCGGTCGCAACCGGCGTGGCGGGGGTTTTCATGGAGACGCACCCGAACCCGGAGAAGGCCTTGTCGGACGGGCCCAATGCCTGGCCGCTGAAACACATGAAACCGCTGCTCGAGACGCTGAAGGCACTGGACGAGCTGGTCAAGCGCCGCGGCTTCGAAGAGAGTCTGATCGGCAATGCCGCCTGACCAATAACCAGAACAAGGACACGGAATGAGCTCGATAGTCGACATCGTGGCGCGCGAAATCCTGGACTCCCGCGGCAACCCGACGGTGGAAGCGGACGTCCTGCTGGAGTCCGGCATCAGTGGCCGTGCCGCCGTGCCCTCCGGCGCCTCGACCGGATCACGCGAAGCGATCGAACTGCGGGATGGCGACAAGGGCCGCTATGGTGGCAAGGGCGTGCTCAAGGCGATCGAGCACATCAACACCGAAATCTGCGAGGCAATCGTCGGCCTGGACGCGATCGAACAGGCTTTCATCGATCAGACGCTGATCGATCTGGACGGCACCGAAAACAAGTCCCGTCTGGGCGCGAACGCCACGCTGGCCGTTTCGCTGGCGGTGGCAAAGGCTGCCGCCGAGGAATCCGGGCTGCCGCTGTATCGCTATCTCGGTGGCGCGGCACGCATGCAACTGCCGGTGCCGATGATGAACGTGATCAATGGCGGCGCGCACGCGAACAATAGCCTGGACATGCAGGAGTTCATGATCATCCCGGTCGGCGCGGAAAGCTTTCGCGAGGCGCTGCGTTGCGGCGCGGAAATCTTCCAGGCACTCAGGAAACTGATCGACAAGAAGGGGATGCCGACCACGGTGGGAGACGAAGGCGGCTTTGCCCCGAATCTGCCCAGCAACGAGGCTGCGCTCGAACTCATCATGCAGGCAATCGAAGCGGCCGGCTACACGGCCGGCTCGCAGGTTGCGATCGGGCTTGACTGCGCCAGCACGGAGTTCTTCGAGAACGACAAGTATTCGCTGAAGGCGGAGAAGCGGGCGTTGACCGCCGCGGACTTCACCGACTATCTGGCGAAATGGGTGGACAAGTATCCGATCATCTCGATCGAGGACGGCATGTCCGAGTCAGACTGGGACGGGTGGAAGATCCTGACCAGGAAACTCGGCAAGAAAGTGCAGATCGTCGGCGACGACCTGTTCGTGACCAATACAAGGATCCTGTCGGAAGGCATCAGCCAGGGCGTGGCCAACTCCATCCTGATCAAGATCAACCAGATCGGCACGCTCACCGAAACCTTTGCCGCCATCGAAATGGCGAAATGCGCAGGCTACACCGCGGTGATCTCCCACCGTTCGGGGGAAACCGAAGATACCTTCATCGCCGATCTCGCAGTGGCGTCGAATGCGCTGCAGATCAAGACCGGCTCCCTGTCGCGTTCCGATCGACTCGCCAAGTACAACCAGCTGCTGCGGATCGAGGAAGATCTCGGCGATTCCGCCAGCTACGCGGGGCGAGGCGCCTTTTACCAGTTGCGCTAGATGCGGCTGCTCGCGATTGCGCTGATCCTGCTGATTGCGCTGATCCAGAACCCGCTCTGGTTCGGCAAAGGCGGGTGGTTTCGCGTGTGGGAACTGGACCGGCAAGTGGAGGCGCAGCGAGAGACCAACCGGCAACTGGTCGCGCGCAATCAAACGCTGGATGCCGAAGTGCGCGATCTGAAGGAAGGGATGGATGCGGCCGAGGAGCGTGCGCGCCTCGAGCTCGGCATGATCAAGTCCGACGAGATTTTTTTCCAGATCCTCGAGCCGCGGCGCCCGTAGCGGGCGCGAGCCGGCTACGGCTAACCGCCGGACTCCGCCTCGCGCAGTTCCTCGAGCGTGTTGAAATTTCCGAACGCTTTGGCCTCGTCGTCGAACGGCACTTCGACCACGCGCAAGTCTGCATACCACGCGTCGATCTTCCTTCCGCCCGCCGAGAGAAAACGTTCGAGATGCGGAAGCAGGCGTGCGTGAGCGAGGCAGAACACCGGGTGCGACCGGTCACCGGTTCTGGCGACAGCGAGGTCCGCCCGCTCGTGCTGTAAGCCCTGCAGCAGGCGGCTCACCAGATCGGCCGGAAGAAAAGGCGAATCGCAGGGGACGGTGATCACCAGCGGGCGGCCGGCTTCTAGCATGCCGCGATGCAATCCGGCGAGCGGGCCGGCAAATCCGGCGATGTCATCCGGGACCACGCGGTGACCGAGAGACGCATAGCGCTGCAGATTCTGATTGGCATTGATCAGTATTTCCGAGACCTGCGGCGCCAGCCGCTCCAGCACCCACTCGACCATCTGCCTGCCACGAAATAGCTGCAGGCCCTTGTCCACGCCGCCCATGCGGCGGCCCCGCCCGCCGGCGAGGATGACGCCGGTTATCCCGGAAGAACGAGTATCCGCAGACTTGTCCGTCAGCGGTCTCGACGATGGGTGAGTTCTGCCGTTCACTCAGTCCCGGTCCCAAATTTCGTGTCATGCTCACGCACGAAACGATGCCTGCCGGTGAACAGCAGATAATGCTTTCCGGTCGCGCGGCCGAGCAT
>DATKEK010000177.1:0-3654 GCA_035512195.1 Burkholderiales bacterium
AGGATGACATTGGCCTTCGGCACGCGCACCCCGTCGAAGACGATCTCGGCATGGCCATGCGGCGCGTGGTCGTAGCCGAACACGCTCAGCTGCCGCACGATCTTCACGCCGGGCGCGCCCAGCGGTACCAGTATCTGCGAATGTTGCTGATGACGCGCGTTACCGGGATCGGTCAGGCACATGTAGATGGAGACGCGGCAGCGCGGATCGCCGGCGCCGGAGGAGAACCACTTCCTGCCGTTGAGCACCCACTCATCGCCGACCAGCTGCGCCGTTGCCTGCATGTTGGTGGCATCGCTGGACGCGACCGCAGGCTCGGTCATCGAAAAGCAGGAGCGAATGTCCCCGGCCAGCAGCGGCCGCAGCCACTGTTCCTGCTGCTCCGCAGTGCCGTAGCGCGCCAGCACTTCCATGTTGCCGGTGTCCGGAGCGCTGCAGTTGAACACTTCGGAACACCAGCCGATGCGTCCCATCTGTTCGGCCAGCGGCGCGTATTCCAGGTTGCCGAGTCCGGCGCCGAATTGCCTGTCCGGCAGGAACAGGTTCCACAGGCCAGCCGCGCGCGCCAGCGGCTTCAGCGTCTCGACGATGGGTACTGGTTGCCAGCGATTGGTGGCCGCGGAGAGTTGTGCAACGTAGGTCTGTTCGTTGGGATAGATGTGTTCATCCATGAATGCGGACAGCCGCTGGAGATAGTCCCGGGTCACCGCGTTATGTGCGAAATCCATCGTGACAACCTGCTTGAAGCGAATGGTGAAATGTCGGCGCGTGAGTTTCAGTTCCGGTCCCGCGCCCAGTCGGCGAAGCTGCGATTCGTCTGCACCAGCCGTTCGAGCAACGGTGCCACAGGCCACAGCTGCTCGCCGAAACGCGCGCGGAATTCGCAGAGCCGCGCGTAGACTTTTGCGAGCCCCACCTGGTCGGCGTAATACATCGGGCCGCCTTTCGCGACCGGGAAGGCGTAGCCATGCAGGTAGACGACGTCGATATCGCCGGGACGCTGCGCGATGCCTTGTTCGAGAATCCGCGCGCCCTCGTTCACGAGACCGAACAGGCAGCGGTCGAGGATTTCCTGGTCGTCGATGGCGCGGCGCTGCACGCCGAGCTCCCTGGCGGTGGCTTCGATGAGCGCCAGCACTTCTGGATCTTCGCTGCGTTCGCGCGTATGCGGATCATAGCGGTAGTAGCCCTTGCCGCTCTTCTGGCCGAGGCGGCCGGCGTCCACCAGCTTGTCAGCAACGCTCCAGGCACGCGGATCGCCTTTCTGCGCCGCGGTCAGGCCCTGGCGCGCGCGGTAGCCGACATCCAGGCCTGCCAGATCGCCCATCGCGATGGGTCCCATCGCCATGCCGAAGTTCTCCAGCGCCGCGTCGACCTGCCGCGGACTTGCGCCTTCGATGACGCATAGCGCCGCCTCGCGCCCGTAGTACCTGAGCATGCGGTTGCCGATGAAGCCGTAGCAGACGCGCGCCAGCACCGGCACCTTGCCGATGGTCTTCGCCAGTGTCATCGCGGTGAGGATGACGTCCGGCGCGGAGCGCGCGCCCCGCACGTTCTCCAGCAGCTTCATCACGTTGGCCGGGCTGAAGAAATGCATGCCGATGACGTCTTCGGGGCGCCTGGTCGCCTGGGCGATCACGTCGATGTCCTGATAGGAAGTGTTGGTGGCCAGGATGCAGCCCGGCTTGCAGACGGTATCCAGGCGCGCGAACACGTCTTTCTTCAGTTCGAGGTCTTCGAAGACGGCCTCGATGACCAGGTCGACGTCCTTCAGGTCCGCGTAATCGGTGGTGCCGCCGATCAGGTCGAGGCGTTGTGCAATCTGCGCGTCGGTGAACCTGCCCTTGCCGGCGCTGATGCGATAATTCCTTTCGATCACCGCGAGGCCTTTTTGCAGCGCGCTGCTACTGACTTCCAGCAGTGTCACCGGGATTCCCGCGTTGATGAAGTTCATCGCGATGCCGCCACCCATCGTGCCGGCGCCGATCACGGCAACCTTGTGCACGGGGCGTGCGGCGGTATCGGCGGGAAGGGCGACGACCTTGGCTGCCTCGCGTTCGGCAAAGAAGGCGTGGCGCATCGCCGCCGACTGCGGCGAGTTCAGGCATTCGACGAACAGTTCGCGCTCCCGCGCCAGGCCGGCATCGATGGGCAGGGTGACAGCCGCTTCCACCAGCGTGACAACGCGGTCTTGCGCGATCTGACCGCGCGCGCGGCGCGCCAGTTTCCTGCGCGCGCTGGCGAAGAAATCCGCGGGAATCGCCGCCGGATCGATGCGCATATCCCGCACCCGCCGCAACGGCGCGGCTGCGGCGATCAGCTCGCTGGCATAGGCACGCGCCGCCTGTGGCAGTTCCTCGCAGACGAACACCTTGTCCAGCAGTCCGGAAGCCAGCGCCTGGGCGGCAAAGATCGGCGTGCCGGAGGTCATCAATTCCAGCGCGGCTTCGACACCCATCAGCCGTGGCACTTTCTGCGTGCCGCCGGCGCCAGGCAGGATACCCAGCTTCACTTCCGGCAGGCCCAACTTCGCACCTGGCACTGCACAGCGGTAGTGGCAGGCCAGCGCCAGTTCCAATCCGCCGCCGAGCGCGGTGCCGTGCATGGCAGCGATGACGGGTTTGGGCGAATTCTCGATGGCCGCCAGCACCGCCAGCAGCGAGGGCGGCTGCGGCGGCTTGCCGAATTCCCGAATGTCCGCGCCGGCGACGAAGGTGGCGCCCTCGCAGATCAGCAGGATGGCTTGCGAGACGTCTGCTTGTGCACTGGCCAGGGCCTCCAGCAGCCCCTGCCGCACCGCCTGCGACAGGGCATTGACCGGCGGATTGTCGATGCGGATGACACCGGTGGCGCCTTCCAGTGCGTAGCTCACTGCTGACATGCTGCGTTCCTGTCGCTGGCGGACTGATCGTTGCTGCCGCTGATTTCAAGGACAAGCGGGTAACTGCGGAGCAGGGCGCCAATCCTGTCGCCGTCCTCCGCGCTGGCCGCGGCGATCGCGGCAATCTGTCCCCGGCGCGGATCGAAGCGGGCGCTGACCGTGGCTGCAATTCCGGCTTCCTGCAAGCTGTGACGCAACGCGAATTCAGTCGCGCGGTTGATCAGTTCGGGTTTGAAGATCTTGCCGGCGGCCGTAACCGGCATGACCTTCAGAATCTCCACGCGCTTCGGGATAGCCGCCTGCTCGCCGATGCGCGTGCGGCACCAGTCCAGCAGTTCGGCTTCGCCGGTACCAGGCGCGTCGCTCTTGAGCCGCACATAGGCGATGGGCACTTCGCCCGCATAGGGATCCGGCTGGCCGATGGCGGCTACTTCCGCCACCGCCGGATGCCGGCTCAGAGGCTCCTCGATCAGCAGCGGGTCGATGTTGTGGCCGCCGCGGATGATCAGTTCCCTGGCGCGGCCGGTGACGTAGAGGAAACCCGCTGCATCGATGTAGGCAAGGTCGCCGGTGATGAACCAGTCGCCGTCCACCCAGGCTTTCGCGTTGTCCTCGGGGTCGAGGTAGCCCTGGAACAGATGCGGCCCCCGCGTGATCAGCATGCCGGGCACGTCGGGTCCGCATTCGCGCACGACTCTGCCAGCGGCGATTTCGACGACGCGCACTTCGGAATAGGGGATGCGCACGCCGACACTCCCCGGCGGCGGCGGGTG
>DATKEK010000178.1:0-2834 GCA_035512195.1 Burkholderiales bacterium
CCGGCCAGCAATGGCACGAAATTGACCTCGTCCAGTACGGACTGCTCGAAACCATCCGAAGTTTTCGTCACCAGCACCAGTTTCTGAACGCGGGTGCCCAGTGGCAGCACCAGCCGACCGCCATCCACCAGTTGTTCGATCAGTTCCTCCGGAATGCGTGTGGCAGCCGCCGCCAGCACGATCGCGTCGAAGGGGCCCGCGTCGCGAAAGCCGATGCGCCCGTCGCCATGCTTGACCCTGACATTGCGGCAGTTGAGTTCGCGCAGCCGCACGCGCGCCCGCGGCAGCAGCCCGGCGATACGCTCGATTGAATATACCTCGCGCGCGACCCGCGACAGTACGGCGGCCTGGTAGCCGCAGCCAGTGCCAATCTCGAGAACTCTCCCGATCGCCTGTCCGGCACGCGCGAGTTCGACCAAGCGCGCGACAGTGAAAGGGTTCGAGATGGTCTGGCCGAAGCCGATCGGCAGCGACACGTCATCGTACGCGCGGCTGGCCAATGCCTCGTCGACAAAAATATGCCGCGGCACCTCGGCCATCGCATCTAGAACCGTTTCATCCGCGATGCCCTGCTCGCGCAACCGTTCGATCATCCGCAGGCGCGTTCTCTGCGAAGTCATGCCGATTCCGGAAAGGCGCGTGTTCATGTGGCAGTCCCCGCCTCCGATTGCGGCTCTTTCAGCCACTGGCGCACGCTGTCCAGATTCGCGTACTGGGTCAGGTCGATTTGCAGCGGCGTGACCGACACCCGGTTGCTCGCGACCGCGTTGAAGTCCGTGCCCTCGCCCGCGTCCTGCGCATCGCCCGCGGCACCGATCCAGTAGACGGTCTCACCGCGCGGATTCACCGTCTTCAACATGCCCTCGGCCTTGTGCCGGCGTCCCAGGCGCGTAACTTCCAGTCCGGCCATGCTTTCGTAAGGAACATCCGGCACGTTCACGTTGAACAGCACCGGGAAAGGAATCGGGTTGCGCTGGAAGCGCCGGATCAGGTCGCAGGCGATACGCGCCGCAGCGGGGTAATTGCCACCCTGCTTGCTGGCGAGCGAAACGGCGATCGAAGGTATGCCCAACAGAAAACCTTCGGTGGCGGCAGCCACCGTGCCGGAATAGATGGTGTCGTCGCCCATGTTGGCACCGTGATTGATTCCGGAGACAACCATGTCCGGCAGGCGGTCGAGTATGCCGGTTACCGCAAGATGCACGCAGTCTGTCGGCGTGCCGTTTACGTGGAAGAAACCGTTATGGGATCGTTTGACTGCAAGCGGCCGGTCCAGCGTGAGGGAGTTGCTGGCGCCGCTGCGATCGCGTTCCGGGGCAACCACCACTACTTCGGCGAGTTCAGAGATCGCTTCCGCCAGGGCCGCAAGCCCCGGGGCGAAATAGCCGTCGTCGTTACTGAGGAGAACTCGCATTGCGAAGCAGGATGCGCGGCGGCGAGGCCAGGGGCGGTGCGTTGAACGAGAACCCCTGACAGGAGCTTTTCCGTCTGATCATTCCTCGCGTCGTCAACCGGCTGTTCTCGCCTCGCACTGGCGGATTGGTCGGGGCGGCAGGATTTGAACCTGCGACCACCTGCACCCCATGCAGGTACGCTACCAGGCTGCGCTACGCCCCGAGGAGACGGCGGATTATAACAGAGGGTTTCGCTGCGCCGCCGCCGGTTTCAGCTACGGAACAGTTCCAGAATGCCCTGGATTTCCCTGCGCAGATGGGAAGGCGAGAAGCCGGTGCCGGCTGCGCCCGGTTTTTCCGCAGCGCCCGCCTGATCCAGCCGCGCTCGCGCGCCGCTGATGGTGAAGCCCTGCTCGTACAGCAATTCGCGGATGCGACGGATCAGCAGCACTTCATGGTGCTGATAGTAGCGCCGGTTACCCCGGCGCTTGACCGGTTTGAGCTGCGTAAACTCCTGTTCCCAGTAGCGAAGCACATGCGGCTTCACGCCGCACAGTTCGCTGACTTCGCCGATCGTGAAGTAGCGCTTGGCGGGGATGGGAGGCAGCGGCGTCTTACGGCTGTTGCTTGTGCTGTGGTTGCTGCTGCTCTCCATGATAGTTCTTTTCCACCATCGCCTTCAGCTTCTGGCTGGCGTGGAATGTGACAACGCGCCGCGCCGTGATCGGAATCTCTTCGCCGGTCTTGGGATTGCGCCCGGGCCGCTGCGGCTTGTCGCGCAGCTGGAAGTTGCCGAAGCCTGACAACTTCACCCCCTCACCCCGTTCCAGCGCGGAACGCACCTCTTCGAAAAAGGACTCGACCATGTCCTTCGCTTCCCGCTTGTTCAAGCCGACTTTCTCGAACAGCAGATCCGCCAGGTCAGCCTTGGTGAGAGTCATCGATTCCCCTTATTTTCTGAGCTCGGCACCGTATTCTTTTTCCAGGACCTCGCGCAGACCCGCGATCGCGGCGTCCACCTCGGAATCGGTGAGAGTTTTTTGAGTATCTTGCAATAACACACGGAAAGCAAGACCTTTTTTTCCCTCCTTGATGCTCTTGCCACGATACACATCGAACACTGAAATGTCATCGACGATACTCGCCCGCGCCCGCAACAGGCTGCCCAGCAGGGTCTGCACCGGGACGCTTTCGTCAATCACCACCGCAATATCCCGTCGCACCGGCGGGTACTTCGATACCTCCTGATAGCAGGGCAGCGGCAGCGATAACAGCGGTTCGGCATCCAGTTCGAACAGCACGACGGGATCTGAAAACTCGTACTTCTTCTGTAATCTGGGATGAAGTTCGCCGATCCAGCCGATGGTTTCGTTCTCAAGCAGCACTTTCGCGCTGCGGCCCGGATGCAGCGCGGGATGCGCAGCCGGCCGGAAGCCGGGT
>DATKEK010000179.1:0-9533 GCA_035512195.1 Burkholderiales bacterium
GGCCGCTCTTGTTTTTGCGCGCGTTGACAAGGGCAGTCGCACTCAATACCCTCGACCGCAAAACTGCGCGCAGAAACTCACTGTCCTTCACGCCTTTTCGCTGACCGGCCGTACACTCCATGCACAAGGCACTCGCCTTAATCCTGCCGTTGCTGCTTCTCGCCGCCTGCGCGGACCACGGCGACGACAGGGAGGCGGTGCGCATTGCGTTCATCGGGCCGCTTACCGGGGGCGTGGCCGCGAATGGACTCGGCGGCCGAAACTCCGCGGATCTCGCGGTGCGGCTGCGCAATGCCGATCCCGCCACCAAGTACCGTTACCGGCTGGAAGTCCTGGACGATGAGTGCAAATCAAACATCGGCGTGCAGGTAGCCACCAAGGCAGCCGCCAGCCGGCATGTGGTTGCGGCGGTCGCGCACTACTGTTCCGCGGTGGCAATGGGTACGGTCGACGTCTACCACAAGTTCGGCCTGCCGGCGGTGGTGTGGGGCGCGGTTTTGCCTGACATCACCTACGGTAACGACTTCAGGGAAGTGCATCGTGTAAACGGCACCATGATCAACCAGAACGCGGTCGCCGCGCAGTTCATGCTCGAGTCCGGTTATCGCCGCTGGGCGGTGATCCACGACACCACCGATTACGGCAGGGGCCACAATAAGTACTTCCGCGAGCACCTCGAGAACAATGGCGGCAACATACTCGGCAGCTTCGGTGTGACCGCGGACCAGCAGGACTTCAACGCCGAGCTGACCAAGATCAGGGAACTGCGCCCCGAGGTGCTCTACTTCGGCGGGCTCACACCGATCGGCGTGCGCATTCGCTCGCAGATGGAGCGGCTCGGAATCGAAGCCGTGTTCCAGGGCACGTCCGGCATCGTGTCGGAAGCCTATATCGAAGGCCTCGGCGCCTTGGCGGAAGGCACCATCGCATTCCGGGAAGGCGCACCAGCCGAGCGGCTGCCGGGCGGCGATTATTTCCTGCGCGCCTACCGCGAGCAGGGCTACAGCGATCCGCCGGAGGCCTACGGCCCGTTTGCATTTGCCGCCACCGACCTGATCATAGACGCGGTGGAAAAAGTCGGCCCGAACCGGCGGCGGGTGACGCGCGAACTAAATGCCACGCGCGACCACCAGTCGGTGGTCGGCACCATCAGCTTCGATGAGCACGGTCAGAACATGGTGCCGATCATCACCAAGTTCGTCGTCCAGGATGGCAAGTGGACCATCTGGGAAGACAGCGAGTACGCCAGCGGCAAGCGCAAGCTGCCGCGTCCGCGCTGATCGTGTAGAAGAGCCATGGATATCGGCATACTCAGCCAGTTCGTGTTGAACGGCCTCGTGCTCGGCGTGGTGTACGCCATGGTCGCGGTCGGCTTCACTCTGTTCTTCGGCGTGCTGGACGTGATCAAGTTCTCGCATGGCGACGTGCTGATGGCCGGCGCCTTCGTCGCGCTCGCAACCTTCGCCGGCCTGCAGCTGGCGGGAATCGAATCGCCGCTGCTGACGATGCTGCTGATCACGCTCGCCGCAGTCGCATCCATGGGATTGCTCGGCGCACTGCTCGCGCGCTTTCTCATCCTGCCGCTGAAATCCGCGCCGCCGCTGAACACGCTGCTGGCCACCCTGATGTTCGGTCTTGCGCTGCGCGAGGCGGTGCGGCTGTTCTATCCGGCGGGATCCAATCCCAAGCCGTTTCCACGCCTGCTGCCAACCGATGCCTACTCGATCGGCAATTTCACGCTGCGCCTGGACAGCGTCATCATCGTGATTACCGGCCTCGCAGCGATCGTCGCGCTGCACCTGGTGATCAGCCGCACCCGTCTCGGTCTCGCGATCCGCGCGGTTGCACAGGATGCGGAAACCGCCAGGGTGATGGGCATCGACTTCCGCTGGGTGGTGCTGCTGACCTTTGCCATCGGCTCGGCGCTGGCGGCGCTCGCCGGCGTGGCGAACGGGCTCTACTACAACGAGATCAATTTCAGCATGGGCCTGCTGCTCGGCGTGATCGGTTTCAGCGCCGCGGTGGTCGGCGGCCTTGGCAGCATTCTCGGCGCGATCATCGGCGGATTCCTGTTCGCGGCACTGCAGACGATCGGCGCGGTGTGGTTCGCGGTGCCGGCCTACAAGGATGTGTTCGCGTTTGCGGTGGTGATCATGGTCATGGCGTGGAAGCCGACCGGGCTGCTCGCCGAGCGCTCGGCGGAGCGCGTGTAGATGCCCGCCCGCTCCGCCACTCTCGACCGCCTGATTGCGCTCGGTGCGCTGATCGCCTTTGCGGTATTCGCCGGGCTGTTCCTCGAACTGGAAGAGCAGTGGGAAATCGCCTCGCTCGCGGTGATTGGAGTTGCAGCGTTCTATGTCGCCGGCCGCAGCGGCCTTGCCGCTCGCATCGAATCGGTGACCGCGGCGCATCCGCGGCTGTCCCCGCTCGCGGTGATGGTGGCCGTGCTGCTGGTCGCGCTGGCGCTGTACGAATCGCACTTCGCGCTGTTGATGCTGGCCACGGTAATGCTCTATGTCGTCGCCTGTCTCGGCCTCACCGTGCAGTTCGGCTATGCCGGCATCGTCAACTTCGCCGGCGCGGCGGTGTTCGGCGTCGGCGGCTACACTACCGCGGTGCTCGCCGCGCACACCGGCACGCCGCATCTGCTGATCCTGCTGTTCGGCGGCGTGATGGCGGCGGTGATCGGCTCGATCCTGATCCTGCCGATCCTGCGCACCCGCGGGCACTATGCCGCACTGGTCACCATCGCCTTTGCCCTCTTGTTCAGGACTTTTCTCGAAGTCAACGATACGCTCGGCGGCCCGCAGGGCCTGAAGGTCCCCGGCCTGGAAATCCTCGGCTGGTCGTTCAACGAGCGCATCGAACTGGATGAAGACCGCGAGATCTCGTTCTTTCTCAGCTATGTGGTGGTTGCCCTGCTGCTCGCGGGATTCGCCTGGCTGCTGGTCAAGCGCCTCGAACGTTCCTGGCTTGGACTCAGTCTGGACGCCGTGCGCCTCGATGAAACCGCCGCCTCGGTGTTCGGCATCGACGTGGCGCGCTGGAAAATTTTTGCCTTCACGCTGGGCAACTTTCTCGCAGGACTCGCCGGCGGCGTGTACGCGATGATGATCGGCTACATCGCGCCCACCAGTTTCACCTTCGCCGATTCACTGATTCTGGTTTCCATCGTGCTGCTCGGCGGCAGTGGTAATCCGCTCGGCGTGATTCCGGCGGCGCTGCTGGTGGTGGTGTTGCCGGAAAAACTGCAGGTCATCCAGGAATACCGCTTCCTGCTGTTCGCCGTGCTGGTGATTCTCATCCTGCGCTACCGTCCGGACGGACTGCTGCCGCGCAGGCCGCGCCGCTATTTCCCTGGAGACGGCGGATGAGCGCGCCGCTGCTCGAAGCCAGGGGTCTCACGGTGCGCTTCGGCGGGCTGACTGCGCTGAACGCGCTCGACCTCACGCTCGCCTCGGGCGAGATCCTCGGCCTGATCGGGCCGAACGGCTCCGGCAAGACCACGTTCTTCAACGCCGTCACCGGCCTGTATCGACCTGCGTCCGGCGCAATCCAACTGGACGGACGCGACATCACCGGACTCAGGCCGCAGCGCATCTACGATGCCGGCGTCACCCGCACCTTCCAGCGCTCGCGGCTGTGCCTGCCGTTGACGGTGTTCGACAACCTGATGGTCGGCAACCACCGCAACCTCGACCACGGCATCGTCACCAATCTGTTCGCACGCCGCCGGCTCAAACGGCAGTTCGACGAAAACGTCGAACGCGCGCGCGAACAGCTTGCCCGCTTCAGTACGGCGCTTGCCGCGCGGTTGTTCGAACCGGTGGCGGCGCTGCCGATGATCGACCGCAGGCGGGTCGAAGTGTGCCGGGCACTGGTGAGCCGGCCGCGCATCCTGCTGCTGGACGAACCTTCGGCCGGCATGACGCACGAGGAAACACGTGCCCTGATGGACGACCTGCTCGCCACCCGCGACAGCTTGCGGGGACTGGCGGTGATCCTAATCGAGCACGAGATGGGCGTGATCGAGCGCGTGACCGACCGCTGCGTGGTGCTCAACTACGGCGAGAAAATCTGCGAAGGCACGTATCAGACCGTCTCCACCGACTCCGGCGTACGCGCCGCGTATCTGGGAGAAGACTGATGGCCGTGCAGCTGTTGCTGGAAGACGTCTACGCTGGCTATGACCAGGCCGACGTGCTGTGCGGTGTGAGCATTCAAGTAGAGCGCGGCGTGATCACCTGCATACTCGGCGCCAACGGCGTCGGCAAGACCACCCTGATCCGCGCCATCCTCGGTCTGACCCCTGCCCGGCGCGGGCGTATCGTGTTCGAGGACGCCGACATCACCCGCGACCAGACCCACGAGATCGTCCGCCGCGGCATCGTCTGCATTCCGGAGGGCCGCCGCGTGTTTCCCAAGATGACGGTCGCGGAGAATCTCCGCGTCGGCGCCTACGGCGAGACCGACAAGGCGACGATCGCGCGCCGCCTGTCGCAGGCGTTCGAGATTTTCCCGCGCCTGCGCGAGCGCATGAACCAGCTCGCGGGCACCATGTCTGGCGGCGAGCAGGCGATGCTGTCGATCGGCCGCGGCCTGATGGGCGCGCCGCGCCTGCTGGTGGTGGACGAACCCTCTCTCGGCCTGTCGCCGCTGTTTGTGAAGGAGAATTTCGCGGTGATCCGCCGGATAAACGAGATGGGCGTCACCGTGCTGCTGGTGGAGCAGAATGTGCGCCAGACGCTGGATATCGTGCATCGCGGCTACGTGTTGTCGCAGGGCCGCGTCGCCGCGGCGGGCGATGCCCAGAGCCTGCGCGACGATCCGGATGTGCGCGCTGCCTACTTCGGCCACTAGTGGAAAAGTTGAAAGCGCGGAATCGCCACTAAGGCACAACGGCACGAAGAAAAACAAAGCCTCTGATTTTGTGTACGTTGTGCATTTTTGCTGAACAACAGCCTGTCCATGTTGAACTGATACCTTGATGTATGCAGGCCGAGGAGACAACGAGTGAAACGCATCGACGCGCTTGAGCTGACGAAACAGATCGTGCGCATGAACACGATCAATCCGCCTGGGGATGAGGAGGCCTGCGCGCGACATCTCGGCGCCGTGCTCGAGTCTGCCGGTTTCAGTACCGCGTATCACAGGATGGGCGACCGGCGCGCGAATCTCGTCGCGCGCATCGGCGGCGGCAGCGATGCAAAGCCGCTGTGCTTCACCGGCCACATCGATACCGTGCCGCTTGGCGCGGCGCCGTGGACGAAGGGCCCCTTTGCCGGAGAGACAGACGCCGGAAAACTCTACGGTCGCGGTACCAGCGACATGAAATGCGGAGTCGCCGCATTCGTTGCCGCCGCGGTTCACCTGGCGCCGAAACTGTCGCGTTCGCCCGGGCTGGAACTGGTGATCACCGCGGGAGAGGAAACCGGTTGCCAGGGCGCGTTCGACCTGGCTCGCCAGGAAGGCGCGCTTGGCCGCGCGGGCGCAGTGGTGGTCGGCGAGCCGACTTCCAATTACCCGTTCGTCGGCCACAAGGGCGCGTTCTGGCTGAACGCGCGCACGCACGGCGTGACCGCACATGGCTCGATGCCGGAGAAAGGCGTGAACGCGGTCTACAAGATGGCAAAGGCGCTGGGCGTGCTGGAAACATTCCGTTTCGCCAACCCGCCGCATGCGCTCATGGGCCAGGCTTCGCTGAATGTTGGCACCATTCGCGGCGGACTGAACATTAATTCGGTGCCGGACGAAGCCGTGATCGGAATCGACATCCGCAGCGTCCCCACTTCGCTGCATGCCGAAGTGAAGGCGCAACTCGCGCGCGAACTGGGCCCGGAAGTCGACCTGGAAACCATCCTCGATCTCGAGCCGGTGTACACCGAGCCGGACGATCCCTGGATTCAGCAGGTGTTCGAAGTAATGACGCCGCTGCTCGGCGCGCGTCCGCAAGCACGCGTGGCCACCTATTTCACCGACGCCGCTGCGCTAAACGCCGCATACGACATGCCGCCGACCGTGATCCTCGGTCCGGGCGAGCCACAGATGGCGCATCAGACGGACGAATACTGCGTGATGGATCGCGTCGAATCCTCGGTGCAGGCCTACGAAGAGATTGCGCGCAGGTGGTGCGGCGTCTGAAGGCCGCGACGAAGGCATTCTCCACGATCGGCGCGAAGCAGCGCGCAATCGCGCTGCTCGATGAGCCGGACTTCGACCCGCCAGGATCGGCCGGCAAGCTGCTGCTCGGCCGCGGTGGAATTTCGGGTTGCGCGATGCAGGTTGCTGCCACCGACCGGCGCGCGGCCGGCGGTTCGCTCGGCGTAGCCGAAAGCGATGCGCTCGCGCAACGATTGCTCGAAGCAATTCGCGCACGCGAACCCGTACTGTTGATTCTCGATTCTGCCGGCGCCCGCATCGATGCCGGCCTGCCCGCGCTCGGCGCCTTTCGACGCCTGTACGCAGCGGCGCTGGCGGCGCGGGTATCCGGACTGCCGATGATCGCGCTGATCGGCCGCGACTGCTTCGGCGGTGCAAGCATGCTTGCCATGCTTTGCAGCGCGAGGATCTACACGCATGCCAGCCGGCTGGCAATGTCCGGCCCCGCGATTATCGAGGCATCCGCCGGCCGCGACGCGTTCGATGCTTCCGACAAGCTGGCCGTCGGCAATCTGCTCGGCGCGCAGGCGCGCGCGCAGATCGACGGCGCTGCGGTGCTGTGCGACGACGCGCTGGAGGATGTGCGCTCGGCGCTGCTCGGCGCACTGGCGACGGCGCACGCGCCGGTGCCGCTCGACATCCGGCATCGCAAGCTGCGCGAACGCCTGCACGAGTCCGGCATTTCCATGGACGACCGCGACCTGAATTTCGTTTCGGCAACGCCGGTGGGTGCCGCCGACTGCTGGGCGCTGGCAGACCGTTTCATTGCCGGCGGTGACTCTGCGCCGCCGTTGCTCCAGCTCGACTCGCCCGGCCAGGCTGCGACCGTGCTGGATGAGCGTCTGCTTCTGTCCGAGTATGTCGCGCATCTCGCGCTGTGCGTGGCAACGTCGGCTGCCCGCGGCCATGCACTGACATTGCGCATTACCGGTGACGCGGCCGGCGGCATCTACGTCGCGCTGGCGGCGCCGGCGCAGCGGGTGGAGGCAGTCGCCGGCGCGCGCATCCGCCTGCTGCCGCCCGCCGCCGAAGAGCGCGTAGTCGGCAAGGCGCAGCCGGAAGCGAGCCTGGAACAGGCGTTGAGCGCCGGCGTAATCGACGCGATCGGGCAATGAACGAGAACCTGTATGCGCTGATCGAAACCTCGGCCGCGGCGCGGGCGGATGCGATCGCACTGGAGACCGACGCCGGCGAAACTATCAGTTACGAGGCACTGCACGAGCAGGCGGCGCGCTACGCGACTTTTCTGATTGGCCGCGGCCTCGTACCCGGAGAACGTGTCGCGGTGCACGCAGACAAGAGCGCGCAGGCGTTGTGCCTGTACCTCGGCTGCCTGCGCGCGGGTCTGGTCTACCTGCCGTTGAACACCGCGTATCAGCGCGGCGAGCTTGAGTATTTCCTGGGCGACGCCGAACCCCGCATCATCGTCTGCGGTCCCGCCGCGGCACCGCTGTTCGAAGAACTCGCCGGCGGCACCGGTGCGGAAGTGTGGACGCTGGACGAGCACGGCGTCGGCAGCCTGGCATCCGCTGCCGCGAAACTGCCATCGGATTTCGCCACCGCACACATGCGCGCGGACGACCTGGCGGTGATCGTTTACACCTCGGGCACCACCGGCCGCTCGAAAGGCGCGATGGTCACCCACCGCAATCTCGCCTCCAACGTGCGCGCGCTGATCGAAAGCTGGGGTTTCCGCGAACGCGACGTGCTGCTGCACGCGTTGCCGATGTTTCATGTGCACGGCCTGTTCGTCGCCAATCATTGCGCGCTGGTGGCCGGCGCAAAGCTGCTCTGGCACCGGCGCTTCGATGCGCGTGTGGTACTGCAGGCGCTGCCGCGCGCGACCGTGTTCATGGGCGTGCCGACCTATTACACGCGGCTGCTGGCAATGGACGAGTTCGGCCGCGGGCAGGCGCGCGGCATACGGCTGTTCGTATCGGGATCAGCGCCGTTGCTCGCGGAAACCTTCCGCGAGTTCGAAGCGCGAACCGGGCAACGCATCCTGGAGCGTTACGGCATGTCCGAAGCCGGCATGATCGCCTCCAATCCGCTCGACGGCGAGCGCCGCGCCGGCACGGTGGGCATGCAGCTGCCCGGCGTGTCAGTTCGCATCGCGGACAGCGAAGACCGCACGCTCGCGACCGGCGAGATTGGCGGCATCCAGGTAACGGGCGACAACGTGTTCGCCGGCTACTGGCGCATGCCGGAGAAAACCCGCGAGGAGTTCACTGTGGACGGCTGGTTCCGTACCGGCGATCTCGGCACGATCGACAGCGACGGCTACCTGTCGATCGTCGGGCGCGCCAAGGACCTGATCATTTCCGGCGGCTACAACGTCTACCCGAAAGAGATCGAACTGGCGATCGACGACTTGCCCGGCGTCGCCGAGTCGGCGGTGTTCGGCGTGCCGCACGCAGACTTCGGCGAAGCGGTCGTCGCCGTGGTGGTGGCGCAGGGCGACGCCTCACTGGACGGCGTGGCGATCAGCGAGGCGCTGAAGACCCGACTGGCGAACTACAAGGTGCCGAAGCAGGTGTACGTGGTGGCCGAGCTGCCGCGTAACGCCATGGGCAAGGTGCAGAAGGCGCTGCTGCGCAGTCGTTACAACGAAGCATGAAGTAATTTCATGGTCACCTCCCCGCAGACTGAACCCGGAGCAGGGCCAATCGCCGATCGCGCCGCTTCGGCGATTGCCGGGCATGGCATCGCGGTCATTGAGAATTTCCTGCCTGAAGACATGATCGCCACACTGCGCGCCGAGGCGCGGAGGTTGCAGGCGCAGGGCGCATTCCGCCCCGCCGGAATCGGTGCGGGCGGGGACTTCCGCAAGCGCGAAGACATTCGTGGCGATGAAATCTACTGGTTCGATGCAGACAGCGCGCCCGCAGCATTGCGCCCGCCGCTCGCGGCATTCGAGGAACTGCGCCTGGTGGTGAATCGCGAACTGCAGCTCGGCCTGTTCGATTTCGAATGCCATCTCGCGCGTTATGCGCCGGGCGCAGGCTACCAGCGGCACTACGATCAGTTGCGCGACGACGGCCACCGTCAGCTGACCGTAAGCCTCTATCTCAACGAGAACTGGCGTGAAGCCGACGGCGGGCTACTGCGCGTCTATCTGGAAGACGGCGAGCGCACACTCGAGGTGATCCCCGAGGGCGGCACACTGGTTGCGTTCCTTAGCGCGCGGTTCTCGCACGAAGTGCTGCCCTGCACGCGCGAGCGGCTCAGCTTCACCGGCTGGTTCCGCCGCCGCTAAAAAAGCAGAAGTGCGAACCACCAGGAACACCAGGCAGATCAAGTTCTGTTTCGGTTTTCCTGGTGCCCTGGGTGCTCTAGGTGGGGAATGCGTTTGGGTTCGGGTCTTGCGCCTCTAG
>DATKEK010000180.1:0-10654 GCA_035512195.1 Burkholderiales bacterium
AACCGCCAGGAAGCACCACATAGGCCGACGCAAACTTGACGAACATCACCTTGCGCGCGAAGAAGTGGCGGAACGTCTGGCTGATGTCCTGGTAGGCGTTCGCCTGCTGCTCGTGCGGCAGCTGGATGTTCAGGCCGACCGACAGCGACTTGCCGAAATACGCGCCCTTGTTGGAGGCCTCCATGATGCCCGGGCCGCCGCCGGAGATGACCGCGAAGCCGGCATCGGAAAGCGTGCGGGAGATTTTCTCCGCGAGATGATAGTAAGGGTGATTTTGCTTGACGCGCGCGCTGCCGAATATGCTGACGGCAGGACGGATGTGCGCCAGGCGTTCTGTGGACTCGACGAATTCTGCCATAATCCCGAACACCCGCCACGACTCGCGCGCGGACCAGGCTTTCTCCAGTAATTCGGGAGTAAGCGGTACCGGAACCTTCTGCTTTTCGCTCATGCTGCACCTTCGGCGTTGGCGCCTCGATGAAAACCCTGCTGCTCGTTGACGGTTCTTCCTATCTTTACCGCGCGTTCCATGCTCTTCCGGATCTTCGGAACAGGAGCGGAATGCCGACTGGAGCGATATACGGCGTGCTGAACATGCTCCGCCGTCTGAGAAAGGAAACTGCGGCGGATTATATCGCTTGCGTCTTCGACGCAAAAGGAAAGACCTTCCGCGAAGCGGTCTATCCCGAGTACAAGGCGAACCGTCCGCCGATGCCTGACGACCTCGTCACCCAGATCGAAGCCCTGCACGAATGCGTGCGCGCGATGGGCTGGCCGCTGCTGATGATGGAAGGCGTCGAAGCCGACGACGTGATCGGCACGCTCACCCGCGAGGCGCAGGAGAAGGGCCTGCGTACGGTGATCTCCACCGGCGACAAGGACATCACCCAGCTGGTGGATTCCTCGGTCACGCTGGTCAACACCATGTCCAACGAAACGCTGGACGAGAAAGGCGTGGAAACGAAGTTCGGCGTTCCGCCGGAGTGCATCGTCGACTATCTCACCCTGATCGGCGACAGCGTGGATAACGTACCGGGCGTGGATAAGGTCGGGCCGAAGACCGCGGCGAAGTGGCTGCAACAATATGGCAGCCTGGACGAGATCGTCGCGCATGCCGACGAGATCGGCGGCAAGGTCGGCGAGAACCTGCGCAAGGCGCTCGACTGGCTGCCGACCGCGCGCGAACTGCTCACCATCAAGTGCGACGTCGAACTGCCGGTGCACATCGAAGACCTGGCGCCGAGGGAGCAGGACGCCGCGAAGCTGGTGAATCTGTTCGAGAACCTCGAGTTCAAGTCCTGGCTGCGCGAGGCAAAGGCCGCCGCTGGCGGCGCACCGAATGGCGATTTCGGTCCGGCGGACGCCGCCGATCCCGGTCCTGCCGCCGGGCGCGATCCATTACTGCGCAACTACAAAACCGTGCTGACCGCGGCCCAGCTCGATGCCTGGATGAAACGCGTTGGAACCGCCGACCTGGTTTCGATCGACACCGAAACCACCAGCCTCGATCCGATGGCGGCGGAACTGGTGGGCATTTCGCTCAGCATCGAGCCGGGGCACGCGGCGTACATGCCGGTCGGCCACAACTATGCCGGTGCCCCGGAACAGCTCGATCGCGAACGTGTCCTCGACACGCTCAGGCCCTGGCTGGAGGATCCGCTGCGGCACAAGCTTGGACAGAACCTGAAGTACGACATGCACGTGTTCGCGAATGCGGGCGTTCGCCTTGCCGGCGTGCAGCACGACACACTGCTCGAATCCTACGTGCTCGAAAGCCATCGCCGGCACGACATGGATGAGCTCGCACTGCGACACCTCGACATCAAGACCATCACCTACGACGAAGTCACCGGCAAGGGCGCGTCGCGCATCCCGTTCGAACAGGTCGAGGTCGCGCGCGCCACCGAATACGCCGCCGAGGACGCCGACGTGACGCTGCAACTGCACCACGCGCTGTTTCCGCAGATCGCAGGCGACGAAAAGCTTTCCGGCGTGTATTTGGCGATCGAGATGCCCGCGCTTGAAGCGTTGTTCGTCATGGAACGCACGGGTGTCCTGCTCGACACCGCGCTGCTCGAAGCGCAGAGCCGCGAGCTCGGCGAGAAGATGCTCGAGCTCGAGGCGCAGACGCACAAGGAAGCGGGCCAGCCTTTCAATCTGAATTCGCCGAAGCAACTGCAGGAGATCCTGTTCGAGCGCAAAGGACTCAAGCCGGTCAAGAAGACGCCGGGCGGACAGCCTTCCACCGACGAGGACGTTCTGCAGCAGCTTGCGCTGGACCACCCGCTGCCAAAGTTCATTCTGGAGTACCGCGCGCTCGCCAAGCTCAAATCGACCTATACCGACAAGCTGCCGAAGATGGTGAACCCGGACACCGGCCGTGTGCACACCAACTACGGGCAGGCAATCGCGGTGACCGGCCGGCTGTCGAGCAACGACCCGAATCTGCAGAACATCCCGGTGCGCACCGCCGAAGGCCGGCGCATCCGCGAAGCGTTCATCGCGCCGCCCGGATCCAGCATCGTCTCCGCCGACTACTCGCAGATCGAGCTGCGCATCATGGCGCACCTGTCGCAGGACGAATCGCTGCTGAAAGCCTTTGCCGCGGGCGAAGACATACACCGCAGCACGGCGGCGGAGATCTTCAGCATCGTGCCGAGCGCGGTCAGCAGCGAGCAGCGCCGCTACGCCAAGGTGATCAACTTCGGGCTGATCTACGGCATGTCGGCTTTCGGACTCGCCGGACAGCTCGGCATCGAACGCGCCGCCGCGCAACAGTACATGGACCGCTATTTCACCCGCTATCCCGGCGTCGCGCGATACATGGAAACCACACGCGCTGCGGCGCGCGATCATGGTTACGTCGAAACGGTGTTCGGGCGCAGGCTTTATCTGCCCGAGATCAAGAGCAGCAACGCCGCGCGACGCCAGGGCGCGGAGCGCGCGGCGATCAACGCGCCGATGCAGGGCACCGCCGCCGACCTGATCAAGCTGGCAATGGTCGCGGTACATAACTGGATCGCGAAAGACAAGCTCCGGACGCGGCTGATCATGCAGGTGCACGACGAACTCGTGCTCGAAGCGCCGGACGACGAACTGCCCGCTATCAGGAAGACAGTGCCGGAGCTGATGTCCGGCGTGGCGAAACTGGATGTGCCGCTGTCGGTCGACCTCGGCGCCGGTCCGAACTGGGAAAAGGCGCACTAGCCGGCCGAGATACAGAAAACGTAGAGAGCGAAACACGAAGACACGAAGAAAAACAAGAATCATGCGGTGGTCTTTTGACGGGACGATAAAATCGCTTCGTCCAACGGACTGCAGGCTTGTCCGGGAAGTATGGTCGTTGCGTATGCAGACTTTGGTATCTGTGCCTGGAACCCGTTATTTTCTTCGTGTCTTCGTGTTCCGCTTTTTTCTGTTGTGACTTGAGCGCTTTCTGAACTCCAACGGGAAACCGACATTTGATGGCCCGCATACCGAACGTCCTCACCATCGCCGGCGTCGATCCGTCCGGCGGTGCCGGGATTCTGGCCGACGTCAAGGCAATCAGTGCGCTCGGCGCGTATGCCTGCGCGGTGGTGGCAGCACTGACCGCGCAGAATACGCGCGCGGTCACCGGCATTTACCCGGTGCCGCCGGAGTTCGTGCACAAGCAGATCGATACGCTGTTCGCCGACGTCACGGTCGATTCGGTGAAGATCGGCATGGTGGGGCAGCGGCCGGTGATCGAGACGGTCGCGGAGCGGCTTGCGCATTTTCGCCCGCGTTTCGTGGTGCTCGATCCGGTGATGGTGGCAAAGAGCGGGGATGCGCTGCTGGAGAAAGACGCGGTGGGCGCGCTGCGCGAGGCGCTGCTGCCGCTGGCTACCGTAATCACACCGAACCTGCCCGAAGCCGGCGTGCTGCTCCATCGGCGCCCGCCGGAGAATCCCGGCGAGATGCAGAAGGCCGCGGAGGCGCTGCGCCGCCTGCTGCCAGATGGCGGCGAGCGCTGGGTGTACCTGAAAGGCGGGCATCTTGGCAGCGGCGCGGCGCTTGACCTGCTGTTCGACGGCGCACGCCTGATCGAACTCAGTGCGCAACGCGTGGAAACGCGGAACACCCACGGCACCGGCTGCACCTTCTCCTCGGCGCTTGCGGCGCTGTTGCCGCAGACTGCCGGCGTGCCGGACGCGGCCGCGCGCGCCAAGGCCTATCTCACCGAGGCGCTGCGCCAGGCCGGCAAGCTCGATGTCGGTCAGGGCCACGGCCCCGTGCACCATTTCCATGGCCTGTGGAAATAGCCGGATTCGGACACTGCCGGTCGTTCCCGCAATAAAAGCCTCGCTTTTGCGGATACTTATCGGTACACTTCCGCCTTGTGCGTCGCACCATCTGGCGCACTGAGCGCATCGCGAACCGTCAGCAAGAAAAACTAAAGCCGTCCTGCCTTCTGGTGCCGCCTCTCTGGCCACCGTCTCGGCACGAAGCTTTTGTGCCGAAATCTTTCAGATTCTCTGTCAGTTATTTCGTCGGTTGGTGCTGCCTTTTCCGCGTCCACGCGCACACCGGTGGTGGTCTCGTGCACGCCATGATCTAACGAAGGAAACGAATGACTTTTGAAGCACTCGGACTGCACCCGGCCATCCTCAAGGCGCTGGTAGATTCCGGTTACACGACGCCCACCCCGGTCCAGATGAAAACCATCCCCGCCGCGCTCGAAGGGCGCGACCTGATGGTGTCGTCGCAAACCGGCTCCGGCAAAACCGCCGCGTTCATGTTGCCGGCGATTCATCTGCTCGCAACCGCAACGCCGCAGGCGCCGGCCCACGCCGCGCCCCACTCCGGCCGCCGTGAACGCACACGCTTCCAGCCGGCGCGGCCGAAGATGCTGGTGCTGACACCGACGCGCGAACTTGCGCTGCAGGTCACCACCGCCACCGAGAAATACGGCGCCCAGCTTCGGCAGCTGAAAGCAGTGTCGATCCTGGGCGGCATGCCCTACCCGAAACAGATGCAGCTGCTCTCGCGTAACCCGGAGATCCTGGTCGCCACTCCCGGCCGCCTGATCGACCATATGCGCTCCGGCAAGATCGACCTGTCCCAGATCCGTTTGCTGGTGCTGGATGAAGCCGACCGTATGCTCGACATGGGCTTCGTCGAGGACATCGAGCATATCGTCGACGCCACGCCGGAATCCCGCCAGACCATGCTGTTCTCCGCGACGCTGGACGGGCTGGTCGGCAGAATGGCGGAGAAGATCACGCGCGACCCGGTGGTGGTCAGCATCGCCGGCGTCACCTCGCGCCACGAGAACATCACGCAGCGTGTGCACTTCGCCGACGATGTCTCGCACAAGGGCCGTTTGCTGGACCATCTGCTGCGCGACGTCAGCATCGACCAGGCCCTGGTATTTACCGCGACCAAGCGCGATGCCGACATGCTGGCCGGTCGCCTGAACGCCGCCGGATTCGCCGCCGCCGCACTACATGGCGACATGCAGCAGGGCGCGCGCAATCGCACGCTGAACGCGATGCGCCGCGGCCAGGTGCGCGTGCTGGTCGCGACCGACGTCGCCGCCCGCGGCATCGACGTGCCGACCATCTCGCATGTGTTCAACTTCGATCTGCCGCGCTCGCCGGAGGATTACGTGCACCGCATCGGCCGTACCGGCCGCGCGGGGCGCAACGGCCTGGCGATCTCGTTGGCGAATCACGCCGAGTTCGGCAGCGTGAAGAATATCGAGCGCTTCACCAAACAGCAGATTCCGGTGCACGTGGTCGAAGGCCACGAACCGAAGCGTCCCACCCCGACCCATGCCCGCAAGCCTGGCGGCTGGAAGTCCGGCGCACCCAAGCGCGACGGCTTCCGCAAGCCCGACGCACCGCGCAAAGGCAGCTACAAGGGCTCACGCTTCTCCGATTCCAGCAACACCCGGCGCCCGACGTTCCGTTGATTCGACAAGTGCGCTAAAGAGGAATCTAAAAACCAAAGCAGGAACTGCGAACCACCAGGTTCACCAAGAGCACCAAGAAACCATTTCTTAGTTGGGTTTCTCTTGGTGCTCTTGTTGCTCTTGGTGGTTCGTTCTTTCTGGGGTCGCCGTTTCTCTGCTGCTAGTGCGCCCGCGGACGGCAATGCGGCCCGCGCATCAATGCCGCGACCTGGGCGGCGGAGACAGGCGGAATGCCTGGAACAGCGCGTTGCGGATGCGCCGCCAGCCGTCGTCGGTCTGCAGCGCAAGGCCGCCGTACAGCTTGGTGTTGCGCGAGCGGATCAGCAGATACTGGAACCCGGCGACCAGCAGGCTGGCGAGCGCCAGCACATCCGTTTCGGTTTTCAGTGAATCCGGCAGCACCCGCGCGATCACGTTGCGGCTCCATTGCTCACGAACATCGGCGAGCGCCCCGGTCAGCGCGTTCTGTTGCACGGCTTCCCACGCCAGGATCTCGATGGTTTGCGGACGCTTGCGCAGTGCGTCCAGCAGGTTGGCGACGATGATGGCGGTGCGCGCGTCCAGCGGAAGCTTGCGCAACGCATTCTCGTCCGGGCCGAGCACCTCTTCCAGCGAAGGCCAGAAGTCGCCGCTCTCGCCATAGGCTTGCAGCAGGTTCGGCAGGCCGTCGAAGTAGCGGTAGATCAGAACCTTGTCGACCCCGGCAGCGCGCGCTACCGCATTCACGCCGAGGCCGGCGAATCCGTCCTGCGCCAGCACGCGGCCGACGGCCTCTATCAGCAGTTTCCGGGTCTGCTCACGGTCACGGGTTTGGACGTGCTTTGCCACCTGCTTTGCTCCACATGCGGGACGACCGGCCTGATCGGCCCCTTCCAAGGTCTGGCAGCAACAAAATGTCACCGGCCAGTGACTTATAAGTCACCGATAGGTGACAGTCAAGAATTATTCAGGCGAGTTCCCGCCCCCCAAGCACTGGATGAGAATCGACGAGAAGGCTGACTGAGAAACAGGCAACAGATGACTGCGCCGGTCAGATACCGGATGGCGTTTCGCGCAGATCGAACTGCGGAACCGGCAGCCTGCGCGGCGCCGGAACCGAGGGTTCCTCGCCGAGCGCCAAAGCACCGAGCGCCTTGTAGAGCCCGCGCGCGTTCGGATCGGAGACCACCTTCAGCCGGCCGGCGGTGCGTTCTTGTGGTGATCGTTCAGCCGGCCGAGGATGCTCTCGACCGACTTGCGCAATTTCCGGCCGGCGCCCTGGAGCGCGAGCTGCACGTTCGCCGCCTGCTCGGTCACCGTAACCGGGCGATGGCTCTGCAGGCGCGCCTCCATGACGCAGCGGATGTCGTCGTTGCCGCCCTTGCCGCTGTTCAGGTCACTCAGATGCACTTCCACCCGCGTGATGCGCTCGCCGAGGTGGCCGAGCACATCCTCGACCATTCCCGTCACCCGCTCCGGCAATCCCGCCCCGGCCGATATGTTCTTGTCCGTGTGCGTCTGAACCTGCATGAAATCCTGCTCCTTTGCATGTTGCATCGCCGGCGGAAGTCGCCTCCCGCGGCGGTCCTGGTTTGGAACTGCGTTGTAAATCTACCGCGGATCCGGTTCTGCAACCTTGATATTACTCAACAGCGCACGCCGCCACGTCCAGCGCGGTTTCCAGCTGAAAGTCGATTGTCGCATCGTCGCGCCATCGCGCGATGGCGTTGCCCGCCAGGCCGCCGGCACAGCGTCCGATGCGTTCGATCTCGTCCAGCCGCGGATTGCGCCAGGGCGGGTTGTTTGCCGCCACCACCGGGTTGAAGAACATATCCTCTTCCCTGATGCGCTCGGCCGTAATCTCGGTCGCTGCGGGATCGGGAAACACCTCGAAGTCCGGCTGCACGCCATTCAGCTGGATGGTGGACTTCGCCGGCCGGTAGAACGTCTTGATGTCGCGCCAGCTCCAGATATGCGGGTTCGATGCCGACGCCGCGCCGATCTGCTCGGTGCCCTTGCCGAAGGACCGCTCACCGACGATCCACGCGCGGCCGTAGTCCTGCAGCGCCGCCGCCATCAGTTCGGAACCGCTCGCGCTGCGATAGTCGAGCAGCACGACCAGCGGTTTCTGCACGGCCAGCGGCTCGACCTGCACGGCCGAGGTCGGCGGCCGTTCATCGCCGGACAATTCGGCGCGCGGATCGTTGCGAGCGCCCGGCGTGTGCGCACGCGGCGTGAGTTCGCCGCCGGCTTCTTCCTCGTAGAAGATGATCTGCCCCGGTTCGAGCAGGATGCCGGTGAGACAGGTCACCGTATTCAGATTACCGCCAGCGTTTCTCCTCAGGTCGAGAATCCAGCCGTCCGTATCCGGATGCTCGCGGACGATCTGCGCAAACAGCGGACACACCGAGCCGGCGGAAGGAAACCGCGACAGGCCCAGGTAAAGAAACGCCCTGTCATGTCTGCGCAAGACTTCATGTGCGAGCCGCAGGTTCTCGACATGCATGCGGGGAACCTCGAACGACAGCGTATCGCCTCCGCGCGCGATCTGCAGGCTGGCCGCGACCGGCTCATTGCGCAGAAAGTACGTCATGGCTTTCTCCACCCGCTGGCCGATCGGCGATGCATCTTCGTCCCACTTCCAGCCGTCGATGCTGACGATGCGATCGCCGGACTTGACGCCGCTGCGGTGCGCCGGCCCGCCTTTGTTCACGCGCGAGATATGCAGCGAGTCGTCCTCGTGGATCTGCATTACGAAACCGAGCCCGTAGAAACCGCTCGACTCGCGCTTCCGCCCGAAGGCCATGCCGTCGGTGGAGATCTGATCGTGCGGCGTCTTGCCGATGCGCAACTGCAGATTGATCAGGTTCGCGGCGAATTCCGCGTGGGATTCGACCCGGTTCGCGGAAAGGTGCATATCCAGGGCTGACGCGATCAGGGTCTGCCAGGTAATCGCCGCGCGGCTCGCCGTGTGTCTGGAAAGCTCATCCAGCCGTGCGACGATCGCGGCGTTCCTGCTCTGGTAGAACGCCTTGTGACTCTCGCCTGCTTGCGGGCTGGCGCGATGGGCAAGCAGCGTATTCTCCGACGCCGGCTCCAGCCTGAGCGGACCCTTGAAATTGTGCGGCATGACCTCGCTGCCGAGTTTCACCGCGCCGGGGTGCCTGCGGCCGTCCGGGTTGTGGCGGTGATGTTCGACGATGCGCGCGATTGCTCCCACATCGAAGCCGATCTGCATCGGCGGATTCAGTCCGGTCAGCAGGCTTTCGATCGCGAACAGGCATCCGAGCATGGCACGCGGGCGATGCTCGCAAGCGGGCGTATTGAAATAGTGCTGCAGGTCGGAAAACTTCAGTCCGGCTTCCTCCCAGGTCATGGCATGCGTCGCCTGCGACTGCTGTGCCTCGACGCCGGGCGCTGCGAGCGACACCGCGATCAGCATGAGGAGCGCTGCCGCGACCTGCATCAACGGACGCGCGCGCGGTTCGATCCGCGGCCTGGGATGTGTGCCGGTCAAGGAAGTGGCTTTCGGGAGTCGCAGTTTTGTTCTTGCACTTTGTCTTCGAGGCGCAAGCGGCTGCCAAGGTTCGCGACCCGCTGAAGATGGCCGCCGCGGACGCGCGAGGTCAACGGATGATGCGCTCGACCTCGCTCACGATGCCGAGGCGCCTGGCATACAGCGCGACTCGACGATCGACCGGCGGCGCTGCCAGCCGTGCGATCTCGGCCGGCGTCGCAGTGGCCTTCGAATCCGCGCCCCCGGCCGCCGCCAGGATGCTTTCCGCCAGCGTCTGCTCCACGTCGAAGCTTTCCCTGTAGACGGCTTCGAACGCCTGTGCGACTTCGGCGGCGTGCGGGTCGGCGCGACCGTACTGCGCGATCTGCTCCGCGAATCGCTGCGCCTGCTGCCGTCCCTGCCCGATCCTCAATATCGCAGCCTCGGCCTCGTGCGCCGCGGCCGCGGGACTTCCATCCCCTTGCCGCTGCAGCAGTCCGGTCAGCGCGGCATTCAGCGACAGCATCGCCTCGTTCAGCGCCTTCTGCGGATGATCCTCCCACAGGCTTGCGCTGGACAAGGCGATGAACGCGTTGTCGATCTCCAGCAGGCCGGTCAGGCTGTCGAACTGCGCTGCGTTGACGCCGCCGTCCCTGACCGCCTCGAAGGCACTCGATGCACGGGCAAGCAGTTCGGCTGCTGCCTGTCGCAGGCTGTCGATTCCCTCGCGCATGCGCAGCGCCGGTTCGCGTATCGCCGCATTGCGGATGTTCGGCGGATCGAAGCGGCCTTGCGCGTGCATGCGTTCCAGTTCCGCGAGCCGCTCGGTAGCTCGGGCGCGCAGCGCGCTAGCCCGGTCGCTGGCAGCCTGCGGCGTCAGCGTGCCCGCGGCTAGATCCGCGCTACCCTGCTCGATGTCCTTCGCCGCCGCGGCGACCGCGAGAACCGGCGCGTAGAAATGCTGAAAGCGCAGCGAGTATTCGGCATACGCGCGCACGTCGCGGGCGCGCAGTTCGATCTGCGACTGCGACCAGGCCGGATCGGCAAATAGCGATGCACACAGCACCAGCGCGGCGGCGCGCATTGCCGGCGCAAGCAAGGCGCGGCAGGGCCGCAATGAAACACAAGTCATAGGCAATTCTTTCTGTGATCCGACAACGGGACCGCCCGCGAGGCGGTCCCGTTCAGTGACAGGCGGAAACGTCAGTTACGCTTGGCATCCGCGGATTTGTCGTCGCGCAGTT
>DATKEK010000181.1:0-4330 GCA_035512195.1 Burkholderiales bacterium
GATTAACGGCCACTCGGACGCGTTCGACTGGCCGGAATTCGACGAGCGAACTGCCTCTTCGCTGTGCTATACCTCCGGCACCACCGGCAATCCCAAGGGCGTGCTCTACCAGCATCGCACCACCGTGCTGCATTCCTATGCAGCCGCCCTGCCGGACGCGCTGAACCTTTGCGCCCGGGATGTCGTGCTGCCAGTGGTGCCGATGTTCCATGTCAATGCCTGGGGCCTGCCCTATGCCTGCGCGCTCGCCGGCGCCAAGCTGGTGTTCCCGGGCGCCGGCATGGACGGCGCAAGCCTCGTCGAACTGTTCGAGAAGGAAAAAGTGACGCTGTCCGCAGGTGTGCCGACCATCTGGATGGGGTTGCTCGCGCACATGAAGCAGAACAAGCTGAAGTTCGGCACGCTGAAACGCACCGTGATCGGCGGCTCCGCATGCCCACCGGCGATGATCCGCAGCTTCCAGGAAGAGTACGACGTGCAGGTGCTGCATGCCTGGGGTATGACCGAGATGAGCCCGCTCGGCACTGTCTGCACCTTCAAATCGAAGCACGAAGCGCTTGGCGCGGAACAACGCCTGGCACTGCAGAACAAGCAGGGACGACCGATCTACGGCGTGGACATGAAGATCGTCGACGGCGATGGCAAGGACCTGCCATGGGACGGCCAGGCATTCGGCGACCTGCTGGTGCGCGGGCCCTGGATCCTGAGCGAATACTTCAAGGGCGAAGGCGGCAATCCGCTGCGTCACGATGCTCACGGCGAAGACTGGTTCCCGACCGGCGACGTCGCCACCATCGACCCGGACGGTTTCATGCAGATCACCGACCGTTCGAAGGACGTCATCAAGTCCGGCGGCGAGTGGATCAGTTCGATCGACCTGGAAAACACCGCGGTGGCACACCCCGCGGTGGCCGAGGCTGCGGTGGTATCGGTGAACCATCCCAAGTGGGACGAACGACCGCTGCTGATCGTGGTGAAAAAGCCGGACGCGGAACTGACCAGGGAAGAACTGCTGAAGTTCTTCGAGGGCAAGGTCGCGAAGTGGTGGATCCCGGACGATGTGGTCTTCGTCGATCAGCTTCCGCATACCGCCACCGGCAAGCTGCTGAAGACCAGGCTGCGCGAAGACTTCAAGGACTACAAACTGCCAACCGCCTGATGGCTGTCTGGTAATGACGGAGTGGTCTCACCACGAAGGCACGAAGACACCAGGAAAAACTTCCAGAATATTTCCAGAGGGTTTCTTCGCGTCTCTGTGCCTTGGTGGTGAATCCCTGTCTGCAGCCATTCCCCACTGCGCCGCGGCTCAATAACCCCTGGACCGGTTGACCACGCCGGGCGGAATCTCACCGCGTTCCAGCGTCTTTACGATTTCGATCACCTGCGACTCGGCTTCGGATGGAATGGTCACGCCGGCCACGTGGGGGGTGACGACGATCTTCGGGTGGCGCCAGAACGGATGATCCGGCGGCAACGGCTCCTTGCGAAACACGTCCAGCATGGCGCCGCCGAGTTGGCCCGCGTCAAGCGCGTCGAGCAGATCCTGTTCGACCAGATGCGCGCCGCGGCCGATGTTCACCACGAACGCCCCGCGCGGCATGAGGGCGAAACACCTCGCGTCGAGTATGCCTTCGGTTTTCGGGGTCAACGGCAGCACATTCACCACCACCCGCGCGCGCGGCAGAAACTGCTGCAGGCCGCTTTCGCCGTGAAAGCTGTCGATGCCGTCGATCCGTTTTGCCGAGCGACTCCAGCCCAGGACAGGAAAGCCGAGCGCCGCAAGCCTTTGCGCGATATGACCGCCGATCACGCCCAGCCCCATCACGCCGACCCTCCAGTCGCGGGTGAGTCCCGGATCCAGCTGCCGCCAGTCGGCATCCCTCTGCTGCGCGAGGAATTCCTGCATGCGGTGCTGGAAGTGCAGAACGGCATATGCGGAATATTCCGCCATCTGCTGGGCGAATCCGGCATCCAGCAGGCGGATGATCGGTACTTGCGGCAGCTGCGGGTCGCGCAGGATGTGATCCACGCCCGCGCCGAGCGAGACGATGGCCTTCAGGTTCGGCAGCCGCGACAGCAAGCCGGGCTCGGGCTTCCACACCAGCGCGTAACGCACCGCTTCGTCGGCGCCCGGCTCGGGCCAGACCCTGAACGGAAGCTGCGGCAACGCACGCGCAAACGCATCACGCCAGGGCTCGGGCGCGTCGGTCTCGCTGTAGAAAAGCAAAGTCATGGCATTACTGTGTTCGAAGATGCTAACGGGCGGCTGCGGCCGCCCGTTCATGTCTACCCTGCCCGTACCGACTCGCTACGGAGCAGGCGCGTCAGGGCGCTTCCACTTCCAGGTTATCGATCAGCCGGGTCTGCCCCAGCTTGGCGGCACCGAGCACCACCAGCTTCCGGTCCTGGGGCCCGGGACGCATCAGCCCGCGCTGGTTGCGCACCACCACGTAATCGACGTTCCAGCCGTGGCGTGCAAGCAGCGCGCCGGCGGCGTATTCCATTGCGACAAAGTTTCTGTCGCCACTTTCGACCGCTTCCTTGATCTGCAGCATCGCCTGACGCAGCCGCGCCGCTTCCTTACGCTCTTCGGGCGAAAGAAACCGGTTGCGCGATGACAGCGCGACGCCGTCCTGCGCACGGACCGTCTCGGCCGGGATGATCTCGATCGGCAGCGCGAACTGTTCGACCATGTGACGCACGATTGCAAGCTGCTGATAGTCTTTCTTGCCGAACACCGCGATCTGCGGCTGCACGATATTGAACAGCTTGAGCACGACCGTTGTAACGCCACGAAAATGTCCCGGACGAAAGCGGCCTTCGAGCTTGTTGGCCGCTTTCGAAGGGTCGACGTGAAAGAGCTGCGGTTCCGGATACATCTCCTGCTCATCGGGCGCAAACACCACTGCGTTGCCCTCCGCTTCCAGCCTGGCGCAGTCGTCCTCGAAGGTGCGGGGATACTTCGCGAAATCTTCGCCCTGTCCGAACTGCAGACGGTTGACGAAAATCGTGGTGACCACGCAGGGCGTATGCCCGAGCGCAATCCTCACCAGGCTCAGGTGTCCGTCGTGAATATTGCCCATAGTCGGCACGCAGCCGACGCGCGGCTCTTCCTTTAGCCGTGCACGCAGTTCGCTTATTTTCGCTATGACATCCATGCCGTATCAACCACAGAGACACAGAGACGCAGAGAAAGTCCAGGAAAACAATGCGAACCTCGAACCGGGCTTGGGCACACGGAAACCGAATCGTTTCACGTGGGCCGGGTTTTCACCCTGTGCGCTGTTTCGTCTGTCTCTGTGCCTCTGTGGTAATTCTTTTCTCAGAAACTGTGCTCGGATGCGGGAAACGTGCCGGCTTTCACTTCCCTGACATAACCCTCTATCGCCGCCTGGATCGAGGCGGCCCCGGACATGAAGTTCTTCACGAAGCGCGGCTTCTTGCCGGGGTAGATGTCGAGCATGTCGTACAGATTCAGGATCTGCCCGTCGCAATGCGGGCCGGCGCCGATGCCCATCACCGGAATGTCGAGCGCGTCCGAGATCGCCTTGCCGGCCGGCGCCGGCACCAGCTCCACCACCATCATGCTGGCGCCCGCCTGCTGCAGGGCGCGTCCCGCGCGGATCAGCGCCTGCGTGGCGTCGTCCGTCTTGCCCTGAATCCTGTAGCCACCGAGCGCATGCACCGACTGTGGCGTCAGACCGATGTGGCCGCAGACCGGAATACCGCGCGCGACCAGGAAGTCGACCGTCTCCGCCATCACTTCGCCGCCTTCGAGCTTGATCATGTGCGCGCCGGCGCTCATCAGCATGGCTGCGTTCTCGAATGCCTGTTGCGGACTCTTCTGGTAGCTTCCGAACGGCATGTCGCCGATCACCAGCGCGCGCTTTACCCCGCGGGCTACGCAGCGCGTGTGATAGACGATGTCCTGCATGGTCACCGGCAGCGTCGAGTCGTGCCCCTGCACTACCATCCCGAGCGAATCACCCACCAGAAAAGTATCAACCCCCGCGGTGTCGAGCAATGCGGCGAAACTCGCATCGGTGCAGGTGAGCATCGTGATCCGGTCGCCCTCCTGCATCATCTTGTGCAAGGTCGTTGTCGTGACTTTCATTCAAAACCTTTCATCGCAGAGGCACAGAGAAGACCAGACTGCCGGGGTGATGCATCGCAAGCCCCTGCAACCATGCCGCTTCCAGATGCTGGCGCCCTACTTGATTCGCGTGCCTGCCGTCGATTTTCTCTATGCCGTGTGGTAAGCCCTTCTCATTCTCCGCGGCTGAAAAACTCGCGGGGGCCGCGCATTTCGGTGATGCGGCGCAACAATAAT
>DATKEK010000182.1:0-4551 GCA_035512195.1 Burkholderiales bacterium
TGGAGACGCTCGTGGACAATTTGTCACAACAAGTCATAACGATTCCGGACTGATTCCGGCAATATTCCGGCAGCGTACGCCGGAGCTTCAGAGTACGAGACCTACTTCGACGCAGCCATCGATGCCCTCCGTTGATGGCGTCAGGACAGGCGCGCCTGTCCAACCGGTCAGCGACGTTCGATCAAGTCTTCATGCCTTTCGAGTTCCGCCATCAGATTATCGATATCTGAAAGATTGTTGTAAAAGTGCAGTGACACTCGCAACGTGTTATCCCTGCACGATGTCACTATTCCAGCGTGGTCAAGCAATTCGACCAACCGTGCGGCATCGGTGCAGGCTATGTTCAACATCGGTCCGCGGCGATCCGGCGCTAGCGGTGTACTGATGCGGTATCCTGCTTCTAGAATTTTTGCGATAGCTCCGTAGCGGGCGTCAGCTCGGAGGGTTTGGCCACGACGCAGTTGCCGGCCGCCAGGGCCGGGGCGACTTTCCACGTGAACAGCAGCAGCGGCAGGTTCCACGGAGTGATGCAGCCGACCACGCCGTGGGGATCGCGCAACGAGTAGTTCACCGCGACGCTGGAGATATGCGACTCGCTGGCGAATTGCACGGCGGCCGCGGCGAAAAAGCGGCAGTTGGCGATGCTGCGTGGCACATCCATCCGTTGCGCCAGCGTGCGCGGCTTGCCGGTGTCGCGTGATTCGGCGATCGCGAAGTCCTCGGTGCGCACCGCGATGCCGTCGGCGATCGCGGACAACAGGCGCGCTCGCTCTTCTGCCGGCGTTCCCGACCAGGCCGCGAACGCTTTTTCTGCGGCCCGGACCGCTGCATCGACGTCGGCCGCATCTCCGTCGGCCACGGTGGCGTAGACGCTGCCGGTTGCCGGTTCGAACACGTCTAGCCGGCCGCGGTTCACGGCCGGGACGAAGTCGCCGTCGATAAAGTGCTCGAATCGCTGCATCGGAAGAAGGCCTAGCGAATCGCGAACGGCCGGGCGGGCGAGCCGGTCGCGCCCTTCAGCGGAATCGCGCTGAACACGAAGGCGAACTCGTAGACGCCAGCCGCGATGAGCCGGCTGAAATCCAAATTCTCCATGATGTAGATGCCGTTTTCCACCAGGAACTTCTGGTGATTCGGCGCGAACCAGTTCGGGTCCGGGTTGGGGATGGCTTCGACTGCCCAGTTGTCCGTGCCAACCAGCACGACCTTGCGTTCGACGACCCAGTCTCCCGCTTCGATCGAAAGTCCCGGGGTGCCGCTGTTGAATTTCGCATTGTCGGTTTTCCACAGCGAAGCCCAGCCGGTGTGATAGAACAGCGCATCGCCGGGCCGGATGTCTGCTTCTGACAGGCCCTGGCGCTGCAGCGCAGCTCGCAGGTCCGCCACCGAGATCTCCTCGGAGCGCTCCAGCATGCGGCCCTTGTGCCCGGCGATATCGATCAGGATTCCGCGGGTGAAGACCGGCACCGTATTTTCCACGCCGAGCCTGGAAAAGCCGCGGCTGCCGGCGATCTCGGCGTGCGTCCAGCCGTTGTAGTAATGGATCGCATTGAGATCGCCCGGCTCGCCCCGCACCGTACCCATGTGCGCCAGGGAATCGAACTGCGTGCCGTCCTGGGCCAGGTGGCCCGAAATGTACTCCTCGTTCCAGGCCAGCCGGTTTTCGCCGAGCGGCCCCCAGGTCGGCGCGCCGGGGATGGACAGGGTGTACTTGCGCGCGCCGGGTGTCAGGTCGAACAACGGCATGTCCTCTTCGAACACGCGCCCCATGTCGTAGACGACGCCCTGTTCGATCAGCTGGGCCGCTTCCAGCACCTTCGCGGGCGTCAGGCGGTTCATTGCGCCGAGCTGATCGTCCTTGCCCCATTCGGAAGGCCACCAGGTGGCGCGGACGTATTCGGGCTCGGGCTCGGCGAATGCGATGAGCGGGCAGCAAAGGATCGCGATGACGAACAGGCAGTGGGATGCAGAGCGGGTTCTCATGGGATTTCTCTCCGGTTACTCGGGGCTCGGGCTCGCTCCGTATTCTATGGGAATCCGCCGTGCAGAACGAATGGGCTTCGCTTCACAGGCCGTGCGGTTCCCGTATACACTCCCGGTTTCCCGTTCTTCCGGAGGCAACCGCGATGAGCACAGGCCAAATTATCGCCGGATTCCTGGCGCCACACCCCCCGCACCTCGTGTATGGCGAGAACCCGCCCCAGAACGAAGCGCACTCCAAGGGCGGGTGGGAGCAATTGCGCTGGGCCTATGAGCGGGCTCGTGCCAGCCTGGAGGAATTGAAGCCCGATGTGCTGCTGGTGCATTCCCCGCACTGGGTGACGCAGCAGGGCCACCACTTTCTCGGGGTCGAGCACTTGAGCGGAAAATCCGTCGATCCGATTTTCCCCAACCTGTTCCGCTACGCGTTCGAGCTCGAAGTCGATGTCGAACTGGCCGAGGTCTGCTGTGACGAAGCCGCAGCCATGGGGCTGACCACGAAGATGATGCGTAACCCGAAGTTCCGGGTCGATTACGGCACCATCACGACCCTGCACATGATGCGGCCGCAATGGGACATCCCGGTGGTGGGTCTGTCGGCGAACAATTCGCCGTACTACCTGACAACCCGCGAAGGCCTGGAAGAAATGGATGTGTTGGGCAGGGCGACGCGCGAGGCGATCGAAAAAACCGGCCGCCGGGCGGTGTTGCTGGCATCGAATACGCTGTGTCATTACCACTTCAGCGTCGAGCCGGAGCCGCCGGAGGACATGTCGCAGGAACACCCGCAGAACTATGCGGGCTACCTGTGGGACATGCGGATGATCGACTTGCTGCGACGCGGCAAGACCAAGGAGGTGTTCGAGCTGCTGCCGCAATTCATCGACGAGGCGTTCGCCGAGGTGAAGTCCGGCGCGTTCACCTGGATGTTCGCTGCGATGGGATATCCGGAGCTGCCCGGAGAGCTGCACGGTTACGGCACGGTCATCGGCACCGGAAATGCCGTGATGGAGTGGAACCTGATCAAAGCCGGCCTGGCCCGGGCGGCCTGAGGAGAAGCAGATGACCGTCGTATCCGCATTTCTGGTCCCCGGTTCACCGCTGCCCTACGTGCAACCGGACAATCCTCCGTGGGGCAAACTGGCGCGGGCGATGCAGGCTGCGGGCAAGTCTCTCGCGGCATCGCAGCCGGATACCATCGTCATCTATTCGACGCAGTGGATCGCGGTACTGGACCAGCTGTGGCAGACCCGGCCGCACCTGGAGGGCGTGCACGTCGATGAGAACTGGCACGAGTACGGCGATCTGCCGTTCGCGATCGACATCGATACCGAGCTGGCGGAATCTGCGGCGGCTGCCGCCAACGAGGAGGGCATCAAGTCGAAGGGCGTCAATTACGACCAGTTTCCGATCGATACCGGAACCATCGTCGCTGCGAATTTCCTCAATCCCGGCAACCGATTGCCGCTGGTGATCACCGCCAACAACGTCTATCACGACTGGCAACGCACCGAAGCGATCGGGCGGATCGCTGCGCAGCAGGCCGAGGCACTGAACCGCAAGGTGGCGGTGGTCGGGGTCGGGGGGCTTTCCGGGTCGTGCTTTCGCCAGGTGATCGACATCGGCGATGACCGTATCGCCATCGAAGCCGAAGAGGCCTGGAACCGCAAAATTCTGAATCTGATGGAGCAAGGCGACGTCGAGGCACTCCGCGAGGCGTGTCCGAAGTACGCCGCGGAAGCCCGGGTCGACATGGGATTCAAGCATCTGGCTTTTGTGCTCGGCGCGGTCGGCGGCGGCTTTTCAAACGCGACAATTCACGGCTACGGGCCTCTGTACGGCTCGGGCGGCGCCGTCATCGAGTTCCAGCTGGATTGAAATTCCAGGACCTAGTGGCCTGATACAGGCCACTAGTAGTAATCCAATGTGATAATGCTTGATATTCAAGTGATTTCTCCCGATCATAGCAAAACGTGTTGTTATCACAGGGGAATAGCGATGAAGCGGCGCTACTTGGTGAAGCTGAGTGGGGAGGCGCGCGAACAGCTGCGGAAGCTGGCGGATAAAGGCAAAGCGGCGGCGTACCGACGCCGGCATGCGCAGATTCTGCTAAAGGCTGACCAGGGAGACGAGGGCCGGGCGTGGTCGGATAAGCAGATTGCCGAGACGTTTGAAGTGCATCGGACCACCGTGGAGCGATTGCGAAAACGTTTTGTGGAGCACGGTCTGGCCGCGGCGCTGGAAAGACAAAAGCGTCGGCGTGAGCGCAAGCGCGTGCTCGATGGCAAAGGCGAAGCCCGCCTGATTGCGCTGGCGTGCCAGGCACCGCCAGCGGGCCAGGCCCGCTGGACGCTGAATCTGTTGTCTGAGCGTCTGGTGGAGCTGAATATTGTGGAGTCGATTTCACTCGAGAAGGTGCGACAGGCTTTAAAAAAACTCTCTTAAACCTTGGCAGCAGGAACAGTGGTGTATTCCGCCGCAGCAGGATGCTGCCTTCGTCTGCGCCATGGAGGAGGTTCTGGAGGTATCAGCGGCCCTACGACGCGCGCTATCCGGTAGTGTGCATGGATG
>DATKEK010000183.1:0-2500 GCA_035512195.1 Burkholderiales bacterium
TTACTCGGCCCTGATTGAGCTCAGCCTGGCGAGCTCGAGTTCAAGGCGCGTCGCGTGGCGGGAGAACAGCAGCCAAACGCAGCCCCAGAACAGCACGGCGGAAAAAACGACGAGCACAAAGACCTTCATGGCCGCGGCGCCTTCCGTGGTCGACGCATCGATCCTGTTCTGCCAGATCACGAGTTCCCAGATGAACGGCGGCATGAAGGGCAGGATGTACCAAAGCCACGCATTGGCAACGGCCCGATGCTGCCGTTCCACTTCCTGGCGGTGAAACTGCAGGGCGGTTTGTCCCGAAACCGGCGGTGCCATTTCGCCCAGGCCGAAGCGCCTCCACACCTGCCACAACACGAACAGGTGCGCACCGATCATCAGCAGCATGGGCGCCTTCATGTTTGGAAATGCATCGTTCGCGATCAGCCACAGGCCCGCGACGATATTGAACCCGCCGTAGGCGTACAGGAGCAGGTTGCGACGGTTGAAGCGTGCGCGCATCTTGTCGGCGCGAAGACGCAGATCCTCGATAGTCGTCATTGTGTTCTCCTCGATGGGCTGGCTTTGCCAGATGGTCTTGATGTCAGTCATTCGAACCTCCCGGCCGGAGTTGGCGCGCGAGAATCGCCTTGGTGCGATGTACGCGAATCGCCACGGCACGCGCCGAGAGACCGGTGATTTCGCCGATGTCCGCGGCGCTCATGTCTTCCAGATACAGCAGCATGACCAGATCATCGGGCGGTATGAGCTGGCGTATCAGCGCGTAAAGGCGCATGACGTTGCCGCTCTCATTCGCCGCCAGGTCGTCGCGGTCAGTCGCCGGCAGGTCGGCGACTTCTTCCAGGGTGACCAGGCGCAACTTGCGCTTGCGCACACGACGCGAAATTCCGACGTTGTGCGCCACGCGGTAGACCCAGGTGCGCATCGAGCACTGGCCGCCGAATCCGCCAAAGCTGCGCCACAACTCGAGGTGAATGTCCTGGAGCAGGTCGCGACGCTGATCCGGATCGGCCTCGTAGGCGCGGGCCAGACGCGCCAGCGCCGCGCCGAATTCGGCTGCAGCCTCACGGTATCGCGCGTCGCGCAGGTCCTGGTTCTCGGCCATCACTCTCCCTCTGACAGGTAGTCGCAACGGGGAGTGCTTTCTTTCGGCAGGCTGCGGTTATGTCACCCGCGGACTGCGATTTCGGTCGCAAAACCCCGGATTGAGGGTCCCGTGGTTGGCGCTCGCCGACCACATCACCGACGCTCCCCGTCACGTTACCTAACAATAGCGCGCAATGAGCGCGCTCCTCGGCCTGGTCCAGAACGAAGCCGCCGATTCTTCGATCGCATTTCGAGATCGGGTGTATCGGCGCGGGGAGCAGGGCGAGCTGCTGCGCGACGTGATTGCGCTGGCCAATGCCGCGGTGGTCGGTCGCCGCTTCCTGTTCCTCGGGGTTGTTGACCGGCCGGGTCGTGTGCGGGGTTTTCCTGGGATCACCGCCCGCACCTGGAAGAGATTCTGTCAGGTGGTGCCCGCATTCCTCGAGCGCACGGTCGAACCGCATCTCACGGTTACTCTGCAATCGGTGCAGGTCGATGGGGCGCTCGTCGGCGCCCTGTGCCTGGATGCCTGCGAAGATCCTCCCTATCTATTGGCCCGGCGCATCTCGCCCAACATGCCCGCCGGTGGTGGCTGGGTCCGCCGCGGCGTCAAACTGCGCCGGCTGCTGCGCGATCACTTGCAGAAGATCTTCCAGGCACGCTTCCGGCGGCAGGAGGTCGGCGATGTCACCGTCGGGTTCCCGGGCGAGTTGCCGCGCGAGGAACTGCTCCTGCCGGTGCTGCCGGTCGACCAGATGCCGTCGATGAGAGCCGCACACAAGGTCAACCGCATGATCGAGGCCAACGAGGTGTCGAGGGCGGTACTGGGCCGTTCGGATTCGCGTATCGCCCGGCTGGTCCACGCACAGGTATCCGGAGAAGACATCCCGTATCGCGAGCAGGGCACGAAGACCATGCGCGTCAAGTTGCGGGAGATTCCGCTCGAACATGCCGCCGCCGACGATCACTATCAATTCGAGTTGCGCGCACACCGGTTGAATTTCCTGCTCAGCAATCTCGCTGACAAGCCACAGACCGATCTGGTGCTCACGCTGAAAATTCCGCGCATCGAAGGCGTGGGTGTTGCGGATCGGGTGTACTCAGCCCCGGGCGAACTCTGTCCCCGGCGCGGCAGGTATCCGAAAGTGGACGTGGGCCCGCGAACGATCGTCGTGCAGGTGACGGGCATCCGGATTCCGCGGCGCGGGATGGTGGAAGCGTTCCACGAGCCGCTGCGGTTCTGGCTGCGCGAAACCGCTGCCGGCCAGACCATCCGCGTCGGTTACGTCCTGCAGGGCGCCACGATGGCGAAACCCGTCCAGGGACGGCTCAAGATATTCGTCATCGACTGACTCAGGCGATCTTCTGAAGGAACGCGCGCAGGTCGGCCACTTCCGGCTCACACAGCGCGTGCGGCATC
>DATKEK010000184.1:0-3724 GCA_035512195.1 Burkholderiales bacterium
CTGGCAAGCGCCGGTCGAACGCAACCACTGGGAAATCGAGTGGATGAAAGTCGTGGCGGTCATCGAGCCGGACGCGGTGCCGCAGATTCTCGGCGAGGATCCGCAGCACGGCATGTTCGTGATGAGCTTTCTGCCGCCGGAACAGTACCCGGTGTGGAAAACCCAGTTGCGCGACGGCACGATCAGCACGGATACCGCGCGCGAAGTCGGGCGCCGCATCGCCGCGATTCACGCCGCCACCGCGGGTAGTCTCGACATGGCGAAGCATTTCGCCACCGACCATATCTTTCACCCGATCCGACTCGAGCCGTATCTGTCGGCAACCGCGCAACGCCACCCGTCGCTCGCCGACCGGCTGCAGAGTCTGGTGCGCGTCACCGGCGCCACCAGGAAGGCGCTGGTGCACGGCGACGTCAGTCCCAAGAACATCCTCGTGGGACCGCGCGGCCCGGTGTTCCTGGATGCGGAGTGCGCCTGGTACGGCGATCCCGCGTTCGATCTGGCGTTCTGCCTGAATCATCTGCTCCTCAAGTGCGTATGGCGTCCTCAATGGACAACGCGTTACCTGGAGTGTTTCGATGCGCTTGCGCAAATCTACCTGAGCAACGTTGCCTGGGAAGCCGCGGTTGACATTGAAGCGCGCACTGCGCATCTGCTGCCGGGCCTGATGCTCGGGCGCGTGGACGGCAAATCTCCGGTGGAATACATCAACGAGGAGAAAGACCGGCAGTGCGTACGCAAAATCGCGGAACGGTTCCTTGTTCGGCCTGCAAACAGCCTGTCCACTCTGCGCGAAGCCTGGGCCGGCGAAATGGCATGAGTATTTCCTCCAACAACCTGACGACACACCCTAAATTCCAGGCATGAGCGACAAAACCATATCCCACCTGCGCGGCAGACAGGTCTGGGACTCCCGCGGCAGGCCCACTGTGGAAGTGGAAGTGCTGCTTGCCGGCGGCTCGATCGGACGCGCGATTGCACCCGCCGGCGCGTCGCGGGGATCGAACGAAGCGGTGGATCTGCGCGATGGCGGCGAACGTTTCGGCGGAATGGGCGTCTCCAAGGCGGTCGCCAACGTGAACGGCGCAATCGCCAAGGCGCTGATCGGGCGCAACGCGGAACGGCAGGCGGAGATCGACGATGCGTTGATCGCGCTCGACGGCACGCCGAACAAGAGCAGGCTCGGCGGCAACGCCATGATCGCCACTTCGATGGCGGTGCTGCACGCGACTGCGGGTCTGCATCGCATGCCGTTGTGGACGTATCTTGCGCAGGGTCACGACGTCGAGCTTCCGCTGCCGGAGATCCAGATTTTCGGCGGCGGCGCGCACGCGGGGCAACGTGTGGACATCCAGGATTTCATGGTGATGGCGCTCGGCGCAACCAGCTTCGCCGAGGCACTGAACATGACCGCCGAGGTCTATCACGCCGCCGGCAAGCTGATGGCCGAAGCCGGCAAGCTGCAGGGCGTGGCGGACGAAGGCGGATTCTGGCCGGCGTTCGACTCGAATGAAGAGGCGCTCGGCATGCTTACCCGGGCGATCGAGCGCGCGGGCTTCACGCCGGGCGTGGAGATCGGTATTTCGCTGGACATCGCCGCGTCCGAGTTCTGCAACAACGGCCGTTATACGCTGGGGCTGGAAGGACGCGAACTCGACAGCGATGCACTGTGTGAACTGCTCGTCGGCTGGTGCGAGCGTTACGCGATCGTCTCGGTGGAGGACCCGCTGGCAGAAGACGATACGGAAGGCATGCGCAGGTTTACCGCCGCGGTCGGCGGTCGTGTGCAGATCATCGGCGACGATTATCTTGTCACCAAAGCCAAACGGGTCAAGGATGCAGCATCGCAGAAGGCCTGCAACGCGGTGCTGATCAAGCCCAACCAGGCCGGCACCGTGACCGAGACCAAGGCTGCGCTGGATGCCGGCAAGGCGGCCGGCTTCGGCACCATCGTCTCGGCGCGTTCCGGCGAGACCGAGGACGTCACCATCGTCCATCTTGCGGTAGGGTGGAACTCGGGCCAGCTCAAGGTCGGGTCGTTCTCGCGCTCCGAGCGCATGGCCAAATGGAACCAGGCCCTGCGCATCGAGGAAGCCCTCGGTGCCAACGCCCGCTTCGCCGGCCGCAAGGTGCTGCCGGGACAGCGATGAAGTACATTGATCGAACCACGGCGAAAGACCAGAAGCGATCTCACCACCAAGGCACCAAGAGCACCAAGAAAGGCAAAACGCTGCCCGGGCATTCTTTGCGACCTTCGCGTTGAGATTCTCCTTTCGATTTTCCTCCGTGTCCTCCGTGGTTAAACTTCCTTAAACAAACATGGCCTCCGGCGCGCCACATCACCACACCCTGCGCGGCATCCTGCTGATGATGTCGGCGGTGTTCATGTTCTCCTCCATGGACACGCTGGTGAAGTACATGCTGCAGTCCTACCCGATGCCGGGGCTGATCTGGGCGCGCTACATGGTGCACATGCTGGTAATGGTGGTGCTGCTGTGGCCGCGGGCGGGCATTTCGCTGTTGCGCACCAACCGGCCCGGTCTACAGATGCTGCGCGGCCTGCTGCTGGTGCTGAGCACGACATTTTTCTATTTCGCGCTGCGCTACCTGCCGCTGGCGGAAGCGGCGGCGATCAGTTTCGTCGGCCCCGCGCTGACCACGCTGCTCGCCGGCTGGATGCTGGGTGACCGCGCGACTGCGAAGCAATGGCTCGCCGTGCTGCTCGGCTTCATCGGCGTGCTGATCATCATTCGCCCCGGTGGTGCGTTGTTCACGCCGGCGGCGATCTTTCCGCTCTGCACCGCGTTGACCTTCAGCATCTACCAGATCGTCACCCGCAAGCTGGCGGGACGCGAGAATCCCTACACCACGCTGTTCTACACCGCGCTGGTCGGCAGCCTGCTCACCAGCATCGCGCTGCCCTTCGGCTGGCAGGAGCCGACTCTTTCCCAGGCCCTGTTCATGGTCGGCATCGGCGTGCTCGGGGGCTACGGCCACTTCCTGCTGATCCGCGCGATGGACCACGCCTCGCCCACCACGCTGGCGCCGTACATCTACTCGCAGTTGCTGTGGTCCACGCTGCTCGCGTTCCTGGTGTTCCACGAGTTTCCGGACAAGGGCTCGCTGCTCGGGATGGCGGTGATCGTCGCCGCCGGGCTGCTGGCCATCAACTGGTCGCAGATGCGACGCAAGACCGACACGGCCGAGCAGACCCCCAGCCATTGACTCGTATCGAGGCAGTCATGTCGAAACCCGTACCCGAATCGCGCAGCGCCTACCGGCATTTCCAGGTCATTCCGACGCGCTGGATGGACAACGATGTCTACGGCCACGTGAACAACGTCATCTACTACTCGTACTTCGATACCGTGGTGAACCAGTACCTGATCGCGCAGGGCGTGCTCGATTTCGAGAAAAGCCAAACCATCGGCCTGGTGGTGGAAACGCAGTGCAACTACTTCACGCCGATCACCTTCCCGGACATCGTGCACGCGGGGCTGCGGGTGGCGAAACTCGGCAACAGCAGCGTGCGCTACGAAATCGGTTTGTTCAGGAACGACGAAGACACCGCCGCCGCGCTGGGCCACTTCATCCACGTGTACGTCGACCGCGCCACGCGCAGGTCCGCGCAAATCCCGCCAGGCATGCGCGCCGCGCTGGAAAAAATCCTCAAAACATAAAGCGCACCAAACCACGGAGGACACGGAGGACACGGAGGACACGG
>DATKEK010000185.1:0-3225 GCA_035512195.1 Burkholderiales bacterium
TCCATTCAAGAGTGAATGATTAGGCGGGCGAGGAGCCGACCGCGTAGGCGGGTTCTCCGATACAAAGGCTAGGCTGTTGGGAACCCGTGATCTGTTCGACAACGCACGCATGTGCCGCGTGACGCGGATGCGTTGCTCGGCGTCGAGCAACTCTTACGAGCCGTCGTCGATTTCAGCTGCAGTCGCCTCCGTGCTTGGAGGCAAGACGGCTGTTTCCGGAGGCGAATGGGCTTCCGCGGCTTCACGCGGCCTGGCTGCATCCACTGCGGCCGAATCGGTGTAGGGGCCGGGGTCGGCGCAGGGCGGTGTCGCGACCGGGACCGGCACGGCGTTTCCGGCTGCCCGAGTGCTCTTGCGGTACGCAGCCGCCGTCCGGTCCATCGCGAGGCAGAGTTGGTACTGGCCCAACTTGTTGCTCCATGCGGCCTTCGCGGCGGTCTCGGCGGCCTTCGCTGTCTCTTCTTCGGATGGTGGCGGCAGTTTCGCGAAGGCGGGTGGGCAGAGCAGGATTGCAATGAGGAGCGCAGAAATTCGCATGGAGTACTCGGCATGTAATCGGGTATCGCGGAAGTGTCGTCCTTGCGCTTGCGGCAATCTGTGCGACAACGAACGAAGCAGGCTGCGGAAATGGGCCCCGCGGGCCTGACGGAGCGTCGAGACGGTTGGAAAGTACTCGCGTCCGGGACGTTATACCTTGATGACGACCTTGCCGAAGTGCTGGGCGGCGGCCAGGTACTTGTAGGCATCGATCGTCTGCCCAAAGCTGAAAACCCGGTCTATGACCGGTTTGATCCGGTGTTCCTCGACGAAGGCAGCCAGGCGTTCCAGCATCGCGCGACTGCCGACGAATATGCCCTGCATGCGGGCAGTTTTCACCAGCAGCGGCGACAGGTCCACATTGCCTTTCAGCCCGGTGAGCACGCCGATGATGTTGATCTGTCCGTGGATCGCCACCGACTGCAGCGACTTCTGCAGCGTGCCCGCGCCTGCGGTTTCGATGATGTGGTCGGCACCGGCGCCGCCGGTGAGTTCGAGCACATCCTTTTCCCAGTCCGGCCTGCGCTTGTAATTGATCATGCCGTCCGCGCCGGGCACGCGCGTAAGTTTTTCGTCGCTCGAGGACGTGATGAACGCCTTGGCGCCGAATGCCTTGGCGATCTGCAGACCAAAAATTGAAACCCCGCCGGTGCCGAGCAGCAGCACCGATTGCCCTTCTCTGATGTTTCCGCTTTCGACCAGCGCGTGCCACGCGGTTACGCCGGCGCAGGGCAGGGTTGCCGCCTCTTCGTACGAAAGCCCTGCGGGAATCGTGATCACGCCCTCCTCGGACAGCGCGACGTACTCCGCCAGCACGCCGTCGATCGCGCCGCCGAGCGATGTGCCCATGGCAGGGTAGGTGAGTGGGCCATCGGCCCATCCCTGAAAAAAACTACCCATCACACGATCGCCCTTGCGAAAGCGCGTCACCCCTTCACCGACTTCGACCACTTCCCCCGCGCCATCCGAAACCGGAATCAGGCCTTGCGACCCGGTCGCCACCGGATACAGATGGTTGATGATCAGCAGGTCGCGAAAATTGAGCGAGAACGCCTGCATGCGAATCAGCACCTGTCCAGGTCCGGGTTGTGTCTGTGGGCGTTCCTTCAGCTGGATCGCGTCGAACCCCTTCTTCGACAGGTCGAGTTCGTGTGCCTTCACGTTGTTCTCCTATGTGAATCCGCGGAAGCGCGATCTATGATGCGCTTCATCCAGTCCCGATCCCGCGCTGTTTGTCCGGTTACTGCAGGTCGATCGCGTACTTCTTCAGGTCATCCAGAGACACCACTTCCAGCGCCGCCTCGTGGGTGGCAGCCAGCACCACGCGCGGGGCCACGCCCGCCTGCAGCGCCTCGCGCCAGCGCGCCGCGCACAGGCACCAGCGATCGCCGGGTTTCAGTCCCGGAAAATCGTATTCCGGCACAAGAGTCATGAGATCGTTGCCACACTTGACAGAGAACTCCAGAAACTCGGCGGTTACCTGCGTACAAACGACGTGCAATCCGGGATCCTGGGGCCCGGTATCGCAACACCCGTTACGGAAAAAGCCCGTGAGCGGCTTCTCGCTGCAAGTCTGCAACTCGCCGCCGAGCACGTTTCGCGAAGATCTGCCGCCTGGGAGCTTTGGATCGAATGGCATCGGGTCACCGAGATTCAATCAGCAATAACGAATTCTAACGCTGCCGCCAAAGTATCCATAGGTTACGAAACGCGGCAGCGCCAGTCGCCGAAAGGCGACACGCGCTCAACAACGTCATGATCCTGAAATAAAAATGGAACACTTAAGGTCAGCAATAACAGCGACGTATGGTCGGGCGGACTTCGCCCTCGGCGTTTGCGGTGCAGCGTCCGCGGCTGGCCCGACGGTTGCACGACAAACGTGATCGGATCGAAATACGGGCTCTGCCAAAGGGAAGACAATGACAATGCTTCAATCGCTGATGTTATGGCCGGAGCGGCCGCTGCCTTCGCTGCTGCTTCTGCTGGTTATATTGATGCCGTTCCTCTACGTGGCGCGCGAGTCGATGCAGCTTCTGATTGCCCGCGTCGCGCGTGCCATTGAAAAACCGCTGCGGCTCGGTGCACGCTGGATGTCGGACACCGCATTGCGGCTACGCACGCGCAACCGCGAAGTGCTGTTCTCGCAGGGAGGCCGCGAAGCAAAGCTCGCGATCGAGCGCGAGTTCGAACGCGTGACGGTGCTAGTGCAGCGTGACCTCGAGGGCTACCCCGCGCTGCAGCGCAGGCTGATGGACGAGGTCTCGCGGATCGAGGACGACTACCGCAAGAGCGGCGAGGTTCCGCCGCCGCCGCCGGAATGGGTCAAGGCGATCGAGGCGATCGCCAAGATCAAGGCGAACGGCGATGGCGTCGTGGATCGGATTCTGTTCGATATCCGAAAGTCATTGGACGATATCTACCGCCGGGTGATTGGAGAATATCGCCGGTCCTACGAGCAGCGGCACAAGATTCTCAAAAGTTTTCTGCCGTTCTGGCGCTCCGTGCAGCAGACGCTCGGCCAGGTCGAGCGCAATGTCACCAGCCTGCAGGACAGCGCGCAGAAGATCGATACCAGCGTCGCGCGTCTGGAAAGCATCGTCGCACGCAGCGACGCAGCAGAGAATTCTCTGACCTCGTCCGCCTCCACGCAGTTCTTCGTGGCTGCGCTGGTGATACTGATCGCGCTTG
>DATKEK010000186.1:0-21749 GCA_035512195.1 Burkholderiales bacterium
GCGCACTCGGCATCTTCGGCGACTCGGTGACCACCGATCACATCAGCCCGGCCGGCGCCATCAAGGACACCTCGCCTGCCGGCAAGTACCTGGTGGAACATGGCGTGGGCAAGGCCGACTTCAACAGCTACGGCTCGCGGCGCGGCAATCACGACGTCATGATGCGCGGCACCTTCGCCAACGTGCGTATCAAGAACCTGATGCTGCCGCCGAAGTCCGACGGCGCGCGCGTCGAAGGCGGATTCACGCTGTTCCAGCCGTCCGGCGAGCAGATGTCCATCTTCGACGCGGCGATGAAATACATCGAGGAAGGCACGCAGACCGTCGTATTCGGCGGCGAGGAATACGGCACCGGTTCATCGCGCGACTGGGCCGCGAAGGGGACTCAGCTACTCGGCGTGCGCGCGGTGATCGCGAAGAGCTTCGAACGCATCCACCGCTCCAACCTGGTGGGCATGGGCGTGCTGCCGCTGCAGTTCAAGGGCTCGGACTCGGTCGAGTCGCTCGGCATCAGGGGCGACGAGGAATTCGACGTGCTCGGCTTCGACAGACTGAAACCGCAGCAGGACATCACCCTGGTGATCAGGCGCAAGGACGGCTCACGCAAGGAAGTCACGCTGCTGTCGCGCATCGACACGCCGATCGAGGTGGACTACTTCAGGCACGGCGGCATCCTGCCCTATGTGCTGCGGGAACTGCTGCGGGCCGCCTGAAAGAGACTCCCCAGCTCGCTGGCCGCGGGATTCCCTCATCCCCTGCCCTTGTGGCTTCGGCATGACCTGAAGGTCAGCCTTCACCGCAACAGGCGCTGCGCGCATGTTGTCCCGGAGGGAGAAGGGAGTCCCTCCCTCTCCCACCGGGACAAGGGAACACTTGAAGCGGAGCAGAGGGACCGAGGGTGAGGGAAAGCTGCAGAATTCCAGACAGCCTGGTAGCAGACTGCATCAGACCGCGGTAAACCCGCCGTCCACGAGCAGCGTGTGCCCGGTCACGAAACTGCCGGCCTCGCTCGCAAGATAGACGACGGCAGCCGCCACCTCCTCGGGTTCTCCCGGACGCCCGAGCGGGATCTTCTCGAAGTTCTTGCGGAACTCCGGGTTCTGCGCGGCGCGCTCCATCATCTCGGTGCGGGTGAAACTGGGCGAGACGCCGACCACGCGTATCCCGTGCGGTGCCCACTCCGCGGCAAGCGAACGCGTGAGCGAATTGAGTCCGCCCTTCGCGCCGGCATACGCCGCGCGCAGCGGCCCGCCGACATGCCCGACCTGCGAGCTGATGTTGACGATCGTGCCCTTGATGCCGCAATCGATCATGCTGCGCGCCGCCTCGGCCGCGGCGAAGAATGGCGCCTTGAAATTCACCGTCGAGATCGCATCGAATTCCGCTTCGCTCAGCTCGACCGCCGGCTTGACGATCGTCAGCCCCACGTTGTTCACCAGCACGTCGATCCTGCCGAATTCCTTCACCGCAGCCCCGACAAAATCGCGAATGCTGTCCAGTTGCGCGACATCCAGGCGGCACGCAATCGCCTTGACCCCATCCCGGCGGCAGATCTCCGCCACCTGCTCGCATTCATCCACGTGCCGGCTGCCCAGCGCCAGGTCCGCCCCGGCACGGGCGCAGGCCAGCGCGATCGCCCGTTCGATGCCGCGCCCGGCGCCGGTGATCGCGACCGCCTTGCCATCCAGGCCGAATCCCAGCGGTTCGCTCATGGCTTCCTCAGTCCAGCCAGCGCACCGCGTCGCTCAGCGGTGCGCGTTCGGTCCGGTAAGTGTTGATCGGATGGGCGGTGTCCGCATGGCCGAAGGCGATGCCGCAGACCAGTTTGCGCGACTTGGGCAGCCCGAATTCCGCGCGTACCAGATCCGGATAGGATGCAAGCGCAGCCTGCGCGATCGAATCGACGCCGGCGTTCTTCGCGGCGAGCATGAAGTTGGCAACATAAAGCCCGCAGTCGATCGCGCCGTAGACGCCGAGCTCCGCTTCCGTGGTGACCAGCGCGAGATGCGGTGCGCCGAAGAAACGGAAATTCTCCAGCGACTGCTGCTGCGCGGCCTCGCGATCCTCGCGCCCGATTTCAAGCGACCGGTAGAGCTGCACGCCGCAGACCTTGCGCCGCTCCCGGTAAGTGCCTTCGTAGCGCTGGGGAAACGCAAAATCCGGGCGCGGCGGATTTCCCGCAGCGGCATGCGCATACAGCTTTTCGCTCAGGCGTTGTGCGGACGCCCCGCTCAGCAGCAGCACCTGCCACGGCTGGCAGTTGCACCACGAGGGCGTCTGTTGCGCGAGCAGCAGGATATGCTCGATGGTATCGCGCGGAACAGCCTGGTCGAGGAACCGGCGGCAGCTGAACCGCTCGCGAACGATCGCTTCGAATTCCATCGGCTCAGCGTTTTCCGCGAATCGGCGCCTTCGCCTTGTTGCCGCGTCCGGCGGCTGCTGCGCGCTTCGGCGCCTTCCATGCGGACGCCTTGTCCTTGTCCCGGAAGGCGTCGTCCACCTCGACCTGCAGGCCGGAGGTGAGCCGGTTGCCGGCATTGGCCAGCGCCACGATCTCGTTGAGTTCTGCGAGGATTTCGTCGTCCAGGCCTTTCTTGCGCCCGGCGGCGATATGCGAATTGATGCAGTACTCGCAGTTGTTGGTGATGCTGACCGCCAGGTAGATCAGTTCCTTGGTCAGCGGATCGAGCCGCGAGGGCTTGATCATGATCTCCTTCATCTGCCCCCAGAAACGCTCCAGCAGCGGCGGATGCACCGCCAGCGCGCGCCAGATGTTGTTGACGTAGTCGCTGTCCCGGGTGCGCATGATGTCGTCGAACACCGCCTTCGCCCTGGGTTTCGCCTCCGTATAATTGACCAGTTTCACCTTCGCCATCGCTGCCTCCCCTGCAGTTATTCTGCGTCAAGATTGTGGCGGCCAGTTTAGCATCGGCCTGTCGCCGGCCGGTTGGACAGGCACACGCGCAGACCGCATAATGCCCTGCCAAATCCGACTGCCTCCGCATGAAGTTCCTGTTCGATATCTTCCCCGTCGTCGTCTTTTTCGTCGCGTTCAAGCTCTACGACATCTACGTGGCGACCGCCGTCGCCATTGCCGCCACTTTCGTGCAGGTCGCGTGGTCCTGGCTGCGTCACCGCAAGGTCGACAACATGCTGTGGATCAGCATGGCGATCATCGGGGTATTCGGCGGCCTGACCCTGCTGCTGCAGGACGAGACCTTCATCAAGTGGAAGCCGACGGTGCTCTACTGGCTGTTCGCCGGCGTGCTGCTGGTTGCGGATCTGCTGTTCCGCAAGAACCTGGTCCGGGTCATGATGCAACGGCAGATCACCCTGCCCGACCCGGTATGGAAAAAACTCAACCTGAGCTGGATCGGCTTCTTCGCGCTGATGGGCGTGCTGAATATTTATGTCGCCTACAGCTTCTCCACCGATGCCTGGGTCAATTTCAAGATGTTCGGCGGCATCGGACTGTTGCTCGCCTTCGCATTCGGGCAGGCGCTGATGTTGTCGCGCTACATCGGGGAGGAGGAGAAAAGCTAGCATGCTGTACGCAATCATCGGCGAGGACGTTCCCGGCAGCCTCGAAAAGCGCATGGCCGCCCGGCCTGCCCACCTCGAGCGCGCGCAGGCGCTGATCGCGGAAGGCAGGCTGCTGCTGGCGGGCCCGTTTCCCGCGATCGACAGCCCTGACCCTGGACCCGCGGGCATGACCGGCAGCCTGATCGTCGCCGAGTTCGATTCCCTCGAAGAGGCGACCGCCTGGATCAACGCCGACCCGTACGTCACGCAGGGTGTTTTCGCCCGGGTGACGGTCAAGCCGTTTCGCAAGGTATTCCCCGGGTGAACACCGCCGAAACGATTCGGGAGCGGTTGCAGGCGCTGGCGCCGGAAGCGCTCGAAGTTTTCGATGACAGCCACGAACACGCGGGGCATGCGGGCACGCTGGAAACCGGCGGCGGCCACTTTCAGGTATACATCGTGTCCGAGGCATTTACCGGCAAGAACGCAGTGGCGCGCCATCGGCTCATCTACCGGGAACTGGCCGACCTGATGCCGGGTCGCATTCATGCGCTGGCGATACGCGCGTATACCCCGGAGGAAACCGGAACCGCCGCAACCGGTTGATGCGGCGAAACAAAACTATCAGAGATAGCGAAGTTCAACTCGAGCTTACCCAGAGGAACTGCAATGCACGCTTTTAGATTGATCCTGCCCGTGGCACTGACGGCCCTGCTGCTGTCGCCGAGCGTCCAGGCCGCGGACAAACCCGACGCGAACAAGAACGTCGCGGTCGTCAACGGAAAACCGATTTCGCAGGCGCGGTTCGACGTGGTGGCCCGCAGCCAGTTGCAGCAGGGACAGGAAGACTCGCCGGAGTTTCGCGAGGAGTTGCGAGAGGTTCTGATTACCCGCGAAGTCCTGTACCAGGAGGCAGTGCGCCAGAAAATGGACGACGATCCGAACTACCAGGCGCAGCTGGACGTGGTAAAGCAGCAGCTGCTGCTCGCCGTCCTGTTCGAGGATTTCATGAAGAAACACACCCCGAGCGAGGCCGATCTGCGCAAGGAATATGACCGGGTAAAGGCGGAAAGCACCGCCTCGGGAAAAAAGGAGTACCGCTCACGGCATATCCTGGTGAAGGAGGAGGCCGAAGCCCTGGAGATCATCGAACAGATCGACAAGGGCGCGGACTTCGCCGAGCTGGCAAAAGAGAAATCCCTGGATCCCGGTTCGCGTGAAGACGGCGGCGACCTCGACTGGCATGAAGCTGAACGTTTCGTCGAGCCGTTTGCCCACGCGCTGAAGACCCTGAAGAAAGGCGAACTCACCCGGCAGCCGATCCAGACCTCGTTCGGTCACCACATCGTGCAGTTGCTCGACGAGCGGCCCGTGCCTTTTCCCGAGTTCGATGAAGTAAAAGAGCAGATCCAGCAAAGCATCGTCGGAACCGCGCGCGACAAATTCGTTGACGGGTTAAGGTCAAAGGCCAAGATCGAGAAAGTCGGGGCTGTGAACTAGAACTGCAATTGCCGGATGAAAAAAAGCGCGGCCTGGCCGCGCTTTTTTTATGCCAACTCCCGGCAATCACGGCTATCAGCCGACGTAACGCCGCGCGTTGCGGAACAGACGCAGCCAGGGGCCGTCTTCGCCCCATTCCGGCGGGTGCCAGGAGTTCTGCACCGCGCGAAACACGCGCTCCGGATGCGGCATCAGGATGGTGAAGCGTCCGTCCGGCGTGGTCAGCCCGGTGATGCCTTCGGGCGAGCCGTTCGGATTGAACGGATAGCGCAACGCCGCGCGCCCGTGGTTGTCGACGTAGCGCAACGCCACCAGCGGGCGCGCCCTGCGCAGATCGGCGGCCGACTTGAATTCCGCGTAACCCTCGCCGTGCGCCACCGCCACCGGCATGCGCGATCCCTCCATGCCTGCGAAGAACAGCGACGGTGTGTGGGTCACTTCCACCATTGCAAATCGCGCCTCGAACTGCTCGGAGCGGTTACGCACGAAATGCGGCCAGTCACCGGCGCCCGGAATCAGTTCGCGCAGGTTGCTCATCATTTGGCAACCGTTGCACACGCCCAGCGCGAAGGTATTCGCACTCTGGAAAAACGCCTCGAACTGTTCGCGTGCGCGCGGATTGAACAGGATCGACTTCGCCCAGCCCTCGCCCGCACCCAGCACGTCGCCATAGGAGAAACCACCGCAGGCAACCAGTCCCTTGAGCGCCTCCAGCGTCGTGCGCCCGGACAGAATATCGGTCATGTGCACGTCGACCGCCTCGAAGCCGGCGCGGTCGAATGCGGCCGCCATCTCGATCTGTCCGTTCACGCCCTGCTCGCGCAGCACCGCAATGCGCGGACGTGCGCCAAGCGACAGATACGGTGCGGCGATGTCTTCCGCCGGATCGAAGCCGAGACGGGCGTGCAGGCCGGGGTCGGTTGCGTCCAGGATACGGTCGAATTCCTCCTGCGCGCACGCGGGATGGTCGCGCAGGCGCTGCAGGTGATACGTGGTCTCCGACCAGGCGCGCTGCAGATCGATGCCCGACTCGTCCAGCAGGGTGCGCGCGCCGGACCGCACGATCAGCCGCCCGCTGGTGTTGATCGAACCGATCACGCTCACCAGGTCGCCGATTCCGAGCGCTTCCGCGGCGCTCCGCACCGTCGGCAGGGCCGCGCGGCGCACCTGCACCACCGCGCCGAGTTCCTCGTTGAACAGTGCCGCGAGCGCCGAGTCCGCTGATCCGACATCCACGGTGACGCCGACATGCCCGGCGAACATCATCTCGCACAGCGCCACGAACAGCCCACCATCCGAGCGGTCGTGATACGCGAGCAGCCGCTGCGTGGCGTTCATCTGCTGCACCCACTCGAAGAACGCCTTCAGCGCTTCCGGCCGCTCGAGATCCGGCGTCTCGTCGCCGCTCTGCCCGTACACCTGCGCAAGCGCGGAACCGCCGAGCCGGCAGCGGCCGGCGCCGAGGTCTGCAAGCATCAGCACGGTATCGGTATCGGCCGCGAGCTGCGGGGTCAGCGTGCGGCGCGCATCGGACACCGGCGCGAACGCAGTCACGATCAGTGAAAGCGGCGACACCACCTGCCGTTCTTCCCCGCCGTCCTGCCATGCCGTGCGCATCGACATCGAGTCCTTGCCGACGGGGATGCTGATGCCGAGCGCCGGGCAGAGTTCCAGCGCCACCGCACGTACCGTGTCGTAAAGTGCCGCATCTTCCCCGGGATGCCCGGCAGCCGCCATCCAGTTGGCCGAGAGCTTCACCTGCGACAGCGCGTCGATGCGCGCAGGCGCGATATTGGTGATCGCCTCGCCGACCGCCATGCGTCCGGATGCGGGCGCGTCGATCACCGCAAGCGGCGTACGTTCGCCGATCGCGAACGCCTCACCGCGGTAGGTATCGAATCCCATCAGGGTGACGGCGGCATCCGCCACCGGCACCTGCCAGGGTCCGACAAATGGATCGCGCGCGCACAGGCCGCCCACGGTGCGATCGCCGATCGAGATCAGGAAGGTCTTGTCGGCAACCGCCGGCAGACGCAGCACGCGATAGGCGGCCTCGCGCAGACGCGCCCTGGAAAGATCGAGCAGGTCGCTCCGGCGCCGCATCCGCTTTACGTTCCGCAGCATCTTCGGCGGCTTGCCGAGGATCACCGAAAGATCGACATCGACGGGCTTGTTGCCGAACAGCGGGTCCGCCACCTCCAGCACGCCATCGGCAGTCGCCTTGCCAAGCACCGCGTAAGGGCAGCGCTCGCGTTCGCAGATCGCGCGGAATGCGTCGATACGATCGCGCGCAACCGCCAGCACATAACGCTCCTGCGCCTCGTTGCACCAGATCTGCACCGGCGTCATCCCCGGTTCCTCGCTCGGTATCTCTCGCAGATCGATGCGCGCGCCGCGCCCGGCACCGTATGCGAGTTCCGGCAACGCGTTCGACAGGCCGCCGGCGCCGACGTCATGGATGGACAGAATCGGGTTGGCATCGGCCAGCGCCCAGCAGCGGTCGATGACTTCCTGCGCGCGGCGCTGGATCTCGGCGTTGCCGCGCTGTACGGAATCGAAATCGAGGTCCGCGATATTGGCGCCGGTCGCCATGCTCGATGCCGCGCCGCCGCCCATGCCGATCAGCAGGCCCGGTCCGCCGATCTGAACCAGCAGCGTTCCCGGATCGAATGCGAGCTTGTGCGTGTGGGCGGCGGAGATATTTCCCAGTCCGCCCGCGATCATGATCGGCTTGTGATAGCCGCGCACCTCGCCTGCGACCGCCTGTTCGTAAGTCCTGAAATAGCCGCACAGGTTCGGCCGGCCGAACTCGTTGTTGAACGACGCCGCGCCGATTGGCCCTTCGAGCATGATCGACAGCGCCGAGGCAATGCGCGCCGGCTTGCCGACCGTATCGCGTTCCCATGCCTGTTCGAAACCGGGAATGCGCAGGTTGGAAACCGAGAACCCGGTCAGGCCGGCCTTCGGTTTCGCGCCGCGTCCGGTCGCGCCCTCGTCGCGGATTTCGCCGCCGGAACCGGTCGCGGCGCCGGGGAAAGGCGAGATCGCGGTGGGATGATTGTGCGTCTCGACTTTCATCAGGATGTGGGTCGCCTGCTCCACACGCCGGTAGATGCCGTTTGCATCCGGATAGAAGCGCGCGACCGTCGCCCCTTCCATGACTGCCGCATTGTCCTCGTAGGCTATGACCGTGCCTTCGGGGTGCAGGCGGTGCGTCTCGCGCACCATGCCGAACAGGGACTTGTCCTGGGACTTGCCGTCGATCACCCACTGCGCGTTGAAGATCTTGTGGCGGCAATGCTCGGAGTTCGCCTGCGCGAACATCATCAATTCGACGTCGGTCGGATTGCGTCCGATGCGGCGAAAACTGTCCAGCAGGTAATCGATCTCGTCAGCGGAAAGCGCCAGTCCCATTTCGCTGTTCGCACGCTCGAGCGCGTCGCGGCCTCCGCCCGCCACATCCACGGAAGCCAGCGCGCCCGGCTCGACATGCAGAAACAGCTTCTGCACGTCATCGAATGAGCGCAGCAGCGTCTCGGTCATGCGGTCGTGCAGCAGCGGCGCGATCGCCTGCAGTTCTTCTTCCGCGAACGCGTGGTCCGCGCGATGGCGCAGGCGGTAGGCGACACCGCGCTCGATCCTCGTGACCGGATCGAGCCCGCAGGCATGCGCGATGTCGGTCGCCTTCGACGCCCATGGCGACAGCGTGCCCAGCCGAGGCACCGCCAGCAGCAGTTCGCCGCGCGGCGCCGTTTTGCCGGCCGCCGGGCCATAAGTCAGGATGCGGTCGAGTACTTCAAGCTGACCCGCGGACAGCGGCGTGGCGGTTTCGACGAAATGCCAGTACTCCGCGGAGACCGCGGCGACCGAACGGACGGCTTGTTGCAGTTGGGTGAGAAGCTTGCTGAGTCGGAACTCGGACAGCGCAATGCGGCCGCGCAGGGAGAGAAGGTCGGGCATTTGTTCGGCCATGCTGGCGAAAGCGCGATTATACCGAACGGGCGCGCGTCGCCGGTGCCGGCCGCCTGCGGGTTTCCGCTAAACTCGGCAACAACCGCAGACCGATCCATGGCCACTCCCGTCTTTCTCACCCGCCAGATCCGCGAAATCGAGGCGAACGCGCTGTCGCAATCGCCGTCTCCGCCGTTGATGGAGCGCGCGGGCAAGGCCGTCGCCGATCTCGCACAGACGCTGATTGCCGAGCGCGGAAAGCGCGTGCTGGTACTTGCCGGACCCGGCAACAACGGCGGCGATGCGCTTGTCGCTGCGCGCCACCTGAAGGGCCGCTGGTTCGACGTGCGCGTGCTGTTCACCGGCAATCCGGACAAGCTGAAGGCCGACGCCCGCGCCGCACATATGGCGTGGCTGGAGTGCGGCGGCGGATTCATCGATTCGCTGCCGCCGACCGGCAACTGGGACCTGGCGCTGGACGGCCTGTTCGGCATCGGTCTCGAACGCGAGCTGGACGCACGCCATGCCGAACTTGCCGGCGCACTGAACGCGGCCGGCAGGGCGGTATTGTCGATCGACATACCGAGCGGGTTGCACGCCGACACCGGGCGCGCGCTCGGCGCGGCGGTGCGCGCTGAACATACCTTGACATTCCTCGGCCGCAAGGCCGGTCTGTACACCCTCGACGGCCCGGATCACGTGGGGCAGGTGTCCTTCGACGATCTGGGCGTGAAGCCGGCGTCGCTGCCGGAAGGCCATGGCTGGCTGACAGACGACGGGATCATTCGCGCGGCATTGCCGCCGCGAATGAAGAACAGCCACAAAGGCCACTTCGGCGATGTCGGCATCATCGGCGGCGCGCCGGGCATGGTCGGTGCCGCGCTGCTCGCCGGGCGCGCCGCGCTGAAATTCGGCGCCGGACGCGTGCTGGTGGGACTGCTCGCCGACAGTCCCACGGTCGATCCGACGCAGCCGGAACTGATGCTGCGCGCAGCCCAGGACGTGCTTACGCAAAGAAACCTTGCATGCGCGGTGGTCGGTCCGGGGCTGGGACAGTCGGAGTCGGCGCGCCATGCGCTTGCAGCGGCGATCAGGCTCCCGTGCGGACTGGTGCTGGATGCGGACGCGCTGAATCTACTGGCGCAGGCGCCCGAGTTGCGCAAAGCCATCGCCAGCCGCAGCGCGCCCACGCTGCTGACGCCGCACCCGGCCGAGGCCGCGCGCCTGCTGGAAACGGAAACCGCACAGGTGCAGTCGGACCGCATCGCCGCAGCGCTCGAGCTTGCGCGCCGTTACAAGGCCGCCGCGGTGTTGAAGGGCGCGGGCAGCATTTGCGCATTCGCGGACGGCGTGTGGCAGATCAATACCAGCGGCAATCCCGGCATGGCGAGCGCCGGCATGGGCGACGTGCTCGCCGGCATGGCCGGCGCGCTGATCGCCCAGCGCGCGCCTGCGCATCTCGCATTGCCCGCTGCCGTGCGGCTGCACGGCCTGGCGGCAGACCGGCTGGTCGCCGCCGGCGTGGGCCCGGTGGGACTGACCGCGTCGGAAACCATCGACGCCGCACGCGCGCAGCTGAACACCCTGACCGGCGGCTGACGCGCCGCTGCGTTATCAGCCGCTAAAGGCTTTTACGGTGAGAATGCCGAGCACGGTCATCGCGATCGAGCCGATCACGTGCGATGCGATCAGCGTCGCCGCCCACGCGTACTGCTGGCGCGCGAGCAACGCCACGGTCTCCGCGGAAAATGCGGAAAAGGTCGTCATGCTGCCGAGGAATCCGGTGATCACGAACAGCCTCAGTTCCGGCGACATGCCGGCGTGGTTCACGAACAGCTCGATCGCCACGCCGATCAGGTAGGCACCGACGAGATTTACCGACAGCGTGCCGAGCGGCACCGTCGGAAACAGCGGGTTGAGCAGAACGCCCAGTCCCCAGCGCGACCATGCGCCCAGCATCGCGCCGATTCCAACCGCAAACGCGCCTGCAAAGCTCATGCGTCCCCCCCCCGGCACTCCGACCAAGCAAAGATAGCAGCCAGCTGCGTTCGCAGCCAATGCACAATCATCGAACGTCCCGATTCAGAAGCGCGCTCATTGCCTCCCGGTGGGAACAACGAATCCATATTTCTCGAAGATCGCCCGCGCCGGAGCGCTCTGCAGGAAGCGCAGGTAGGTTTGCGCCGCCGGATTGCCGCTTCCATGCCGGGTCAGCACCAGCGCCTGTTCCAGAGGCGGGTGCCATTCATGGGGGAGCAGCACATGGCGGCCCCTTCCCTGCATCGCAGGCGCCGTTACCAGCGACAGCGCGATGACGCCGACGTCGGCGTTACCGGTGTCGACAAACTGCATCGCCTGCAGGATGTTCTGTCCGAATACGACTTTTGTTTTCACCTCATCCCAGATTTTCTTGTGCTCCAGCGCCGCCTTTCCGGCCTTCCCATATGGCGCATGCTCCGGGTTGGCAAGCGCGATGTAACGGACCGACGGCGAGCGCAGAACCTCGAGGCCCGTATCCAGCGGCAGGTCCGTGCGATTGGTCCAGAGCACGATGCGGCCCAGCGCATAAAGCGTCAGGCTGTCGCCCACCGCTTCGCCTTCCCTCACCAGCCTATTGGGAAAGTCGATGTCGGCGGACAGGTACACATCGAACGGCGCACCTTGGCGGATCTGGTTAAAGAACATGCCCGACGAGCCGTTCGACACAATAACCTCGAGTCCCGGATGTTCCCGGTGAAACACCCTGTTCATTTCCTCCAGGCAGTAGGCGAGGTCGGATGCCGCAGCGACTGAAACGCGCTGCTGCGCATTCAGCGCGCCGATGAAGGTCAATGCCAGAATCAGTGCAATGAGAAATTTCATGTCCATTGTGGCGGTCGCCCCGGGAAAAATACCTGCGTTCAGAAATCCACCTGGGCGCGCAACAGCAGCGCCTTCTCGTCGTCCATCGCCACGCCGTTCGCGGTCACCGGCGTTTTGTGCAGCGGCGTCTGTCGTTCACCCGGACGCCCGCGTATCCCGGTCATCGACTTGCACGCCGGATTCACGCATCAGCAGCCTGCGCACCTCGCCCCGGACCGGATTTCCCCCGGAATCGCGGTACGGCGCGCCCTTCAGGTCCACGTTCTTTGCCACCCGGCCCTGGCGCATGATCAGCAGCGATTCCGCCAGTGCTGCGACGTCCTGCGGATCGTGGGTAATGAGCAGCATCGGCACCTTGAACAGCCACTGCGTGTTCAGCAACTCCTGGCGCATGCGGATACGCAGCAGCGGATCCAGCGCCGCGAAAGGTTCGTCCAGCAGCAGTATCGACGGCTTCCGTATCAACGCCCGTGCAAGGCCGACGCGCTGGCGCTGCCCGCCGGATATCTGCCACGGATAGCTGTGCGCCAGCATGTCGATTTCGAACAGCTCCAGCAGATCCTTGACCTGACGCGCCACGGTCCTCCCCGGCCTGCGCTGCCACCAGCGGTTCAGCGGAAACGCCACGTTCTCGGCGACAGTCAGATGCGGAAACAGCGCGTAGTCCTGAAACACGTAGCCGACCGCGCGACGACGGGCGGGCAGATATACGCCGCTGCGCGAGTCGAACAGCACCTGGCCGTCCACCGCGATACGTCCGGCATCCGGTCGCTCCAATCCGGCGATCGCGCGCAGCGTTGCGCTCTTTCCCGACCCGGATGCGCCGAAAACAACGCTGACGTCATCCTGGCAGGAAAACTGCACATCGAGCCTGAATTCGCGTGCGCGCGAGCGAAATGTTTTCCGGATGTCGACCTCGATGCGCATGGCCGGCTATCTCGCGTAACGCGGCTTGAGCAGCTTGCCCGACGCCACCAGGATGGAAACGCACACCAGAGAGGTCACGATTACCAGGAAGTTCGCCATTTCGTTCCTGCCGGCTTCGACGGCGTCGTAGATCGCGATCGACAGCGTCTGCGTTCTGCCGGGGAGGTTGCCCGCTACCATCAGCGTGGCGCCGAACTCGCCGAGCGCGCGCGCGAACCCGAGCATGCCGCCGGCAAGAATGCCGCGCCAGGCGAGTGGCAGCGTCACGCGCAGGAACACCGCCCATTCCGATTTGCCGAGAACCCGCGCTGCCTGCTCGAACTGTGCGTCGACCCCTTCCAGGGCCGTCACCGCGCTCTTGTACACCAGCGGAAACGCCACGATCGCCGCCGCGATCACCGCGCCCTGCCAGGTAAACACCAGCGTGATGCCGAAGGTATCGAAGAGCCATCCACCGAATGCGCTCCTGCGGCCGATCAGGACCAGCAGGTAATAGCCGAGTACGGTGGGCGGCAGCACCATCGGCAGAGTCATGACCGCGTCGAGATAGTCGCGACCGGGAATGCGTGTGCGCGCAACGACGAATGCCGCCACGACGCCGAGCACGGTGGCGAACAGCGTCGCCCAACCGGCAACCTTGAGCGTCAGCCACAGCGGAATCAGCACTTCCTGGGAAACCGGCATGTCGGAATCGCGGTCGAAAAATGCGTAATATACGAGTTTATATAACGCCTGTCAGGCTATCTTGGCGACCGGCATACGTCAAGCCGACGCCAAACCTACTGCGGGGAACGGCTCATCAGCCGCGTGAACTCGGTCACCTGCCTGGCAACCGCGGCGCTCGCCGCGCTGTCCATTTCGCGATAGCGGCGCAGGACCTCGCGCCCGAATTCGGTGATCTGCGCGCCACCGCCGTGGCTGCCGCCGGTTGCGGTCGCGACGAGCGGTTTTGCGAAACACTGGTTCATGGTATCCACCAGCAACCACGCCCTGCGGTAGGACATGCGCATCTTGCGCGCGGCGGCCGAGATCGAGCCGGTCTGCTCGATCGCCTCAAGCAGGTCGGCCTTGCCCGGCCCCATCGCAATCGCCTTGCGGAACATGATGCGGATCTGCGGCTTCGGCGCCGCATCGCCAGACTTCCGGGATACGGACTTCCGCGCGGCCATTACGACCAGCGGCGCGCGGCGGCGTCGTCGCTTTCGCGCGCGTCCACCCAGCGGCTGCCCGCGGGCGTCTGCTCGCGCTTCCAGAACGGCGCGCCGGTCTTGAGGTAATCCATCAGGAACTCGCAGGCCTTGAAGGCTTCGCCGCGATGCGCGCTGGTGGTAATCACCAGCACGATCTGGTCGGTAGGCTTCAGCGTACCGACACGGTGGATCACCAGCGCATCGTAGATGTCCCAGCGCGACCTGGCCTGCGCAACGATTTCCTCCAGCGCCTTTTCGGTCATGCCGGGATAGTGCTCCAGCGTCAGTTCGGAAACCGCGTCGCCGTCGTTCAAGTCACGCACCACGCCGATGAAGCTGGCGACCGCACCGATGCGCGCATCGCCGGCGCGCAGCCGCGCGATTTCCGCGCCGACGTCGAAATCCGCGGTCTGCACCCTCACCGCCATGTCTAGCCCCCGGTGACCGGCGGGAAAAACGCGATCTCGTCGCCGCCTTTGATCGTCGCTTGCGCGTCGCTCATGTCCTGATTGACGGCAGCACGCACCGCCTTGCCTGGCGCGAGTTCGTTCGCCCATGCGCCCCCGCGTTCTCGCAGGAAGGTCAGCAAACTGCCGACGTCGCCCACGCCCTCGGGCAGCACGAGCTCCTCTTCCGAGCGGTCGAGCGCCTCGCGCAATCTTGCGAAGTAAAGTATGCGGACCACTGCCGCCTGGGTTTCTCCGGGTTTCATGCGCGTTATTCTACCGCCGAAGGCTCACCCGAGCCCCACCTGGCGCAGCACGAACGCGCCGATGGCCGGGTAATCGTTCAGCGGCAGCCTGGGAATGGGGGCATCGAAGGTGGCGTCGGTGGCGATGCCGACGATATGCGGATCTTCCGGGTAGAGCAACGGCGAACCGGTCGCCTTGCGGTGAATCTCGAGTTTCGGGATCGGCTGGCGCTTGAAGCCTTCGACCAACACCAGGTCGCAGGGCGACAGCCGCGCGAGCTGCTCGGGCAGTTCCGGTTCGGCGGCCCCGCGCATTTCATGCATCAGCACCCAGCGGGTGGAAGAGGTCAGCAGCACTTCGGTGGCGCCGGCCGCGCGATGACGCCAGGAATCCTTGCCGGGCTGGTCGACGTCGAAGGCATGATGCGCGTGCTTGATCAGCGACACGCGCAACCCCTGCGCAACGAACAGCGGCACCAGGTTCTCGATCAGCGTGGTCTTGCCGCTGCCGGACCAGGCGGCAAACCCGAAGACGTTCAAGGCAGCCACGGCGGGCCTCCGCCGCGTCAGGTGGGGAGTTTTGCGGGCTCGGCGGAACCGCCCGCTTGCGGTCGCGCCGCCGAGGACCTGACCTCCTCGTACCACAACTGGTGATGCTCCTTCGCCCAGGTCTCGTCCACCATTCCGGTTTTCATGCCTTCGTATGCACCCTCGGTGCCGATCGTACCCATGTAGATATGGCCGAAGGAAGCCAGGATGAATATCAGCGCGCCGACGCCGTGGACGATATTGGCGATCTGCATGGTGAGCCGCGTCTGGTCAAAGTTGGGAAAATTTAGCACCAGGCCGGAGGCGCCGACCACCAGCCCGAGGAAAGCGACGCCGCCCCAGAACCAGCCCTTTTCCGCCGCGTTGTACTTGCCCGACGGCACGTGCGCCTTGCCGGTCAGCACCTGCGGCGCCTTCTTCAGCCACTCCCAGTCGATACGCCGCGGCAGGTTGTCGCGAAAGAAGGTCACCAGCATGCAGGCCATGCAGAAGATGAACAGCGGCCCGACGAAGTTGTGCAGTCTGATGGAAACGGCAGCGATCCAGGAAAACGCGGAATAACCGATCACCGGAATCAGGAAATGCTTGCCGAACAGCAGCAGGATGCCGGTCACCGCGAGAATCACGAAAGTGATCGCGGCACTCCAGTGCACGATGCGTTCCCAGCGGGTGAAGCGTTCGATGCTGCGCCCGGTGGGTTTGCCGTGCAGTTGCATCGGCCCGTTGAACTTGTAGAAGCCGAGAATCAGGATCGGCAGCAGGATCAGCAGGATGCCGCCGTACAGCGTCACCGGGCCGTTGCGAATCAGCCGCCAGGTCTCCCCGCTCGACTGGATGAGCACGCCGGTCTCGCGGCCGCGCACCTGGGTCACGCCGGGCTCGCCTTCGCGTACCGCACGCCACACCGGCGCGTTGTTCAGCGGCTGCTCCTGCTGCCGCTGCACCTGCGCGGCACTGTCCGAATCGGCGAGCGCGTGCCCGACCGGCAGCACGCTCGAGCCGCCGACCAGCACAGCAAGCGCCAGCCACAACCCTAGAAGCACGCGTGCCGCCATGCTCAGCCGCCTCCCCGCATGCGCGTGTATTCGCTCTGCTGCAGATTGCGGTCGCGAATCGCACGCTGCCACTGTTCACGGTCGTTTTCGAACTGCTCGCTTTGCCACACGGGCGTGTCCGGTTTGCCGGCATAGCGGCCGTTCTCGTAGGCATAGTGTTGCGGGCGTTCGCTGCAGGCGGACAACAGCAGGCCACAGGCGAGCGCCGCAAAAACAGTCCTCACGACTCCTCTCCGCCCCTGTCGGGTTTTCCGTAGGCGGTACCCCAGCCCCAGACTTCCGAGCCCTTGCCGCGCACCAGCACCCGCTCACGGTAGATGTCGGCGAGCACGTCGCCGTCGCCGCCGAGCAGCGCCTTGGTCGAGCACATTTCCGCGCACACCGGCAGCTTGCCTTCCGCGAGACGGTTGCGGCCGTATTTTTCGAACTCCTCCTCCGAGGTGTTCTGCTCCGGTCCGCCCGCGCAGAACGTGCACTTGTCCATCTTCCCGCGCATGCCGAACGCGCCGGTCTGCGGGAACTGCGGCGCACCGAACGGACAGGCGTAAAAACAGTAGCCGCAGCCGATGCACAAGTCCTTGTCGTGCAGCACCACGCCGTCCTCGGTCTTGTAGAAACAATCGACTGGGCACACCGCCATGCACGGCGCATCCGAGCAGTGCATGCAGGCCACCGACATCGAACGCTCGCCGGGCACGCCGTCGTTCATGGTCACCACCCGCCGGCGGTTGATGCCCCAGGGCACTTCGTGCTCGTTCTTGCATGCGGTCACGCAGGCGTTGCATTCTATGCAGCGCTCGGCGTCGCACAGGAATTTCATTCTTGCCATTGCGCTCTTCTCCTCTGCGCGTCGCTGTCCATCACGCGCGCTGGAATCTGCAGAGGGTGACCTTGGTCGCCTCCTGCATCATCGTCACCGAGTCGTAACCGTAAGTGGTCGCGGTGTTGATGGCTTCGCCGCGCACAAACGGCGCGGCGCCCTCCGGATACCTGTCCAGCAGGTCCCTGCCCATCCACCATCCGCCGAAGTGAAAGGGCATGAACATCACGCCGGGTCCGACGCGCTCGGTGATCTGCGCCTTGACCTTGATCCGCGCCTGCGGCGTCTCCACCCAGATGTACTCGTTATGACGCACACCCTGGTCGTTGGCGTCGCGCGGGTTCACCTCCGCGAACATTTCCTGCTGCAGTTCCGCGAGCCACGGATTGGAACGCGTTTCCTCGCCGCCGCCTTCGTACTCCACCAGCCGGCCGCTGGTGAGAATGATCGGAAACTCGCTGACAGCATTGCGGTACTGCTCCTGCACCGACTTGTAAAGCGTCGGCAGACGCCAGAATGTCTTGATGTCGTTATGCGTGGGATACTTGTCGACCAGATCGGGGCGCGCCGAGAACAGCGGCTCGCGGTGCACCGGCACCGGGTCCGGGAAGTTCCATACCAGCGCCCTGGCGCGCGCGTTGCCGAACGGCGCGCAGCCGTGCTCGATCGCCACGCGGATGATGCCGCCGGAAGAATCGGTCTTCCAGTTCTTGCCTTCGGCCGCTTTCTTCTCTGCGTCCGTCAGTTCGTTCCACCAGCCCAGTTTTTTCAGCAGCACCGCATCGAACTCCGGATGCCCTGTGCGGATGTCGGCGTTCTTAGGGTGCGAGCCGTCCGCCGCGAGCAGGTTGACGCCATTGCGTTCTACGCCGAAGTTTGCACGGAAGCACAGCCCGCCGTCCTTCACTTCCTTCGAGGTGTCGTACAGCACATGGGTGCCGGGATGCTTCATCTCCGGCGTGCCCCAGCACGGCCATGGCAGCCCGAAGGTATCGCCGTCGCACGGTCCGCCGTTCGCCTTCAGCGTGACCGGGTCGAAGGTGTACATGTGCTTCATGTGCAGCTTCAGCCGTTCCGGCGACTGACCGGTATAGCCGATGGTCCAGGCCCCGCGGTTGATCTCACGCAGGATGTCTTCCGGCACCGGTTCGTCCCAGCCGTCCTTGTCCTTGACCAGTTCCACGTTGGCGACCAGTTCGTCGGCGAAGCCGAACTTCTTCGCGAACGCATACATCAGCGTGTGGTCGGGCTTGGACTCGAACAGCGGCTCAATGACTTTTTCGCGCCATTGCAGCGAACGGTTCGATGCGGTACAGGAACCACTGGTCTCGAACTGCGTGGCGGCTGGCAGCAGGTACACGCCGTCCTTGCGCTCTGGCATCACCGCGGCCGCAGTCGGGTAGGGATCGATGATCACCATCAGGTCGAGCTTCTCCATCGCGCGCTTCATGTCCGCGCCGCGCGTCTGGCTGTTGGCCGCGTGTCCCCAGTACACCAGGGCGCGCAGGTTCGACGGCTGATCGATGTTGTCCGCGTTCTCCAGCACGCCGTCGATCCAGCGCGACACGGTCATGCCTGGCTTTTCCATCAGTTCCTGCGAGGCGTAGCGCGACTTCACCCATTCGTAGTCCACGCTCCATACCGCAGTCCAGTGTTTCCAGGCGCCCTCCGACAACCCGTAGTAGCCGGGCAGCGACTCCGGGTTCGGGCCGACGTCGGTCGCGCCCTGCACGTTGTCATGGCCGCGGAAGATGTTCGCGCCGCCGCCGGAGACGCCGACATTGCCGAGTGCGAGTTCGAGGATGCACAGCGCGCGCACGTTGGCGTTGCCGACCGTGTGCTGGGTCACGCCCATGCACCACACCACCGTGCCGGGCCGGTTTTCGTGCATGATCTTGGCGATGTTGTAGACATCCGCTTCGTCCACGCCGGTGACGTCCTTCACGCGATCCGGTGTCCAGGTCATCACTTCCCTGCGCACGTCCTCCATGCCGTAGACGCGCTCGCCGATGTATTTGCGGTCTTCCCAGCCGTTCCTGAAGATGTGGTAGAGGATGCCCCAGACGAACGGGATGTCGGTGCCGGGGCGGATGCGCACGTAGTGATCGGCGCGCGCGGCGGTGCGGGTGAAGCGCGGGTCGACCACGATCATCTTCGACCCGTTTTCCTTGCCGTGCAGCACGTGCAGCATCGACACCGGATGCGCCTCCGCGGCGTTGCTGCCGATGAACAACATGCATTTCGACTTCTGCATGTCGTTGTAGGAGTTGGTCATCGCACCGTAGCCCCAGGTGTTGGCTACGCCGGCAACCGTGGTCGAGTGGCAGATTCGCGCCTGGTGATCGGTGTTGTTCGAGCCCCAGAACGACACGAACTTGCGCATCAGGTAGGCCTGCTCGTTCGAGTGCTTGCTGGAGCCGACCCAGAACACCGCGTCAGGGCCGCTCTGCTCGCGGATCTCGAGCAGTTTGTCGCCGACCTCGTTCATCGCCTGTTCCCAGGAGATGCGCTGGTACTTGCCGTCGACCAGCTTCATCGGATATTTCAGCCGGCGGTCGCCGTGACCGTGCTCGCGCACCGAGGCACCCTTGGCGCAGTGCGCGCCCATGTTGAGCGGCGAATCGAACACCGGCTCCTGGCGCACCCACACGCCGTCCTGCACCACCGCGTCCACCGCGCAGCCGACCGAGCAATGCGTGCAGATGGTGCGCCTCACCACGCTTTCGCCGGCACCCGCCGGCGCCGCGGCGTTCGCGTCCTGGCGTCCGATCATGCCCAGCGGTAACTGGCTGGCGAGTCCGCCGGCGCCGACAGTCAGCCCGGCGCGTTTGAGGAAAGTGCGTCGGTCCATGGTCGCCACCGGCGCCATGCGCGCGATCTGCCGGCGGCCGGACGCTGCCGCAGTACTGCCGATTTTGCGAAGCAACATGCGTGTCCTCCTGCGCCGCTCAAACGCGGGCGGTGCGGTAATACTTTCTGATGTGTTCGGTGACCTGGTAGCCCTTCTGTTTCTGTCCGTCCGGCGCATTCCCGGTCGCGACGGCTGGCGCAGGCTGCGCGGCGGCGACCGCGCCAACCGCAGCGCCGGCGCCGCCGAGTCCGGCTACCGCAAGGAAACGTCTTCGAGAGAGCTTGCTCATCGATGTCCTCCGATTCGAACTTCGCGCAATAACGCTGTCGCAGGATTCCGGTTCATTGCGCCATGCCCGCATAATGTTCGAAGTGCGCTGTTTCCGCCTCGAAGAATGCCTGCATCAGCACCGCGACCCTGCGGTAAAAATTCGCGGCGGCGGCCTGTTCGATGCGCTGCGTCAATTTCGCATGCCAGGGGGCGATATGCCGCGAGAAAAAGTGCTTCTGCACTGCAAGCCGCGCGGCGTCCGTGACTTGCTCCTCGTACACCAGCAGGCGCATCGTTTCGCACAGCGCGGCGATGTGGTCCTCCGGTTCGTTGACCGATTGTAAGCGAGAAAGCCCGAGCCGGGCGAGATCGGCGCGCACGCGGGCGAGCGGTTCTTCCATCAGGAACCCGGTGCGATACCAGGAGGCATACAACATGACCTGCGGTTCGCCGACCGCGAAGAAAAGCGCCGCGTATTCCTCGCGCACTGCGTCTTCGTTCGCTGCCGCGGATGCCGCCTGCAGATCGCGCCACGCGCCGGCAAGCGGCGTGTCGGCCGAAGATCGCGCGGCAATATCGTCGGCCTCGGCAATCAGTCGCAACAGCGTGCCGGACGGCGGCGCACCCAGCAGCGCGGCGAGCACCGCGTAGAGATCTCCGCGCGCCGCGTCTTCCGGACCCGGCGTGGTATCGGTCTGTGGTTGCACGGCCTTCATTGCTTGTAGTCCGAGATGCTGGCTTCGCCGCCGCGATCCATCATGTCGATCACCCTGCAGTCGCCGCACATCCTGACGCGCGCAAGGGCCTCCGGGGTGCTGAACATGGCATGCCCGACCAGCCTGTTCACCATGTTTTCCACCAGCTTGGTGGTGGCGAATTCCTTGCTGCAGCGTACGCAGGCAAAAGGCCGGTCTTCGTTCAGAACGCGTTCCTGCTTCCAGGCGGCACCGGTCAGCAGGCGCGGCACCAGCGAAATCGCATCCTCGGGACAGGCGGCTTTGCACAGCCCGCATTGCACGCAGTTCGCCTCGACAAAGCGCAGTTGCGGTAGCTCGCGGCCGTCCGCCAGCGCATTCTCGGGACAGGCACCGACGCAGGCCATGCACAGCGTACAGGTATCGCGGTTGACTTCGATCATGCCGAACGGCGCGCCCGCCTCGAGCGCAATCGACTCCTGCGGCTGCGGCGCCTGCGCCAGCAGATGATCGAAGGCAAAACCAAGTGTGGTGCGCTTGCGCTCGAATACGCGAAAGGCGGCGGATTCGCGCGGCGACTGTGCCGGCGCAAGCGCTGTGAGCGCTGCGTCGAGCCGCTCCCAGACGTCGGCCTCGATCACGTCGAAATGCCGTCCCTGGTAGCCGAGCGCGGAGAGTATGGCCTGGCCGAACGCGAGCTGGCTGCGCAGGGCGGCCGGATACTGCGGCGCCGCGGTGCGGTCGAAAAGCACGAAGTACTGGTTGGCGCCGTATGCGATTGCAGTCAGCGCGAGGTCGAGCCCGGTCGAGGCTGCGTGGTGCACTTCCAGCGGAATCACCCTCGACGGCAGATTGCGGCCGTGACG
>DATKEK010000187.1:0-4182 GCA_035512195.1 Burkholderiales bacterium
TCGACGCGCATGTGGCGGGATATCGCTACGGACTGCGACTGCCGGGGACCGAACTGACGCTTGGCACAGGCGAGACGCAACGCACGCGCGCGCTGGAGGCGCTTGCGCTGTTCAACACCGCACCGGATGAACGACAACAAACCTCTCGCGCTGCATAACCTGGCTGCGATCCTGGTCAGCGTTGCGGTGGTTCTGGCGCCGCACGTCGGACGGGTGCCGGGATGGATCGTGGCGTTCTGCAGCACCGCGCTGCTGCTGCGCTTTTACCTCGGCTGGCAGCAGCGGAAATTGCCCGCCGCATGGCTGCTGATACTGGCTGCGGCGATCGCCGTTGCAGGCGTGCTGCTCTCCTACCGCACGCTGTTCGGCCGCGATTCCGGGGTGGCATTGCTGCTGGTGATGGTATCGCTCAAATTGCTGGAGATGCAGCGGTCGCGCGACGTGTTCATCGTCGTTCTGCTGTCGTATTTCCTCACCATCACCAATTTCTTCTACAGCCAGACTATCGTCACCGCGATCTATTCGATCGCCGCCATCTGGGTAATCACTGCCACCATGGTGAGCCTGCAGCACGCGGCCGGTCCGCCGCGTTTCGGTGCGGTGGTGCGCAGCTCCGGCACCCTGCTGATGCAGTCGGTGCCGCTAATGCTGGTGCTGTTCATTCTGTTCCCGCGCGTGCAGGGTCCGCTGTGGGGACTGCCGCAGACCCAGATATCGGCACGCAGCGGATTGTCGGACACCATGTCGCCCGGCAGCATCACCGACCTGTCGCTGTCCGATGAGATTGCGTTCCGGGTTCAGTTCGACACGCCACCGGAAAACCCTGCCGGATTCTACTGGCGGGGACCGGTAATGTGGGCGTACGACGGACGCACCTGGCGCACGGAGCAGCCGGTCACCATGTCGATGATGTCTTACGAGTCGCTGGCGCCGCCGATCCGTTATACGGTAACCCTGGAACCGCACGAGGAGCGCTGGCTGTTCATGATCGACCTCCCCTCGCAGCTTCCCCCTGGCAGCGTGGTCACCCGCGACTACCAGGTATTGTCGGTGCGCCCGGTGCGCGAACGCAGGCGCTACGACGGGGAGTCGATGACGGCGTACCGGATCGGCAGCGAGACCGTGCCGGCTGAACTGCAGCGCGCCCTGCAACTGCCGCCGAATGCCGCGATGCGGGCGCGGGCGCTCGCCGAAGGCTGGCGGCAGGAGACTGCCGACGATCGCGCAATCGTGGAGCGGGCGCTGCAGATGTTCCGCGATCAGCCCTTCATCTACACGCTCGCACCGCCGGAACTGACTGGCGATCCGGTGGATGAGTTTCTGTTCGAGACGCGCAGCGGCTTCTGCGAGCACTATGCGTCGAGCTTTGCTGTACTGATGCGCGCAGCGGGAATTCCAACACGCATCGTCACCGGTTACCTTGGCGGCGAGATGAACCCGGTGGACAACTACCTGGTGGTGCGACAGGCGGAAGCGCACGCCTGGACCGAGATCTGGCTGGCGGACGAGGGCTGGGTGCGGCTGGATCCGACCGCCGCCGTGTCGCCGTTCCGGATTTCGCTCGGTGTATCCAGAGCAGTGCCGACCACCGACCCGTTGCCCCTGCTTCGCCGCACCGGCGCCAACTGGTTGCGCACCACCCGGCACGCATGGGATGCGGTCACCAATTCATGGAACCAGTGGGTGCTCGGGTATTCGCAGGACCGTCAGTCGCAGTTCTTCGCATCCATCGGACTGCCGAACGTCACCTGGCGCGACATGGTGATCGTGCTGTTTTTTGCCACGGGCGCCATCCTGCTGGTGTTTGCTTTCGGCATGCTGCGCAAGCTGGCACGGCGCACGTCCGATCCGGTCCAGCGCGTATGGCAGCGCTTCTGCGATGCCATGGCGGCGCGCGGCGCACCGCGCAGGAAATGGGAAGGGCCGCGGGATTTCACCGCGAGAATCGCGGCGCAGTTTCCGGAAACGCGGGAGCGCGTCGAGCATATCGGCACGCTCTACATCCGACTGCGCTACGGCGGGCCACAGGATCCGCAGGCACTGGCGCAGCTACGCGAAGCCGTCGATGCAGTCAGCTGACAAAGGACAGAACATATCTGAAGCACCAGGGTCGCGCGGATTCGTTACCGGCCAAGCCATCCGGGGCAGAGGGCAGCGCACCGACAACACTTGAATAAAGAATGCCGCTCCTGGTGCCCTGGTGGTCAATGCTCTTTACGGTTTACTGGTGATTTTCTAGAGCAGTGTGTCGCGCGACATGCCGCTGCGCTTGAGGATCTTGCGCAGGCTGGTCAGCGCCTCGATCTGGATCTGACGCACCCGCTCGCGGGTCAGGTTCAGGTTCTGCGCGAGCTGCTCCAGCGTCAGCACTTCGGAGCCGTTGAGTCCGTAGCGCCGCTCGATCACGCTGCGATGCCGCTCGGAGAGCTGCCCGAGCCAGGTCCTGACGTATTCTGCGATCTCTTCGTTTTCCAGCAGGGCATCCGGGCCGGGCGTGTTCTCGTCCGCGATCGACTCTCCCACCGAAAGCATCGGATCGACATCCAGCGGCGCATCAAGCGACGCCATGCGCTCGTTCAGCGACAGCAGGCGCCTGACCTCGCTCACTTCCCACCCCAGCAGGTGCGCCACGTCGTCCGGCGAGGCTTCGCGCTCGGAATGCGTCTCCAGGTGCCGCGCAGCGCGCAGCACCGTGTTCAATTCCTTGATGACATGCACGGGAAGACGGATGGTGCGCGACTGGTACATGATCGCGCGTTCGATCGACTGCCTGATCCACCAGGTGGCGTAAGTGGAGAATCGGAATCCGCGCTCGGGGTCGAATTTCTCCAGCGCATGAATCAAGCCGAGGTTGCCTTCTTCGATCAGATCCAGAAGTTGCAGGCCGCGTCCTGCGTAGCGCTTGGCGACATTCACCACCAGCCGCAGGTTGTGTTCGATCATCTTCTGGCGGGAATCGAAATCGCCGTCCTTGGCGTCTCGCGCGTAGGTCAGTTCTTCCTCGACCGTCAGCAGATGGTTCTGACCGATGTCGTTGAAATACAGCTGCGTGACATCGCTCAGCAGGTTGGCGCTCGGAAAATCTTCACGCTGACCAGGCTCGGGCTCTTGTTCTTCCTCCTGCCCGCCCGGCAGGTCGTCATCGTTCATGAGGCCTTCTCGGGCAGATGCTGCAGCGGGTCTACCGGCTTGCCAAGCCGCCGGATCTCGAAATGCAGCGTGACCCGCTCGCTGTCGGAATCACCCATTTCGGCGATCTTCTGTCCCTGCGCGACGGACTGGCCTTCCTTGACCAGCAACTGGCTGTTGTGCGCGTACACGCTTAGATACGTTGGATTGTGTTTGATGATAATAAGATTGCCGTAGCCCCGCAGTCCACTGCCGCTGTACACCACGCGTCCCGGTGCGCTGGCCACGACCGGCTGTCCCTTGTTGCCGTCGATACCGACGCCCTTCTGGTTTGATCCCTGCCCGAAGCCGTAGCGGATCCTGCCGCTGGTCGGCCACTCCCACGCAAGCCGTTCGTCGCGCTGCGCGCTCACGCCGGCCTGCACCTGGCGCGGTGCGGCTGGCGCTTCCACTCTGGGCGGTGCCGGCGCGGGCTGCGGACTTGGCGCAGCCGCAACCGCCGCGGTCGGGGCGGCGCGCGGCGCGGTGAGTTCCGCAACGGCGCGATCGGTATAGGGGAGCTTGCGCACCTTCGGTTCGCTGATCAGCGGAATCACCCGAGCCACCGTCTCTGCCATCGGTGCGGGCAGACTCGCCGGCGGCAGCGCAACCGGCTCCGGCGACACCGCCTCCGCTGTCCCGCCCGGAGGAAACAGCCGCAGCCTTTGATCGACCTGGATGTAGGCTGGATCGGCAAGAGCGTTCCATGCCGCGACATCGCGATAGTCCTGACCGTGATCCAGCGCGATGCTGTACAGCGTGTCGCCGCGCTTGACGGTATAGAACTCCGGCCGCCAGTCCCCCTCGCGATACGGCCGGATTACCGGTTGCTCGACCGCGCGCACGGGCGCGGGACGTGCCGCCACGGCCGCCGGAGGCGGTGCGGTCGCCGGCGCTGGCGCCGCGACAGATGCCGGCGGAGCAGCGGGCGTCGAGGGCGCGGCAGCCGCCGGCGGAGGCGTCGGCTGCGCGGCGGTGACCGGCGCCGTCGCAGCCGGCGAGGCGGTGGTGGTC
>DATKEK010000188.1:0-2313 GCA_035512195.1 Burkholderiales bacterium
CATAGGCCGGCATTCCGTTGCGGTAGGGCGGGTAATCCTCGCCCTGAATCAGCGGCTGGATATATTGCCGGCACTTCGCCGTGATGTGAAAGCCGTCATCGGTGATGAAATCGCGCGGCATGAGTTTCTCGTGATTCGCGACATCCTTCAGCTCCGCCACGCCGATTTCCCACCGGTACGGCTTGCTCGATTTCCTCACGATGACCGGCATCACCCCGCTGCGGCCCTTGACCGCCAGCTCCACCGCGGCCTTGCCCACCGCGTACGATTGCAGCACGTCGGTTTTCGAGGCGATGTGACGCGCGGACCGCTGCAGGTAGTCGGCCACCGCCCAGTGATATTTCTGCTTGAGCTTGTCCTTCACCAGTTGCGCGATGAGCGGCGCTACGCCCCCCAGCTGCGCGTGCCCGAACGCGTCGCGCAGCCCGGACTCGGAAAGGAATTTGCCGTCCGGCCAGCGCAGGCCTTCCGATACGCCTATGGTGCAATAGCCGTTCCTGCGCACGGTATCGTCGACCCTGGCCAGAAACTTCTCCTGGTCGAAGGGGATCTCCGGGAACAGCAGGATTTGGGGGTCGTCCCCTTCTTTTTCCGCCGCCAGCCCGCAGGCCGCCGTGATCCAGCCGGCGTGCCGGCCCATGACCTCGAGGACGAACACGCGCGTGGACGTGCGGTACATCGAGGCGACATCGTAGCCGGCCTCGCGGATGCTGGTGGAGACGTACTTGGCGACCGACCCGAAGCCGGGGCAGGTGTCGGTGATCGCAAGATCGTTGTCCACGGTCTTGGGCACGCCGATGCAGGCCAGGGGGTAGCCGAGCCTCTCCGCGACCTGGGACACCTTGTGCGACGTGTCGGCTGAATCGTTGCCGCCGTTGTAGAAGAAGTAGCCGATGTCGTGCGCCTTGAATACTTCGATCAGCCGCTCGTACTGGGCGCGGTTCTCCTCGAGACCCTTCAACTTGTAGCGGCAGGAGCCGAAGGCGCCGCCCGGCGTGTGGCGCAAGGCGCGAATGTCCGCTGCCGATTCCTTCGACGTGTCGATGAGGTCCTCGGTGAGGGCGCCGATGATGCCGTCGCGCCCGGCGTAAACCTTGCCGATCCTGCTCTTGTTCCTGCGCGCAGTCTCGATCACGGCGCAGGCGGTGGTGTTGATGGTGGCGGTCACTCCGCCGGACTGGGCATAAAAAGCGTTCTTCTTGGCCATACGATCAGGGACCGGCAGAGATCACAGGGTTCACGGCAGAAAACCGGACGTCGGAAAACGCGAATTTTAGCATCAACAGCACATCAGCAGTCAGCAGTCAGCGCTCAGCCTTCGGCTTGAACCTGACAACGGCTGTGGTTTCACGCTGATAGCTGAAGGCTGACCGCTATTTTTCGAGCGCCGCGAACAGCCGGTCGCGGATCGCCTCCACCGTCCCGGTGCCGTCCACCCTGGCATAGCGCGGGGCGTCGGCGTCGCCGCTCTCGGCCCACGTGGAGTAGTAGTCGATCAACGGCTTGGTCTGGCTGTGGTAGATGACAATGCGCTGGCGCACGGTCTCTTCCTTGTCGTCCTCGCGCTGGACGAGGGGCTCGCCGGTGACGTCGTCCCGGCCTTCCACCTTGGGAGGGTTGAACAGAATGTGATAGGTCCGGCCCGAGGCCAGGTGGGCGCGCCGCCCGCTCATGCGGCGCAGGATTTCGGCGTCGGCCACGTCGATGTCGACCACGAAGTCGATCGTGATGCCTGCCCGGCGCAGCGCTTGCGCCTGCGGTATGGTGCGGGGAAAGCCGTCGCAAATGAAGCCGCCCGCGCAATCGGGCTGCTGGATGCGTTGCTTGACGAGCTCGATCACGATGGCGTCCGGAACCAGTTCGCCGCGATCCATGTGCTGTCCGGCCTCGATCCCGATCGCGGTTCCGGCCTTGATCGCTCCCCGCAGCATGTCGCCGGTGGAGATTTGCGGGATGCGGTACTTTTCGATCAGGAAGCGGGCCTGGGTGCCTTTGCCTGCGCCCGGCATGCCCAGAAGTATTATTCTCATTGGTTCTTCCGCGCTGACGTTCTTTCGAATTTAGCATTGATGCCGCGCCCGCGACAATGCGGACCGGCGCTTATCCGGTCCGCCGCAGCAGCTTTCGGAGATCGGCGGGCGTATCGATGCCGGGGTGCGGCGCCAGTCGGGTGATCGCGCAGTGTATTCTATAGCCGTGGGCGAGGGCGCGGAGTTGCTCGAGCGCCTCGAAGCGCTCGATCGCCGCAGGCGCGAGCCGCGTGAAAGCGCGCAGGAATGCGGCGCGGTAGGCATAAATCCCGAGGTGGCGGTA
>DATKEK010000189.1:0-8526 GCA_035512195.1 Burkholderiales bacterium
TGATGCTCACCGACGACGAGAACATCATCGATCTGCAGTTCGCCGTCCAGTACATCCGGGCCAATCCGGAGGATGACCTGTTCTTCAACCGCGATCCGGATGCGGCGGTGATGCAGGCAGCCGAGTCCGCCACCCGCGAAATCGTCGGCAAGAATCGAATGGATTTCGTGCTGTATGAAGGACGAGAAGAGATTGCCGCAAGCGCGCAGAGTCTCATGCAGCAGATTCTGGACCGTTATCGGACGGGGATCGTGATCAGCAAGGTCACCATGCAGAACGCACAGCCGCCTGAACAGGTGCAGGCTGCATTCGACGATGCGGTCAAGGCGAACCAGGACCGCGAACGCCAGAAGAACGAAGGCCAGGCGTATTACAACGACGTGGTGCCGCGCGCCCAGGGGACGGCGGCACGCCTTACCCAGGAAGCCGAAGGCTATCGCCAGCGGGTGATCGCCTCGGCCGAAGGCGAGGCAGCACGCTTCCGACAGGTCGTAGGCGAATACCGCAAGGCGCCGCGCGTGACTCGCGACCGTCTGTATCTCGACGCCATGCAGGAGGTTCTTTCGAATACGAGCAAGGTAATCGTCGACCAGAAATCCAGCAATAATCTGCTGTTCCTTCCGCTGGACAAGCTGATCCAGGCTGGCGCCATGGGCGCCGATCATTCGTCGCGGGGCACTACGGGCGACACTGCGACGTCTTCGTCTTCGCCGATGGCATCCGATCCGGCAGGGCGCTCACGCGAGGCGTTCCGCAGCCGCGACAGGGAAACGCGATGAAAGCCGCCATTACAAACGTGCTGATCGGGGTGGTCGTCGTGCTGGTGCTCGCCAGCCAGACGCTGTTCACGGTCGACCAGCGCGAGCACGCCATCGTGTTCCGGCTTGGGGAAGTGGTCAGCGTCAAGACAGAACCGGGTCTGTACTGGAAGCTGCCGCTGGTGGAGAACGTGCGATTCTTCGACATCCGGATTCTCAGTTTCGACAGCGATGATCCCGAGCGCTTTTTGACCTCGGAGAAGAAGAACGTGCTGGTCGATTCTTTCGTCAAGTGGCGGATCGTCGATGTGCGGCAGTTCTACATCAGCGTCGCCGGCGACGAGGCGCGCGCGCGGATACGGTTGTCGCAGACCGTAAATGACAGCCTGCGCGCCGAATTCGGAAAGCGCACCATCCATGACGTGGTGTCCGGAGAGCGGGACCAGATCATGGAGCTGATGCGTGACCGGGTCGACGAGGATGCGCGCAAGATCGGCGTCGAGGTTCTGGACGTGCGTCTCAAGCGCGTCGAACTCACGCAGGAGGTAAGTGAGGCGGTCTATCGCCGGATGGAAGCGGAGCGCAAGCGGGTGGCCAATGAACTGCGCTCGCTGGGCTTTGCCGAATCCGAGTCGATTCGCGCCGATGCAGATCGGGAGCGCGAAGTGATCGTGGCAGAAGCCTACCGCGATGCGCAGCGCGTCAAGGGCGATGGCGACGCCAGGGCGGCGGCGATCTACGCGCGGGCTTTCCAGCAGGATGCGGAGTTCTACGCGTTCTATCGCAGCCTGAATGCGTACCGCGACAGCTTCCACAGCAAGGGCGATCTGCTCATTCTCGAGCCGGATTCCGAGTTCTTCAGGTTCATGCGCGATGCCCGCGGCGGCCGCTGAGTGTGACCGCGGCCCGCTGGGCATCTGAACCTGCGAGGGAGGAATGGAAGGCTACTGGGGGGGCCTGCTGATGGCCGTTGCGCTGATGCTGGTGCTCGAGGGCCTTCTGCCGTTTCTCGGGCCAAAAGTCTGGCGTGATACGTTCCGCCGCCTGATCGAGCTTTCCGACGGGCAGCTCCGGTTCATCGGATTGTTGTCGATGGCCGCCGGGGTGCTGCTGCTTTTCCTGGTCACTTAGCAGAGCATATGCCCTCTGTCCGCAATCAAGCGGCATGGCACCCAATAAATCATGCAGAAGTGGCTGCTTCCAGAGCATTTTGAGGACATCCTGCCGGCCGAGGCGAGGCGGGTCGAGCGCTTGCGCCGCCAGATCCTGGATCTGTTCGAAGTTTGCGGTTACGAGCTGGTGGGGCCGCCGCTGGTCGAATATCTCGACTCGTTGCTGACCGGGACCGGGCATGACCTGGAGTTGCGCACGTTCAGGCTGGTCGACCAGCTATCTGGACGCATGCTCGGGTTGCGTGCGGACATCACGCCGCAGGTCGCCCGCATCGATGCACATCTGCTGAACCGGCACGGTGTCGCCCGCCTCTGTTATGCCGGCAGCGTATTGCATGCGCTGCCATCCGGCCTGCTGCGTACCCGGGAACCGATCCAGATCGGCGCCGAGCTGTTCGGTCACGCCGGTGTGGAAAGCGACGTGGAAATCCAGATGCTCATGCTGCGCGCGCTGTCCACAACGGGAGTCCGCGGCCTGCACCTCGATCTCGGGCATGTTTCCGTATTCCGGTCGCTGGTGCGACGCGGCGGTGTGGCTACCGGGTTGGAGGCCGAACTGTTCCAGTCGTTGCAGTCCAAGGACCGCTCGGCGCTGCGCGAGTTGACCCGCGGCCTGGACACTGCCACGGGTAACGCGATCCTGTTATTGCCGGAGTTGTATGGGGGTAAGGAGGTGCTGGCGTCGGCGCGCAAGAAACTGCCTGCGTATCCTGAACTCGCGGCCTGTCTCGAGCTGCTGGAGGGCATTGGCCAGCAGCTCGCCCCCGAAGTGGATGAACTCTGCTTCGACCTGGCGGAACTGCGCGGATATCACTATCACAGCGGGGTCGTGTTCGCAGTTTACGCGGCCGGAAGTACCGACGCGATCGCGCGCGGCGGCCGCTACGACGAAGTCGGACAGGCATTCGGACGCGCACGACCTGCTACCGGTTTCAGCATCGATTTGCGCGACCTCGCGGAACTGGTCGGCGACAACGGTGCGCCGCGTCGCGTGCTCGCGCCATATGCACCGGGTGACTCCGCGTTGCAGGCCGAGATCCGCCGACTGCGCGAAACCGGCGTGGTGGTAATCGTCGATCTGCCGGGCCATGAGAGCAGCCGGAGCGAGCTGGGTTGCGAGACGTCGCTTTTGCAACGCGATGGCGGCTGGGTCGAATCCCCGCTTGCGCGCTGAACTGCAGGTAAAGAAACCAGATCCGGAGAGCACAGCAGAGCATGGCAAAGAACGTCGTCGTGGTCGGAACCCAGTGGGGTGACGAGGGCAAGGGCAAGGTGGTCGACTGGCTGACAGATCACGCGCAGGGCGTAGTGCGCTTTCAGGGCGGGCACAATGCGGGTCACACGCTGGTGATCGGCGGAAAGAAAACGGTTCTGCATCTGATTCCGTCCGGTATTCTGCGCCCGGGCGTGCGCTGCTACATCGGCAACGGCGTGGTGGTGTCGCCGCAGGCATTGCTGGAGGAACTCGGAACGCTGGAGGCCGCTGGAGTCGAAGTCCAGGGCCGGCTCGCCATCAGCGAAGCCTGTCCGCTCATTCTTCCGTATCACGTGGCGCTGGACCAGGCGCGCGAGGCGGCGAAGGGCGAAGGCAAGATCGGCACCACCGGCCGCGGCATCGGTCCCGCCTACGAAGACAAAGTCGCGCGGCGCGCCATCCGTCTGCAGGACCTGTTCCATCGCGAACGCTTCGCTGCGAAGCTGGGCGAAGTGCTCGACTATCACAACTTCGTGCTGAAGAGTTTCTTCAGGGCCCAGCCGGTGGATTTCCAGCGTACGCTGGACGAAACGCTGGCGCTCGCCGAACGCCTGCGGCCGATGGTGGGCGATGTTCCGCGCATGCTGTTCGACGCCGGCCGCCGCGACGAGAATCTGCTGTTCGAAGGCGCGCAAGGGACTCTACTGGACGTGGATCACGGCACGTATCCCTATGTCACCTCCAGCAACTGCGTTGCCGGAGCGGCTGCCGCCGGCAGCGGGGTGGGGCCGCAGGCGCTGCACTACGTGCTCGGCATCACCAAGGCGTACACCACGCGCGTGGGCGGGGGGCCGTTTCCGACCGAACTGGACGATGACATCGGGCGGCACCTGGCCACCCGCGGCAACGAGTTCGGCGCCACCACCGGCAGGGCGCGGCGCTGCGGCTGGTTCGATGCGGCGGCGCTGAAGCGTTCGATCCAGATCAACGGGGTTTCCGGCCTGTGCGTGACCAAACTCGACGTGCTGGACGGGGTGGAGACTCTGCAGCTTTGCGTCGCGTACCGCATCGGCGCGCAGGAACTGGACATCCTCCCGGCCGGGGCGGAACTGCTGGCGAAATGCGAGCCGGTTTACGAGGAGATGCCGGGCTGGAAGGACAGCACCGTCGGCATCCGCCGGCTGGAGGAGCTGCCACAGGTGGCGCGGAACTATCTGGACCGGATTGCGCGGATCTGCGAAGTGCCGGTGGACCTGATTTCGACCGGACCAGACCGCGAGGAGACGATCGTGCTCAGGCACCCGTTCGCAGCGGGAGTCTGACCGTTTACAGCGTTTACAGTTGGAGAAGGAAAATCGAATCGAGTCTGGTGCCGAGAAGAGGACTCGAACCTCCACAGTGTTGCCACCGCCAGGACCTGAACCTGGTGCGTCTACCAATTCCGCCATCTCGGCACGGAGGGCGCAGAATTTAATGGCAAAGTGCAGCACTTGTCAATGAAAGTGCTCCACCCCGGTCCAATGCATCCATGAAGACATCACGCAAGAAATCGAGTTCCGGGACCCGCGCAGCACGTCAATCGGTACGGCAGCGGGATCCGTTCCTGCAGCGGGAGCAGCAGCGCTATGAGCATCCCTTGCCCAGCCGAGAGTTCATCCTGCAAGTGCTGGAAGAACAAGGCGTGCCGGTGAGCGACCAGCAGCTGATCCGCCTGCTGGAGATCGAGCCGGAAGAAAACGACTACTTCCTGCGCAGGCTGGGCGCAATGGAAAGAGACGGACAGATCATACGCAATCGAAAGAATGCGATCTGCGTTGTGGAGAAACTCGATCTGGTTGCCGGCAAAGTGCAGGGTCACCCGGACGGATTCGGTTTTCTGGTGCCGGATACGGGCGGCGGCGACCTGTTTCTCAGCCCGGCAGAGATGTCGCGTGTTCTGCACGGCGACCGCGTCCTCGCGCGCCCCGGTGGGATCGGCGCCCGCGGCAGGCGCGAAGCTGCGATCGTGGAGGTGCTGGAGCGCGCCAATCAGACCGTGGTCGGGCGCTTCCTGCGCGAACGGGGTATCGGGCTGGTGGCGCCGGAGGACCAGCGTATCAGCCAGGACATCCTGATCGAGGCCGGTGCCAAGCATGATGCCAGGCCCGGGCAAGTGGTGGTGGCGGAGATTGTCGAGCAGCCCGCGCGCCACGCGCGGCCGATCGGCCGCATCGTCGAGGTGCTGGGCGAACACGGCGATCCGGGCATGGAGATCGAGATCGCGCTGCGCAAGCACCGCCTGCCTTATCTGTTCTCCGGGGAAATCGACAAGCTGTGCGCCAGGTTTGCCGAGGGTGTCACGCCGCGCGACCTTACCGGGCGGGAGGATCTTCGCGCGTTGCCGCTGGTGACAATTGACGGCGAGACTGCCAAGGATTTCGACGATGCCGTGCATTGCGAGCGCACGGGACAGGGCTTCAGGCTGTGGGTGGCGATCGCCGATGTCAGCCATTACGTACAGCACGGCGATTCGATAGACGGCGAAGCCCGGTCGCGCGGCAACTCGGTGTATTTCCCCCGGCGCGTAATACCGATGCTGCCGGAAGTGCTCTCCAACGGCCTGTGCTCGCTGAATCCCGATGTCGACCGTTTGTGTCTCGCCTGCGAGATGGAGGTTAGCGCAAAAGGCGAAATCGGGCGTTACCGGTTCTTTCCTGCGGTGATGCGTTCACACGCACGGTTGACCTATACCGTGGTGGCGGCGGCGCTGGAAGGAGAGGCGCCAGGCAGGCTGCAGAAAATTCTCCCGCATCTTCGCGACCTGCAGGCGGTGTTCAAGGGGTTTTCGACGGCGCGCGCAAAGCGCGGGGCGATTGATTTCGAAACCATCGAAACGCAGATGCAGTTCGACGATCGTGGCAAGATCGAGAGCATCGTGCCGGTTGTGCGCAACGACGCACATCGTCTGATCGAGGAATGCATGCTGGCGGCGAATGTCTGCGCCTCGGACCTGCTGTCGAGCCGGGAGCATCCCGCCCTGTACCGCATCCACGAAGGTCCGACGCCGGAGAAACTGGTGGCATTGCGGGAGTTCCTGCGCGAGTTTGGCCTGCAGCTTGGCGGCGGCGATGATCCGCGCGCGAAGGATTACGCCAGCCTGCTGGACAGCGTGAAGGCCCGCCCGGATGCGCAGCTTCTGCAAACGGTGATGCTGCGCTCGCTGCGGCAGGCCGTCTACAGCCCGGAGAACGTCGGTCATTTCGGCCTTGCATACGAGGCCTATACGCATTTCACCTCGCCGATCCGCCGCTATCCCGACCTGCTGATTCACCGCGCGATCAAGGCGGTGCTGCGCAGCGAACGTTACGACCCCGGCGACTGGCATGCGCTTGGCAGGCACTGCTCGGAAACCGAGCGACGCGCAGACGATGCTACCCGCGATGTCGAGGCCTGGCTGAAGTGCTGGTACATGCAGGACCGCGTTGGCGAACGGTTTCCCGGTTCGGTCAGCGGGGTTGCCGCGTTCGGCATTTTTGTGGCGCTGGACGAGGTCTATGTGGAAGGCATGGTGCATGTGTCCGAACTCGGTGCGGATTACTTCCACTTCGATGCCGCCAAACATCAGCTGCTGGGCGAGCGTACCGGCCAGCGCTTCCGGCTGGCCGACCGGGTCGAGGTAAAGCTGGTGCGTGTCGATATGGAACAGAGCCGGCTGGAGTTCGTGCTGGCCGAGGCTGCGCCGGCAAGAAAGGGGAGGAAGTAGGTGTCGCGCGGCGGCATCGCCTATGGCCTGCATGCGGTGACTGCCCGGTTGCGGCACCGCCCGCAGGCGATACGCGGGATCCTTGTGGATTCCTCGCGTCATGATGCGCGCATGCGCCGATTGATGGAGGCCGCCGCTGCCGCCGGCGTGAAGGTCGAGGCGGTCGACGGCGGGCGTCTGGATGAGCTTGCCCGCGATGCCCGCCACCAGGGTGTGGTTGCCCTGGTCGACAGCGATTCGCGCGCGCTTACGCTGGAAGACGTGCTGGACGGCCTGGACGAGCATGCGCTGCTGCTGGTGCTGGATGGTATCCAGGACCCGCACAACTTGGGTGCCTGCCTGCGCGTGGCGGACGCGCTTGGCGTTCATGCGGTGCTCGCGCCGCGCGATCGGGCGGTCGGCATTACGCCGACGGTGGAGAAAGTCGCCTCCGGCGCGGCTGCAACGATGCCATATCTGATGGTTACCAACCTGGCGCGCACGCTACGCGAGCTGAAGGATCGCGGCGTCTGGGTAATCGGCACGGCGCAACGCGCGACGAAGACGCTGGCGAAATGCGACCTCAGCGTGCCGGTGGCGCTGGTGCTGGGCGCCGAGAGCGACGGCTTGCGGCGGTTGACCGCAGAAACCTGCGATGAGCTGGTGGCGATCCCGATGCTGGGGACGGTCGAGAGTCTGAACGTCTCGGTGGCGGCGGGCATCTGCCTGTACGAGGCGCGGCGCCAGCGTGCTGCGAAGGCGCTTGGGCATGTCCGGTAAGCCTTTGAGCCGTCAAAACAATGCTTGAGCGCGCGGCAACGCGCGTGCTAGACTCCGCGCTTCGCTCGGCCGTACCTTCAGTCGAAGGCATGGTCCGGGCAAATCCTCACGCCCGCATCAGAATTGGGTGCCTGGATATCCGGGTTCCTGCGGGCGGCGGTTAAACCCAATGGAGAAAACATGTCTGTAACCATGCGTCAGATGCTCGAGGCGGGCGTCCATTTCGGACACCAGACCCGCTACTGGAACCCGAAGATGGCGCCGTTTATCTTCGGACATCGCAACAAGATCCACATCATCAACCTGGAAACTACCCTGGTCATGTACCAGGAAGCCGCAAAGTTCGTTCGACAGCTCGCGGCAAACAAGGGAGTCATCCTGTTCGTCGGCACCAAGCGCCAGGCGCGCGAAATCCTGCGCGAGGAAGCGCAGCGTTGCACCTCGCCTTACGTCGATTACCGGTGGCTCGGCGGCATGCTCACCAATTTCAAGACGGTGAAGCAGTCGACCAAGCGTCTGCGCGAAATGGATCAGATGGTGCAGGACGGTTCGGTCGAGAAACTGTCGAAAAAAGAGGCGCTGACGTTTCAGCGGGAACTGCTCAAGCTGGAGCGCAGCCTGGGCGGTATCAAGGAAATGACCGGCTTGCCGGATGCCTTGTTCGTGATCGACGTCGGTTATCAGCGGATCGCGATCGAGGAGGCGAACCGGCTCGGAATCCCGGTGGTCGGTGTGGTGGACACCAATCATTCGCCGGACGGCGTGGACTACGTCATTCCAGGGAACGATGATGCCAGCCGTGCAATCCGGCTGTACGCGCGCGGGATCGCCGACGCGGTGCTGGAAGGCCGCAACCAGGTGGTTCGCGAGATCGTGAGCGACGAGTTCGTCGAAGTGGAC
>DATKEK010000190.1:0-5378 GCA_035512195.1 Burkholderiales bacterium
CCACAGCATCAGGGTGCTGCCGGTGTTCAACTGCAACAGGAAGATCACCACGTTGGCGATCAGCAGCGCGCCGGTTACAGGAAGCATATCGGTATTCTCTCTGTCCTTTGGGGAATGTTATTCGGGTCGCCGCCGGTTGCGCCTTCCCGCCATGGCGTTGTGACCACGGCTCGCCATCGCCGTTCAGCGGTCTCACTTTGCCTTCGCAGGCAATGCAACAGTCCCGGTCGCTGCGAATTGCGGAATGCCTTACAGTCGTGCAAATACTCGTCCAGAAACTGCGCACGCACAAGATGAAGTTTACCGCCCTGCCGATCGTCCTGGCATTGGGGCTCGCAACTGCAATGCCCTTCGCCGCGCAAACCGCGCCGCCCTGGTGGGCATATCCGGTCAATCCGCCGGGACTCGAAGTCGAGCCGGACGACGGCGTACCGCGCCGCGTGCCCGGCAGCGACAAGGCGTTCACGCTCACGCAGATCCGCGACCTGTTCGCCGCACCCGACTGGCATCCCGGCGATCACCCGCAGATGCCGGAATTCGTCGCGCGCGGCCGCAAACCCGGGGTATTCGCCTGCGGCTACTGCCACCTGCCGAACGGACTCGGCCGCCCGGAGAACTCCAGCCTCGCCGGTCTGCCGGTCGAATACATCGTGCAGCAGATGGCCGATTTCAAGAGCGGTGCCAGGAAGACATCGGAACCGCGCAGTCTGCCGATCGCGCTGATGATCGCGGTCTCCGGCTCCGTGACCGATGAGGACGTGCGAATCGCTGCGGAGTATTTCTCCGGGCTGAGCCCGCAGCCCTGGATCAGGGTCATCGAAGCCGACACCGTACCGAAGACCAAAGTCGAAGGCTGGATGCTGGTCGAAGACCACAGCGGCGGCAGCGAGCCTATCGGCAGCCGCATTATCGAGATGCCGGAAGACCTGGAACGCACCGAGCTGCGCGATGCGCGCTCCGGATTCGTCGCGCTGGTCCCGCCCGGCAGCCTGCGCAAAGGCAAGGCGCTCGCCGCTGGCGGCGACGGTAGAACTGTCGCCTGTGCCATCTGCCACGGCGAAGGACTCCGCGGCCTCGGCCCGGTACCCGCGCTCGCCGGCCGTTCGCCAAGCTATCTCTTCCGCCAGCTCTACGACATGCAACACGGCGTGCGCAATGGATCGTGGGCCGCCCTGATGAAGCCGGTGGTGGCGCAACTCGGCGAGGACGACTTTATCGCCCTCGCCGCGTATGCTGCATCGCTGGCGCCTTGAATGCCGAAAAACCGATTGAACCACCAGGGCACCAGGAGAACCAATAAATATTGCCGGGGCTCGAGTAATGTTCCATGTCAAAACAGTGCCAGTCCAAAGCGGCGCACAAGGAAAATTTGAACGCGCTTTCCTGGTGCCTTGGTGCCTTTGTGGTTAATTTATACTTTACTTCGATCAGAATTGTTCGCGTATGCACGACCTCATCATCCGCGGTGTAAGCGTTGTCGACGGTACTGGCGCGCCGCCGCGCACGGCGGACGTTGCGGTGCGCGACGGGCGCATTGCCGAGGTGGGCAAGGTCACGGGCAGCGCGCGTCGCACGGTGGATGCCAACGGCCTCGCGCTGATGCCGGGCATCGTCGACGTGCACACACACTACGACGCGCAGGTCACCTGGGACCGCACGCTGTCGCCCTCGCCCGCGCTCGGCGTCACCACCGCGGTGATTGGCAACTGCGGGTTCGGCATCGCACCCTGCCCGCAGTCGCAGCGCGAAACCATGCTGAAGAATCTTTCCGTGGTCGAAGGCATGGATCTAGACGCGCTTCTCTCCGGCACCCGCTGGGAGTTCGAATCGTTCCCCGAGTATCTCGCGCAGCTTCGCCGCATCGCGCCGTATGCGAACCTCGCCGCGCTCGCCGGACATTCCACCATCCGCACGGCGGTAATGGGCGACGAGGCTTCGACCCGCGCCGAGCCGACACCGGAAGAACTGGCAAAGATGCAGGCGATGGTGCGCGAAGCGATGGACGCCGGCGCGATCGGATTCGCCTCTTCCTTCTCGCCGAATCACGCCGGCTACGGCGGCCGGCCGATGCCGTCGACCATCGCCAGCGAGCAGGAACTGCGCGCGCTGATGCAGCCGTTGAAGCAAAAGGACCGCGGCATATTCGTAATGGCCACCGGCGCGCGAGCGACGACGGATTTCATGGAGTCGCTCGCCGCCGATACCGGCCGCCCGGCGTTCATGGTCACCGTGCTGGCAATGCACAACGACGCCGCGCCGGATGCGGCGATGGGCTACTACGAGCGCTGCGCGCAGGCGCACGCCCGCGGCCACCAGGTCTACATCCACGCCAACTGCCATCCGCTGTCGTTCGACTTCACGCTGCGCGAACCCTATCTGCTCTATTCGCACGACGCTTTCGACCGCGTGAAAGCGGCGAAGCCGGAAGAACGCGCGGCGATCTACGCCGATCCCGCGTTCAGGCAGCGCTTCCGCGAGAACCTCGCGAATCCGAAGACCGGCATCCTGTTCTATGGCGACTGGTCGAAGATCGAGCTCGACGAGCAACCGGTGACCGAACGCGCGCGCGCCGCAGGCCGGGATCCGCTCGACTGGTTTTTCGATCAGCCGCTGGATGCGCAGTTCATCGCCAAGCTGTTCCAGAACGACGACGCCGGCGTGGCGCCGCTGCTCAAGCACGAAGCCGGCGTGCTCGCGCTGTCGGACGCCGGCGCGCACCTGATCTTCCTGTGCGATGCCGGCTTCGGTCTGCATTTCCTGAAGCACTGGGTGCACGACACCGGCACCTTCACGCTGGAAGAAGGCGTGCGCAGGCTCACAGCGGATCCCGCCGCCAAGTACCGCATCCCCGGGCGCGGCCGTATCGCACCCGGCGCCTGGGCCGACCTGCTGCTGTTCGAACCTTCGAGCGTCGGCGTGTCCGGGCTGATCCGCGCCAAGGACCTGCCCGGCGGCGGCGCACGCATGCTGCGCAAACCCGAAGGCGTGCACGGCGTGTGGGTCAACGGCGTGCAGGTGCACGACGGCCGCGACTACGTCCAGCTCGACGCCGGTCCGGGACAGGTGCTGACCGAGTTCTCGGCGTGATCGCGGTCAAACGCATCTCCGGTGCGCTTGGCGCCGAGATAGACGGTGTCGATCTGTCGCAGCCGCTTTCCGCTGACACCGTCGCGAAGATTCGCAAGGCCTGGCTCGACCACCTGGTGATCTTCTTCCGCGACCAACCGCTCACCCCGGCGCAGTTCATGGCCTTCGCGGAATGCTTCGGCACGCCCGTCGAGTACCCGATGGTGAAAGGCATCGAAGGCTTCCAGAACATCATCGAAGTGAAGAAGCTCGAGCACGAGCGCGTCAACTTCGGCGGAGTCTGGCATTCGGACACCGCATATCTGGAAATCCCGCCGATGGCTTCCATGCTGCTCGCGCGAGAGATTCCGCCCGCCGGCGGCGACACGTTGTTCGCCAACATGTACCTCGCCTGGGATGCGCTCTCCGGCGGCATGAAGGACGTACTGCGCGCGCTGAAGGGCGTGAACTCCTCGGCGAAAGCCGACGTCACCAGGACCCGCGAGGAGCGCATCCGCACAGACGGCCGTGGCGACGCGCAAAAGGAGTACGAGGCGGAACACCCCGTGGCGCGCATTCACCCGGAGACCGGACGCACCGCGCTCTACGTCAACACCGCGCATACCGTGCGCTTCGCCGGCATGACAGACGAGGAAAGCGCACCGCTGCTCGACTATTTGTTTCAGTACCAGATCCGCCCGGAGTTCACCTGCCGCTTCGTCTGGCAGCCCGATTCGATCGCGCTGTGGGACAACCGCTGCACCCAGCACTACCCGATCAACGACTACCACGGCTACCGCCGCGTCATGCACCGCATCACACTCGGCGGCGACAAGCCCCGCTGAAGGCTCCTGCCCTTGCCGTCATTGCGAGCAAGCGGAGCGACCGCGGCACCCCGATCCGTTGTTCAGCCTCCGACCATCGCAACGAACGGATTCGCAAACAGCAGATACAACCCGATACCCACGCCGATCATCGGCACCGCGTCGAGCAGACCCGCGACGACGAACAGCTTGATCTGCAGCACCGGGATCAGTTCCGGCTGGCGCGCGGCGCCTTCCAGAAAACGTCCGCCCAGCAAACCGAAGCCGATCGCGGTACCGAGCGCCCCGGCTCCGATCAGGATCGCCACCGCGATGGCGACATCACCCAGCAGCACCGACAGTTCCATCTTCCTCTCCTCGACTGCGCATGTGCGCGACAGCCCCAGAGTAGGCAGGCGGCGCTGGCGTCACAATTACCTCCCGGGTAATTGCGCGGCCGTCGCTTTGCTGGTGAAGTGTCGCGGGATGTCGTCGCCATGCACAACGCACCGCTGAAACCGCAGCCAGCCGCGCCACGTACTGCGCTGGCGATCGGCACGGTTGGCCGCCTCGGCGAAGAGCTCATCAACTGCCTGCTGGAAACCCCGTTCTACGAATCCGTGCACGTCGCGGTCGAGGCACCGTTGCGTTCGATGCTGCCGCGACTGCGAACATGGCAGGTGGCAGTGGCGGCATCCAACGATCTGACGCCAGCGTCCGATATCGCATTGCCGCGCGCGGAAGATGTGTACTGCTGCATCGGTGGAACGCGTACATACTTCCATCGCGACCGGGCCTACCTGCCGCTGACAGTGGAACAGGTTCCCGCCCTGGCGCGGATCGCCGCGCGCAACGGCGTCAGGCGCTTCATCCTGCTTGCGCCGTCATCGGCTTTTCTGCAGTTGTCCATGCCGACCAGCGCCGCACTGCACGTGCGCGAGGTCGATCTCGTCGGACTGGGATTCGAGACACTCATCGTCGTGCGCCCGACCGCGGACTACACTGCGGGGCAAGGCAATCCTCTGGAGCGCCTGATCGCCTGGGGCGCGAGGGCGGTCATGGAGATCATCATCCCCCAGCGCCTGCAACCTTTGCGCGCGCGGCACATCGCGCAGGCTGCAATCAACGCAATCACCGATCTCGGTCCTGGCGTACACATCCTCGGCGCCGCCCGCATCGCGGAACTCGCCAATCCAACGGATCTGAATCAGCGCGGACGAGATAAAGAACCTGCCGGGCCGCAACCCGCCATTCGCGCGAACCTATAAATTAAAGAACTGACCCCCGCCTTTCCTGACCCCCGCCTTTCCTGCCCTCGGCTCCGCCTTGCCTGCAGCGCCCGACTGGGCGATTTTGACCGGACGGATGCCATCCGAGCGTCCGATACCAGGAGGAGGCCCCCATGCGCACCGTTCGCCATTGGTCATTTGTCCTCGCCGTCGCGCTGTTCGCGATATCTTCGATCGCCGCGGAACTGCCGCGTGCAAAACCGGAGTCGGTCGGCCTATC
>DATKEK010000191.1:0-2957 GCA_035512195.1 Burkholderiales bacterium
GTATTGAAACTGCAGAACACCGGAAAACCGATCTTCAGGATGAAATCGGTGTCCCGGCAGCCGCCGTCTACGACATAGCCGCGCACGCCCTTGTGCTGCAGCGTCTCCGCCGACAGTTCGCCCATCAGCGCCACCATGCAGGTATTCGGCTGGCACACCAGCACCTTGCCCGCGGGTGCTTTCGACAGCAGGCCGGTCCACTGCACCAGGGTGTCGTGCGGATCGCGGGTCTGGTCGATATGGCCGCTGACGGTGTACACCTCGCCCGCGACTTTCTTCTCCGGGTCGAGCGCCTTGATCTCGTGGGGCAGCGTGCAGCGCCCATGCCCCATCGCCCGCAGCACGTCGTGCACCGCGCCGGTGTACAGCTTCTCCAGTCTTTCCGTCAGGTTCATCGTCATGCGTAGTTCTTGATCCGGTTGACAGTCGAAAAACAAAACCTGAGCAAACCACCAAGAGCACCAAGGACACCAAGAAAAGTGATTCAGCAAGTGTATTTGATTCTCTTGGTGCCCTTGGTGCCTTGGTGGTTCGCCTTAAGTTTTCCGCGTCCTGTTTCAAGTGTCAGGCCGTTTGCTGGCGGCCGCGGAAAGCGACGAGCTGGTTGCCGGCGAGGGCGGCGATCACCATCAGGCCGCCGATCAGGGCGGCCTGGCTCGGGCGTTCGCCGATCAGCGCCCACACAGACAGTGTGCCGAAGATCGTCTCCAGGATCGAAGTAAGTCCGATCTCGGCTGCCGCCAGGTGACGCGACGCAATCACCATCAGCACGCAACCCAATCCCACCTGCACTGCGCCCATGATGGCGAGCAGACCAAGATCGCGCGCGTCCGCCTCGAACGGTGCCGCGAACGGCAGCGTCACGACGGCAGAGATGATGCCGGCCAGCAAAATGGCGGGAATCATGTCGACCACCGCGCGCATCTTGCGCAGCAGCACGATGTTCAGGCCGAACCCGATCGGCACGATCAGCGCGATCAGCACGCCGAACCAACGTTCGTGCGAGACCGCACCGGCGAACATCACGCCGATGCCCGCCATCGCCGCGCCCATCGCCAGCCAGGTGCGCAACGGCACAGCCTCGCGCAGCATCAACCAGCCGAACAGCGCGGCGAAGAATGGCGCGCTGCTTACCACGATCAGTGTGTTCGCCACAGTAGTCTGCGTCAACGCGACGATAAATCCGACGAACATCACGGTAAGCAATCCGCCGGACATCAAACCGGGCACGCCAACCGCACGGATCTTTGCCAGAAACTCGCCGCGATGCTCCAGCCACAGCCAGGCGCCGAGCGACAGCGTCATGAACACCGAGCGCCAGAAGGTGATTTCCCAGGGATCGGTGATCGCCATGCTGCGTATCAGGACGCCGGCGCTTGCCCAGCACAGCGTGGCGCCGATCATGAGCATCAGCGCCCTGCGATGTTCCTGCGGAGTCGTCACTTCAGCGGCTGGGGCGCCTCGACACCGAGCTTTTCGGCCCACGGCGCGAGTGCCGGCATGATGCTGGGGTAGAGCGCGATGCCTTCCCTGATCTGTTGCGCGCGACGCGCGAGGCCGGCTTCGCCCGGCAGACGCACGCGCTCGAAACCGGGGCGCGGCGGCGTGTTGCGGCAGGCGTTCGCGACCCACGCGGTCTGTCGCACGAAGTCCTGCGAGCCGGCATACAGCGCGGGATTGAGAACCTGCACGTACACGTTCGCCGCCCAGCCTTCGACCGGGTCGGCGCGGCCGTGGCCGGCAAGGCCGCCGGTCAACGCCTCCACCAGCAGCCCGAGTGCATAACCCTTGTGGCCGTGATCGATGCCGCCGATCGGCAGCAGCGCGCCCGGCGGATTCGCGAACAGCACTGCGGGATCGTCGGAAGGGTTGCCCTTGCCGTCGATGATCCACTGGCCCGGCAACTTGCGGCCTTCCGCGTGCAGCCGGCGCGTAAGCCCGTGCGTGGTAATCGACATCGACACATCGATCATCACCGGCTCGCCGTCGGTCGGCCATGCCGCCGCAAGCGGGTTCGGTGTGTAGACGTCCTTCCTGCCGCCGTGCGGCGCGACGCCGCCGACTTCCGGCCCGGAGGAGGAGATGATGATCATCAGTCCCTGGTCGGTGACGCGCTTGAGGTAGGCGGCGAGGCAGGCGATATGGTGGCTGCGCCGGATCGCCACCGTACAGGTGCCGTTTACGCGCGCGCGTTCCATAGCAATCTCGATCGCCTTCAGCGTGAGCCATGGCCCGGGCAGGCGCATGCCGTCCCAGGTGACCGCGGCCGGAAAATCGGCGATCGCGCGCGGGCTGCCCTCGGTACGCATCGCCCCGGACTCGATGTCCTTCAGGTAAGCCGCGAGCAGATGCAGCCCGTGCGTGTCGTGGCCAAGCAGATCGCCCTCGACTAGGATGTCTGCCACCGCGACCGACTTCTCATGCTCGAGCCCGGCCTTATCGAGCAGTGCGGTGGCGAAATCAACGAGGGCGGTAGTGGCGTAACGATTTTGTATGGACATAGACGAAAGTTTTCAACGCAGAGGACGCTGAATAGAATTGCCATCTTCACTTCACGCTAATTTTCTGTGCTGTCCTCTGCGCCCTCCGCGTTTAGAGGTTCGGCTTCAAAACATCAGGATCTGCCGCACGGTGTGGCCGGAGGCGAGATTGTCAAAGCATTCGTTGATCTGCTCCATCTTGATGTGGTCACTCATCAGCTTGTTCACCGGCAGCATGCCCTTGCGGTACAGCTCGATGTAGCGCGGCATGTCGCGTGGCGGCACGCAGGAGCCGACATAACTGCCTTTCACCGTGCGCTCTTCGGCAGTGAGGTTCACATGCTGCAGCGGCCAGCGTGCATCGGGGTGTGGCAGGCCCGCGGTGACCGTGGTGCCGCCGCGGCGGGTGATGCGATACGCCAGTTCCATGGCCTGCACCGATCCGGCCATTTCGAAGCCGAAATCCACGCCGCCGGA
>DATKEK010000192.1:0-2859 GCA_035512195.1 Burkholderiales bacterium
TCCTAGCTTGGCATTGATTATGTTACAATACAACGACAATGTCAATATACCTACATACTTGTTCTGCGTGACGGATTCTCCGGATGAAAAAGAAGACCACAGCCTCGGCTGAGTTCACTGCCGATTGGTTGCTGCTCGTTCTGAGCGTGCCGGGGCCGCAATCCGCGCTGCGCATGCGGATCTGGCGCGCGCTCAAGGCACTCGGCACAGCGGTACTGCGAGACGGGGTGTACCTGCTTCCGGACCGCGAGGAGTTTCGTGCGGCATTCGACGCGCAGTCCAGGGAGGTCATCGCCGCGGGTGGCACGGTGCAGGTGCTTGTGACCAAAGCGCAGGATAAGTACCGGGCGGCAGAGTTCGTACGCCTGTTCGACCGATCGGCAGAGTACGATGCCTTACTGACGCAGATCAGGGAAATGCGCGCGGGCGTACGCAAGCGCAAGGATGCGAAATCGATCGAAACGGAACTGACCCGTCTGCGTCGCGAGTTCGAAGCGATCGCCGCCATCGATTTCTTCCCGGGGCGCAGTCATGAACAGGCCCAGCACGCGCTGAGCGATCTGATAGCGGTTATCGACAGCATACTTTCGCCGGGCGAGCCTCATGCCGCGGATGTGCCGATCCGGCGCCTCCGGGTTGAGGAGTTTCGTGGGCGAACGTGGGCAACGCGAAAACGACCGTGGGCGGATCGGCTGGCAAGCGCATGGGTCATTCTGCGTTTCATCGATCCGAAGGCGCGTATTCTGTGGCTCGACAAGCTCCGAGACTGTCCGCGAGACGCGCTTGGCTTCGATTTCGACGGCGCCAGCTTCACGCACGTCGACGACAAGGTCACGGTGGAGGTTCTGATCGCGAGTTTTGGGCTGGACGACGATCCAGCGCTGATCAAGGTGGGCAGCCTGGTTCACTACCTCGATGTGGGCGGAGCGCCGGTGACGGACGCGGCAGGATTCGAAGCGTTGCTGCGGGGTGCGCGCGATTCGATTGCCGATGATGACCGATTGCTCAGCGAATCGAACCGGTTATTTGACCTGCTGTATGTCGGCTATAAACAGTTGACGTGAATCGCATCGGCGGAGAGAAGAGGGTGATGAAAGTATCGGCTGACAAAGCGGTCGACAAGCGTGACGTGAGCGATGAAGATGCGCATGGCGTCACCTTTGCCGAGGCGGTCAAGGTCTGGGTGCGGGTCGCGGCCTTGAGCTTCGGCGGCCCGGCCGGACAGATCGCAGTCATGCATCGCATCCTGGTCGACGAGAAGAAATGGGTCAGCGAGAGCCGTTTTCTGCATGCGCTCAACTATTGCATGATGCTGCCCGGCCCCGAAGCGCAGCAGCTCGCCATCTACATGGGCTGGCTTCTCCACCGCATCAAGGGCGGTCTGGTTGCCGGTACGCTGTTTGTCCTGCCGGGCTTCGTCAGCATTCTCGCCCTCAGCATTCTGTACGCGGGATTCAGGGATCTCACCGTGGTGCAGGGCATTTTCTTCGGCATCAAGGCCGCGGTACTCGCGGTGGTCATCGAGGCCGTGGTGCGTATCGGCAGCAAAGCCCTGAAGAACGCGTACATGTATGGGATCGCGGCCTCGGCGTTCGTCGGCATTTTCTTCTTTGACGTCTCCTTCCCGTTGATCGTCGTTACCGCGGCACTGATCGGCTTCATCGGCAGCCGCGTCGACCCCGACCGCTTCATCGTCAACGAGAAGAGCGCAAAGGGCGAGGAGAAACGTGCCATCGACTCGGTGCTGGAGGGCGAACAGCCGGAACACATCAGGCCTTCGTTTACGCGGGCGGTAAAGGTGAGCGCAGTGTGGCTGACGCTGTGGTTCGTCCCGCTGATCGCGCTGACGATGGCGCTCGGGATGGACAGTGTGTTCACGAAGATCGGGCTTTTCTTCAGCAAACTGGCGGTGGTTACCTTTGGCGGCGCCTACGCGGTTCTCGCGTATATGGCGCAACAGGCGGTAGAGAATTACGGTTGGCTGGCGCCCGGCGAGATGCTGGATGGGCTTGGCATGGCGGAAACGACCCCTGGGCCGCTGATCCAGGTGGTGCAGTTCGTGGGTTTCATGGGCGCGTTTCGAGAGCCCGGTGCGCTCGATCCCTTTGTTGCGGGTGTGCTTGCATCGATACTCGTGACCTGGGTCACGTTTGTGCCGTGTTTCCTGTGGATATTTCTCGGCGCGCCATATGCCGAATCTCTCCGGGGAATCAAGTCGGTCAATGCGGCGTTGTCTGGAATTACCGCCGCGGTCGTAGGCGTAGTGCTGAACCTCGCGGTCTGGTTTGCGCTCCACGTTCTGTTTGCAGAGATTAATGAAGTGCAAAGCTACGGCGTGCGCCTGCAGGTCCCGGTGGTTTCGAGCATCGACCTGGGCGCGCTCCTGCTGTCGGTGGGCGCATTGATTGCAATGCTCCGGCTGCACGTGGGCATGATCACGACCCTCGCGGCGAGCGCAGTGCTGGGCGTCGGATTGTTCTACCTGCGCGCGGCCATGTAACGCTGGTGTCCGGCGCTCGCTAGTTGCCCGGAGCCTGTTCGCCGACTTCCACCGGCAGTCCGGCGCTGCGCCATTCGGGAAGTCCTGCCTGCAGACGGCGCGCCTTGTAGCCTTGGCTGCGCAGTGTCTTGACCGCCGCAAAGGACATCAGGCAGTAGGGCCCGCGACAGTAGGCCACGATTTCCTTGCGCTTCGGCAGTTCGCGCAGTCTTTTCTGCAGTTCGGGCAACGGGATGCTGATTGCTCCGGGAAGGTGTCCCGCCACATACTCGTCGGCGGGGCGCACGTCGATCACGGTGATCAGTCCCTTGCGCGCGCGCTCCAGCACGTCCCTTGCCGGCACCGCCTCCAGCGCGTCC
>DATKEK010000193.1:0-2938 GCA_035512195.1 Burkholderiales bacterium
GGAGCCGGGACTACTGGGACAAGGGATTCAGGCTGTTCGCGATGGGCGTGGATTCGATGCTGATGCAGGCCGCGCTGCAGCGTGGCCTGTCGACGCTGGACGGGCTGCGCGGCACGCGCGCGCCTGCGGCTGCAAAAAGCAGAGCGAAGGCAAGGTAACGATGGAGCCCGCAGTCTTTTTCCGTCATTCTTCACGGCGCGGTAACGCATCGGTTCGCAGATGAATGCCGCGAATGTATCCGGATCGTCCGGCAGGTCGTGGAAACGGCCCGCGGAAATGTTGGTATCGCAGCGCCTTTCGCTGACGCCGATCGAGCCCTTGCCCGTTGCCTTGCGGCCGCAGAACGAAACCGAGGCCTACGCGCTGCAGAAAGAAGTGAACCGGCTGCTGGGCGAGGCCGGGCTCGGCCGCCAGACCGGTCACAAGATCGGCTGTACCACGCCGGTGATGCAGGCGTTTCTCGACATTCCGAATCCCTGCGCGGGAGCAGTGTTCGAGAAGGCGGTGCTGCACCGGTCCGGGCGCATACCGCGCTCGGGTTTCGTCAAGCTCGGCATCGAGTGTGAGATCGCGGTGGATCTTGCGCGTGACATCGGTCCGGACGACGCGCCCTTCACGCGCGGCAGCGTGGCGACTGCGGTGGGCGCGGTGATGGCGGCGATCGAGATCGTTGACGATCGTTACCGCGATTACCGCACGCTCGGTGTGCCGACGTTGATCGCCGACGATTTCTTCGACAGCGGGTGCGTGCTCGGCGATCCGGTTACCGACTGGAAACGTCTGGACCTGACCCGTCTTTCCGGCGCAACCACCATCAACGGATCCGAGGTCGGCCGCGGCACCGGTGCGCTGGTGATGGGCCATCCGTTCGAGGCGCTGGCATGGCTGGCGCGTTCGCGCATGCAGCACGGCCTCGGTTCGCTGAAGGCGGGAGAGTTCGTGTTGCTCGGCAGCGTGGTCGAAACCAAATGGCTGAACGCAGGCGACAGGGCGCGCATCGAGATAGACGGGCTCGGCGCGCTCGAACTGGACGTGTCGTAGCCCGTGTTTCGGCCGACAGCGCCGGCATTCCGGCGACCATGGCGCGGCGCCGGCTGGCACAGTTCGGCGCTTTCTTCGAACCCTACTTGCGGCCCGGCATGTTTGCGCAGACCTGGGTGTCGTGCAGCGGGCGCAAGCCCGCAGTTAGATGACCTGGCTGCAAAAAAAACCGGCGGGGGCTTGCGCCCGCCGCCGGTTCAAGTTGGAGGTAGTGCGTTTACAGCTTGTTGTTCAGTACAGAACCACCGGGTTGCCGGGCGAGCCGGTCGCGCCGATGATCCGCAGCGGCGCCCAGATGAACGCGCCTTCCTTGACGCCGGCAGCAAGTAGCGATTCGGTATCCACGTTTTCCAGGTTCCAGATGCCGAGGCGGGTCTGCAACTGCGTGTGGCAGGGTACCGCGTACTGATCGCCGTCCGCGCCTTCGCCGAACGGCTGCGCGTCGTTGGCCGAGGTGTCGCCCATGGTCAGCGCAATGTCACGCGTCGCGAAGTACTCGCAGGCACTGATGCCGAAGCCGGGCTCGCCCTGTGCGAACAGTGCGCGTGCGGCTGCGCGCTGTTCCGAGGACAGCGACTTGTAGCGCGCATTGCCCCAGGAATTGCCCTGGCCGGTGTGCAGCGCCACGCAGTCACCAGAGCCGATTTCCTGCAGACCCGCCGCGCGCACCATGCCGCGCACGTCGTCCGCGGTGACGACACCGGGCGAGTTGGCAGTCTTGGGAATCGGCAGCATTTCCGCGTTCTGCGGCAGGCGGCCCTGTGACTTGCGCCATGCGACCGCGTCCAGTACCACCAGGCGGCAGACGAAACCAAGCTCAGCCTGATACTCGACGCCCAGCGGACCCATGCCCATCACCTGCCCGCCGGCGCCGCGCTCGTACGCGTCCCACGAGATCACGCCGTTGTAATAGAAAGGGCCTTTGGAAGTGTTCACGCCGATGTGGCCGGCGCCGTCGAACTGGGTCTGGATCTGGCCGATCTGCGTGGTGATCAGTTCGTCGTGGTAGACCAGCGCGTTCTTGCCGAAGGGGCCGCCGGTGGGTGTGCCGGGAATGACCATGTGCCAGAGGCGTGGGCCGAAAGCAGGCGCCTCGCGGTGGTAGACCTTGCCGACCGTAATCGCCTTGTTCTGCTTGACCGTTGCCAGCGCCTTGCGGACGTTGGCCGGGTTCTTGGTATGGTTGGTGCTGCCGGCACGGTCGTTCGCGCCCCACTTCGACGGCGCCCAGCGCTCGGTCAGCGGCCGGTCGTCTTTAGGCCCCGGCAGTGTCTGCGCCATGGCCGTGCCGGCGAAAAGCGCGGCAACGGCCCCCGCGATGATGGAAAGCTTCATATCTCCTCCTCCCCTTAGGGGAATCTCGTTAGTTGTGGGTAGACGCTTCTGTCGTTCCGCAGCGCACCATAAAAAATCACGGTTTCTTCGCGGACACCATAACGCTGGCATAACCGCAGCGCCTGCGCAACCGCAACCTGCAGTGTGTCCAGAATCAGAGGCTTGCGTTGACATATCAGGCCCCTGAGGGCTAACGTAGTCCCATGGACTCAAGCCACGGCCCGGCGCCGACGGGTGCGTAGCGGCGAGCCAACCGGATAAAGGATGCCCATAAAGTGATTTCCTCAAAGCAGGTTGAGTCATATCGGGAAAACGGCTACCTCGTGGTCGAGAACGTGCTCGACGCGGAGACGCTGGATCGCGTCCGCGCAGTGACCGCCGAACTGGTCGCCCGGGCAAAAGGGCTGACCACCCATAACGAGATCTACGACCTCGAACCGACGCATATGCCGGACGAACCGCGCGTGCGCCGGATCAAGACGCCGCACAAATGGCATCCGCTGTTCTGGGAGATTGCCAGGAGCCCACGCATGGCCGAGGTGCTGAAGGCGCTGCTCGGACC
>DATKEK010000194.1:0-3667 GCA_035512195.1 Burkholderiales bacterium
GAGCTGCACACTCTCGCCCAGGCGAATCGTGCCGGAATCCGGATTTTCGCTGCCGGTGATCATGCGGAACAGGGTTGTCTTGCCCGCGCCGTTGGGCCCGACGATGCCGGCGATGCCGCCGGCCGGGAGCGAGAAGCTCAGGTCTTCCATCAGCAATCGGTCGCCGAATCCCTTCGATATCCGCTCGACCTCGACCACGACATCGCCGAGCCGGGGCCCCGGCGGAATATAGATCTCGTTGGTTTCGTTGCGTTTCTGGTAGGCGGGCGACGAGAGTTCCTCGAATTGTCGCAGGCGGGCTTTCGATTTCGCCTGCCGGCCTTTCGGATTCGACCGCACCCACTCGAGTTCGAGCTGCATGGCCTTCTGGCGAGCTTTTTCCGTTTGTTCTTCGCGCGCCAGCCGCTGTTCTTTCTGCTCCAGCCAGGACGAGTAGTTGCCCTCCCACGGACTGCCGTGACCACGGTCCAGTTCCAGTATCCATCCCGCGACGTTGTCCAGAAAATAGCGATCATGGGTCACGGCGATCACCGTCCCGGGATACTCTTCCAGGAAGCGCTCCAGCCAGGCGACCGACTCCGCGTCCAGGTGATTGGTCGGTTCGTCCAGCAACAGCATATCGGGCGCCGAGACCAGCAGCTGGCACAGTGCGACGCGGCGCCGCTCGCCGCCGGACAGTGTGCTGACGTCTGCGTCCCAGGGCGGCAGTCGCAACGCATCGGCTGCCACATCCAGCTTGCGGTCGATCTCCCAGCCGCCCGCTGCATCGATCGCATCCTGCAACTTGCCCTGCTCGTCGAGCAACGCAGTCATTTGCTCGTCGTCCATCGGCTCGGCGAACTGCATGCTGATGTCGTTGAAGCGATCGAGCAGGTCCTTCACCGCTCCCACACCGATCTCCACGTTCTCCCGGACGTTCTTCAAATTGTCCAGTTCCGGTTCCTGCGGCAGGTAACCGATCTTGATGCCCGGCTGCGGCCGCGCTTCGCCATCGAATTCCCGGTCGATACCTGCCATGATCCGCAGTAACGTTGACTTGCCGGAGCCGTTCAGCCCCAGCACGCCGATCTTGGCGCCGGGAAAAAAGCTGAGCGAGATGTCTCGCAGAATAAAACGCTTGGGCGGCACCACTTTGGCCACCCGGTTCATCGTATAAATGTACTGCGCCATAATGTGTGTATTAACTCTTTGCCTGCAGGCAGTCGATTGCGTCCGGAACGAAAGCGCGCATTATCCGGCATCGCGCTTTGAGAGCAAACAGACTGCCCTCCAATGAACAAAGTCGCACAGCCGGACGCGCCGGTCTATGTCTACCGCGGCAGCGCACTTGCCGGGTACGGATTCGGCCACGATCACCCCTTCGGCCACGATCGTCACGATGCATTCCAGTCGGAATTGGCCGATGCCGGGCTCGGAAGCGCCGTTCACTACGCAGAGCCGCAGCGTGCCGGGATCGATGCACTCGCACTTTTCCATACCGCCGACTACATCGACCGGGTTTCCCGTATCTCGGAGCACGGCCACGGATTCCTCGATGCGGGCGATACGCCGGCTTTCCCCGGTGTGTTCGAAGCCGCATCCGACGTCGTCGGTACGACGCTGGCAGCCGTCGATGCGGTCATGCGCGGCGAGACACGCCGCGCCTTTGTACCGATCGCCGGCCTGCATCACGCCGCGCGCGACCATGCCGCCGGCTTCTGTGTCTTCAACGACTGCGGCGTTGCGCTCGAGTACCTGCGCATCCAGTACGGACTGCAACGAGTCGCCTACGTCGACATCGATGCGCATCACGGCGACGGCGTTTTCTACGGCTTCGAGGACGACCCCAACGTCCTCTTCGCCGACGTACACGAGGACGGCCGCTTTCTCTATCCCGGCACCGGCGCAGCCGGCGAAACCGGTATCGGGCCCGCCAAAGGCACCAAGCTGAACATCCCGGTGCCGCCCGGCGCCGATGACGACCATTTCCTCAACGTCTGGCCACAGGTCCTCGACTATCTCGACCGCATGGGCCCCGAATTCATCGTATTCCAGTGCGGCGCCGACAGCCTCGACGGCGACCCCATCACACACCTTCGCTACACCGAGGAAGCCCACGCCGCCGCCGCCACAACCCTGTGCGCACTGGCGGATCGGCACTGCGGCGGCCGCATCGTCGCAACCGGCGGAGGCGGCTACAACCGCCGCAACCTCGCCCGCGCCTGGACACGCGTCGTCCAGGCCCTCGCCGACAACTGATTCTCCGGCATCACCTGCTTTCTTCCGTCGGACCTTTCGGTATGGAAAGGCGGCGGCACGGTCGGGGCAGTGGTTAACGGAAGCGGTGCGCCAGGGGAGTGCGTTCAGGAACGCCATGAACCCATCCCTGGGGGCTTCGGGCTCGACATCCCTGTCTCGCACGATCCTGAACGCACTCCCCTGGCACACCGCTTCCTCCCAATCGTTGCCGGTGGCGGACACGTCCCCAAGCACAGGCGATGGCGCCACACCCTGTCCCTGGCACACCGCTCCTGGAGTCGTTGAGGATGGCGGACACGTCACAGTCCACGGGCGGCGGTACGGTCGGGGGCTCGTTTACGGACCGTGCGAGACAGGGATGTCGAGCCCGGAGCGTACAGGGATGTATTCACAGCGTTCCGTAAACGAGCCCCCGACCGTGCCGCCGCCTCTTTATGGCGAGGGGTCCTTCCAATATAGAGCGACACTTACCTTAAAGCGTGCCCGGGCCCGAAATTGTAACCGTCCCCTTTTATCCCGCGTGCTTTGCTGTGTGCGTTACAATTGCGGCGTTTTTTTGCGCTTTCCGGGCGCATTCCCGCCACTTCAGGAGATCCCGCTGGATGTATGTCGACTCACCGACCCTCGAGGAATTCGATACGGAGCTGTTTCAGGCGATTGCGGATGAAAAACGCCGCCAGGAAGAACATATCGAGCTGATTGCGTCCGAAAATTATACGAGTCCGCGTGTACTGGAGGCGCAGGGATCGGTATTGACGAACAAGTATGCCGAAGGCTATCCGGGGAAGCGCTACTACGGTGGCTGCGAGTACGTCGATGTCGCGGAAACGCTGGCTATCGAACGTGCGATGGAGTTGTTTGGCGCGGATTACGCGAATGTGCAGCCGCACTCGGGGTCGCAGGCCAATGCGGCGGCTTGCCTGGCGCTGCTGAACCCCGGAGACACGATCCTGGGCATGAGCCTGGCGGACGGCGGACACCTGACGCACGGTTCGAAAGTCAATTTTTCGGGCAGGCTTTTCAATGCGGTGCAGTACGGTGTGCACGCGGACAGCGGGTTGCTGAACTATGAAGAGGTCGAGGCGCTGGCGCAGGAGCACCGCCCGAAGTTGATCATAGCCGGGTTCTCCGCGTATTCGCGGATCATGGACTGGGAGCGTTTTCGTGTCATAGCCGACCAGGTCGGTGCCTGGCTCATGGTGGATATGGCACACGTCGCGGGGCTCGTGGCGGCGGGTGTGTACCCGAACCCGGTGCCGGTGGCGGATGTCGTCACGACGACGACGCACAAGACGCTACGGGGCCCGCGGGGCGGTCTCATCCTGGCGCGCAAAAACGACGAGATCACGAAGAAGTTCAACTCACTGGTGTTTCCGGGTACGCAGGGCGGGCCGCTGATGCACGTGATTGCGGCGAAGGCGGTGGCGCT
>DATKEK010000195.1:0-7594 GCA_035512195.1 Burkholderiales bacterium
CGCAGCTCGAACTGGGCGCCTTCCGCCATCATCTGGTTCACCTCGGCACGCAGGGGATCATCATCCCCCAGCCTGCATCCCGGAGGCATGCCCTCGGCTGCCGCGACCGCAACGCCAAACGCCTGCAAGAGCAGAATCAAAATTGCGGCCATTGCATACGCCCGTATGCTCTGCTCCTTTCGAAGGCCGACAGCGATTCCCGCAGAATCGGGCAGACGGAAAGGACCGCGTCGCGGAGCAGTCATTTCTTTTCGTGGTCTCTCCGGTTGAATTCGGACCAGGCCTTGTCGAAGCTGTCGGCAAGGGATTTCCACGCATTCTCGAAGCCGAGACTCAGGTCTTTCCATGCGGCTTCGCTCGCACTGTGCATTTCGTCCAGGCGCTTTATCGCTTCATCGCGCTGACGGCGCATGGCGTCGATCTGCGTCTGGTACTGCGCCTTGGCGCCGGACTGCGCCTTATCGACTTCCTGCTCCCATTGCTGCAGCTTTCCGTTCCACTCGTCTATCTGGGCCTTCATCTTCTCGACGTATTCATCGCGCTTCATTGCTGCCTCCTCGGTCTGCGTGTGGAAAGGGAACCGTGCCGCCTGCCGCGGGCAGGGTTCAGAACCGTGCGGGCGAAATTGCGCGCCGGTCCGGTGTTTTTATCTCTACGATGACTGGCAACGTGTGCCGAACGGCGTGCGCTCTGCCGCTGCATGACCGTGACTGTGCCGGTGCTGCATGTGCAGCTGCTCTGCGCGCGCGGCGACGATATCAGCCTGCTCCTGCAGTCCGGCCTGACGCAGCGCCCCCGCATACTCCTCGAGAAAGTGCGCAAAGGCGTCCGGGTCGCGGCCGGAGGCGTTCATTGCGTCGAGCGCCGACACCGCGCGCTCGAAATAGCTTATCGAATCCGCGTAGAGCTTCTGATCGAGCTTCAGGCGCGACAACTCGATCAACGGCATGTGTGCCGGTCCCCCGGTGCTCTCGTCGATGCTCAGCGCCTGCAGCAGCAGCCGTTCGGCGTGCGCGAACTCGCACACCACGCCGAGCGCGCGGCCGTACTCATGCGCCACGATCGCGGCGGTCTGCGAATCGCCGGACTGCGCCTCGGCAGCCGCGTGGGCGCGCGCCCAGAACTTCACCGCGCCCTGCCAGTCGTTCCGTTCCTGCGCCTGCATGGCGGCGTTCGCGTAATGCTCCGGGGTCAGAAGCTCGTCCGCGGTTGCCTGCACAGTTGCGAGCACGAGCGCCGAGGCAAATGCCCAGCCGTGAATCCCGCTCATCTTTCTGCTCCTCCTTCCGACTGTTTTCTGGAGTGGCCGCCGGCGGATCTGCTGTTCGTCCTGGTTAACGGAAAGCCGGGATACCGGCGATGCGTTATGTGCGGCCGTTCGAAGTGGTCAAACTACCACACCTGCATGCAGTGCGTGCCGGTGCGCCGCGGCATCAATCGGCTGCGAGGCTGATCCGCTGTTGTGCGGCGGTCCATCGTGCGGTCAGACAGACCGCCTGCATGATCTTCTCGAAGCCGTCTTCCGATTGTGAAACGGTTCGGTGCGGCGCCGCCAGCAGGTCGATCGGCCCGCGGGGACTCAGCGCAATCCGTCCACCGAGCACGCCGTCTTCGAGTATGAGCTCCGTAATGCCCTGCCAGCCGAAGGTCTGGCCGAATCCTCCGCAGATCTCTCCGTTCAGCCGATAGCGTCCGAGGAAGCCGTCGCAGCTCGGCATAGCCAGGTTGATCTCGCTCTCGATCTCGACCGCTTCGCCGTCAAAGCGGTACTCGATGATCAACGCGTTGTCCGCAACTGAAATCACCTTTGTCAGTCCGAAGCGATCGCAGAACAGCACCGCACGCGCACCGGTCACCTCGACTATCGAATATGCAACGCCGGCAAGCGAGCCGCGGTGTCCCGCGCGATCCATGAACAGCGCCCGCGGCCTGGCGTCGGGCAGCAGGTCCTCGGGCGAGACCGGATGGCGGAAACTGATGCGGTCATGCGCCGATGCAATCCCGCCGCCGTCATGCTGCGCGCGTCCGCCTTCACGGATGCGCCGGTAATAGTGCTCCTCGCGGCGGGCGAGCGAGTCGGCGAAATTGTGTCGCAGTCGATAGACATCGAATTCATGCACCGCACCGAAGCCGTCGTTTCGCAGCACCGCCTGCACGATCCCGTTGCCCAGAAAGATCTCCTGCGCACCGTCGAGGTCGATGTCCACCACCAGCGGCAAGTCGCGCGGCGAGGTCGCGTCCAGCGCCGCCTCCAGCTCGACGATCGCGTTCCACACGGCCCGGCGCAGATGCGGCAGATACAGCCCGCCGAACAGCCCGTGCCAGTAGGCGTCGTTCGCCTGGCACAGATGCAGCAGTTCGCGCATGCGGGCTGTCTCCTCGGCTTCGGGCAATGCGGCGACACGGGCCGAAAGCTGCAGCATGCGCTTGTGCATCCAGTTCGCCTCCGGGTAGCGCGACAGGAAGTTGCGCCAGATACCACCGCGCAGGAACGGCTTGCGTGCCTCGTAGCGGTTGGCCGCCTTCTCCTGTGCCACCAGATCGGCCCACTCGTTCGCGCGGTCAGCGGGCAGCGCCCACTCGTTCATCTCGATGTAAGACGTTGCCGGCAGATAGACGACGCCGCGGCCGGACTGCCGGCGATGGTAATCGCGATAGTGGCTGGTGGTGATGACGGGCGATGCCAGCACACCCTCGATGAACTGCTCGAGCCACTTCTTCTCGTAGACCCATTCAAAGGTGTCCGGCCAGATGCCGAGCTTCTCGATATCGTCGAAGTAGATCGCGGCGGCCGCGCCATCGTCGCTGGCCTGCGATTCGATGAACTTCACCGCATCGTCCGCGGGTGAAAACGGCAGGCGGTAGCGCAATGCTTCGGATATCGGGAACAGATCCAGCCGCACTCCGCCTTCCTCGGTGGAGAAGTACCCGGTCAGCTCTTCGGCGGTTCGGCCCGCGCACAGAAAGTGATAGTCGTCGACGGTCACGAATCGGATGCCGGAGTCGGCCAGCGCCGGCGCGACCGCAGACTCCCACACCCTTTCGGTAAGCCAGGCGCCGGCGGGACGCTGGCCCAGGCTGCGTTCGAGCCGATCCGACTGCGCGGCAAGCTGGGAGCGCCGGTCGCGCTCCGGGATGGACGCCAGCACCGGCTCGGTATCGCCGCCGCCGAACAACTCGACCTGCCCTCGCGCCACCATTTCCTGGAGTTTCTCCATGTCCTGCGGAAACCTGCGCAGCAGATAGTCGAGCAGCCAGCCGCTGAAATGCACCGCGAACCTGAAGTCCGGGTAGCGGTAGACGGTTTCGAGGTAGGGCCGGTAGCAGCGCGCGTGCGCATCATCCAGCACTTCCTCGAAGTTGCCCGCGGGCTGGTGCGCGTGTACGCCGAACAGGAGTGAAATTTTCTTGGTCATGAGTATTGCGGTTGATGCACGGAGGACACAGGGAGAAACAGCATAAGCTCAACGCAAAGGCCGCAAGGAAGGCCAAATGACGCCAACAACACAGCAACGAAATTTCTTCGTGAATCCGCGTGCCTTGTCGCCCTGGGGGTACGTTCGTTCTGGATGCTTCCCCTTGGCGAGATAGTCTGCCTAGGAAGCACGGCGCATGGCGCCGCCGAGTTCGGCTTCGCCCCCGCCCTGGCTGATCGCCGCCGACAGTTGCGGGGGAACCGGCAACTGCAGCAGCCTGTAGAGATTGCCGAGTTTGCACCGGAACAACGCGTCGAATGCGGAGACGGCTTCGCCTGGGTTGTAGTCGCCGAACCACCAGAACCAGTCCGAGCCCTCGCAGTCGGCGAGCTGGCGGGTGGCGTCGGCCAGTGCTTCCGCAGGCAGATCGCCTCTGGCTGTCACCAGGTCGTAAGCCTGTTTCGCCGCGCACAGCAGATCCCACGCCCGGTTCTTGTCCGGCGAGCCGATCCAGGTCGCGAGATTGCCGTATACCCAGCTCCCGGCCACCAGAGTTGTCAGCGGCTCGGACGTACGCGATTCGTCCAGCACCGCGGCAAACGTAGTGGTGCGGATCGCGTCGTGACTCTCAAGCGCGGAATACAGCTCGCTCAGAAAGTAGTAGCCATTGTAAGGGTAGTACTCCCAGGCGTTCTCGCCGTCGAGGATCACGCTGACCAGCGGACGTTCGCTGCCGGACGGCGCCTTGCCGATGGCTTCCAGTTGCGCGAAGAAGTGCGCCGCGGCATCGCTGCCATGCCATTTCGCATACTCGAAGCCAATCAGGTCCGACAGGTGCTCGTCGCGAAAGAAGCAGGTGACCGCGCGCTCCCCGGCCTGTACGCGGTAAGGCCGGTAAAGGTATTGCTCGCGACCGGCGGGCGGCGTTTCGGCTCGGGCGAGGCTGTGCGCGAGCACGCCTTCGCCGCTGGCGACCCATTCGCAGCCTTCGGATGCCAGCAGTTCGATGAACGCCTGCGATACCGCGCCTTCCGCCGGCCAGAACCCGCGCGGTGGCGCACCGAATCGTTTGTTGTGGCTCTCTCGCGCAGCAACGATATGCGCCCGGGTGCGCGTGCGACCGCCCGGGTAGTGATCTGCTGCCGGCAATGGCGCATCCGGCTGGCTCTCGCGCGCCGCCTGCAGGGAAATCAGCAGCGGGCCGATCGGATGGTACTCCGGCGTCGAACTGAGTTCGATCTGGCCCCGCTCTGCCAGCGCACGGTAGCGCGGGATCACGCTCGCGATTTCGCGGGCGTAGAGGTCTAACAGCTGCTTGCGGTCGTCGTGAACGAACCCTTCGCTTTTCGCCTGCAGCTGCGCCACCACGGGATCGCGCCGGCGCACGGTCTCGCCGACCCAGGCGAGGTGATACCAGGTGATGAGATCGCCGATATATTGCCCGGACAGGTAGCTGTTCGCGCTGTCGCCCTGGTCGCGCGTGAAGTTGTAGAGATCGCGCAGCCTGCGGTAGGCGGGATAGGGTTCGACCATCTTGGTATGGTTGGCGCGGAAGCACTGGTCGAGGATCAGCTTGCGCCCGTCGTCGGGAATAATTGTCAGGTCCGGCTCGGCGAGCAGGCGCAGCAGCGGGTCGCGCAGCGTGCCGGTAGCGAACTGATCCACGTAGTCTTCCAGCTGATCGAGCAGTACCGGCGTGACGTTGACCACTGCGCGCACACCGGCGTGCGCCTCCAGATGGGCCGCCATGTCGGTGTAATCCTTCAGTGCGTGCAGGTATACCCAGGGTTTTGCGAACTCACCGGTAGCCTGATCGCGAAAATCCGGCTGATGCATGTGCCACATCAGCACCAGATCGAGTTGCGGCTCTGAATCCATCGGTCGACTCACGGAAGCACAGGGGCGCAGGCTTTAGCGGCGATCTTCCCGCGATTCGTGGGAAATTTGGTCTGGTCTGGCATATTGATCCACGATCTCGAAGGCACGCATGATACGGCCTGTCGATGAAACCCTTGCGACACCTACCTTTGATGGAAGGTTTCGTGACCGAGCATGTCGGGTGTGACTAGGGTCACCCCGCGCTCGGAAACATGGAAGCGCTTGCGGTCCTCGTCCGCATTCACCCCGACCTGCAGGCCCTCCGGCAGGATACAGCGCTTGTCGATGACACAGCGCTTGAGCACGCAATGCCTGTGGACGATGACTTCGGGAAGGATGACCGAGTCTTCGATCGTACAGTAACTGTGCACGCGAACACTCGAGAACAGCAGTGAGCGCCGCACCGGCGAGCCGCTGATCACGCAGCCGCCCGACACCACGGAATCCACCGCGTAGCCGCGCCGGTCCTCGTCGTCGAACACGAACTTGGCAGGCGGCAGTTGCTCCTGGTGAGTCCAGATCGGCCACGTGGTGTCGTACATGTTGAGATCGGGTGTCACCCGCGTCAGGTCGATGCTCGCTTCCCAGTAAGCGTCCACCGTGCCGACGTCCCGCCAGTAGGGCGGCTTGCCGGGCTCGCTGACGCAGCTCTCCGAAAATCGTTGCGCGAACACGCGGCAGCGCGGAACGATATAAGGGATCAGGTCCTTGCCGAAATCGTGGCTCGACGTGCCGACCTCGGTGTCGCGCTGCAGCTGCTCATAGAGAAAGCCCGCATCGAAAACATAGATGCCCATCGAAGCCAGCGCCATGCCGGGCTCGCCGGGAATCGGCTTCGGGTCGGCCGGTTTCTCCGCGAACTCGGTGACGCGCATGTCGTCGTTCACGCCCATTACGCCGAACGACTTTGCCTCGTCGAGCGGGACCTCGAGACAGGCCACGGTCATTTCCGCCTGCTTGGCGACGTGATACGCGAGCAGTCTGCCGTAGTCCATCTTGTAGACATGATCTCCCGCGAGGATCAACACATACTCGGGCTGGTAAGAACGCAGGATGTCCAGATTCTGGTACACCGCGTCTGCCGTGCCCTGGTACCAGGAGTGTTCCGAGATTCTCTGCGAGGCCGGCAGCACATCGACGAACTCGTCGAAGCGTCCGTCCAGAAAACTCCAGCCGCGCTGGAGGTGGCGCAGCAGGCTGTGGGATTTGTATTGCGTGGCGACGCCGATGCGGCGGATGCCGGAATTCACGCAATTCGACAGCGGAAAATCGATGATGCGAAATTTTCCACCGAAAGGCACCGCGGGCTTGGCGCGCCAGTCGGTCAGGTTTTTCAGTCGGCTGCCGCGTCCCCCGGCGAGCACCATTGCGTAGGTGTTCTTGGTGATGACGCTGACAAAGCGCTGTGTTGGGTCGGCACTCGACATGCAGGAATCCTGATGAAGGCAGATGGGTGTTGTGTTGGTCGGCCACATTCTCCCCTCGCTCACCGCGTCCCGAACAAGGGCGGCCGAGAGGAGGATTACGGATCCCAACTGCGTTGACAGCGGTCAAAAAACCGGCGAAATCCGCGCCGCCGGCCTTTATAATAGGCCTCCTGCGCGCTCGAAGTCACCTTCAAGCGTGGCATTCCAAACTTTTCCCGATGATCACTGCCGTTGCCAGCGATTCCTCGCTAGAAGCTCTCGCGAGCGGTCGCATCCATGACCCGCACCATGTGCTTGGGTTGAAACGCGAGCGCGAAACCTATCGATTGCGTGCGGTGCGCCCGGATGCGGACGCGCTGTGGCTGCGCACGGCCTCCGGATTCGCGCCGATGCAGCGGTTGCATGAATGCGGGATTTTCGAATGGACCGGCGCCGATGCGCCGCCGCGACCGGTGCTGCTGCGCGCCGAGCGCACCGGGCAGGTTTGGGAGTTTCACGATCCGTACGGTTTCGCGCCCGCGATCAGCGCCGACGATCTGTACCTGTTCAACGAAGGCACGATGCACCAGGCGTATCGCCTGCTGGGCAGTCACGCGCAGACGCGCGAAGGCGTAAGCGGCATCCGCTTTGCGTGCTGGGCGCCGAATGCCGAGCGCGTCAGCGTGGTCGGGGAATTCAACGGCTGGGACGGCCGTGCGTATCCGATGTCCGTGCACAGCGACAGCGGCGTGTGGGAGGTGTTCGTTCCCGGCCTGCAGGTCGGCGCGCTCTACAAGTTCGAGATCCGCAACCGCGCCAGCGGCGAAATCCTGATCAAGACCGATCCCTACGCGCAGGCCTACGAGTTTCGCCCGGGCACGGCGGCGCGTGCGG
>DATKEK010000196.1:0-14709 GCA_035512195.1 Burkholderiales bacterium
CTCCGGCGCCGGCGCGAGTCTGCGCACGAATGCAACAATCGCGCCGAGGGTGGCCGCGGTCTGATCGACGTGCGGAGAGTGCGCGCAGTCCGGCAGCAGGATAGTCTCGACCGGCGCGGAAACCTGACGGGCGATCGCCTCGGTCTGTGCGATCGTTCCGTACTGGTCGTCCTCGCCCTGGATCAGCAGCACCGGGCGATCGATGTCCGGAAGATATTCCTCGATGTTCCAGTCGTGGAAAGCCGGATGCAGCCAGATGTCGTTCCAGCCGCGGAAGGTGGATTCGACGTCGTCTTGGTAGCGGCCGAGCTTCATCGCAAGGTTCGTGGTCTCGAAAGCGGTCTTCGCCCGGGCGATGCTTGCCACCGTGATATCTTCGACGAACACGTGCGGCGCCATTGCCACCAGTCCGCGCACCGGGTGCCGCGCGGCGTGAATCAATGCGATCGAGGCGCCGTCGCTGTGCCCGACGAGCACCGGCTCGACGATGCCGAGTTTCGACAGAACCTCCGGCAGCACTTCCAGCGCCTCGCGGTGCATGTAGCCGACTTCGCGCGGCGCGGTCAGGCGCCCGGACCTGCCATAGCCGTGACGGGAATAGACGATCACCGGACAGCCGGTCGTGTTCGCCAGTTGCCGGGGAAAGTCCTTCCACAATGCCACCGATCCCAGCCCCTCGTGCAGCAGTACCAGCACCGGCGATGCGGCGCGCGATTCCGTCTGCGGAACCAGCCGCTCGTACTCGAGCCTGTGTCCGCCGGCGTCGACGAAGTCAGTCATCAGATTCCCAGGTAACGGTGGCCGATCCCGGGATTGCGCCGCAGCTCTTCCGCGGCGCCTTCGAACACCACCCGGCCCTTGACCAGAATCAGATTGCGATCGGCAATCGCGGACACGGCGGAGAAGTTCTTGTCGACGATGATCGCAGCCATGCCGGTATCGCCGATCTCGCGCAGAATGCGCCAGATCTCCTGCGCGATCAGCGGCGCCAGACCTTCGGTCGCCTCGTCCAGGATCAGCAGATCCGGATTGGTCAGCAGCGCACGCCCGATGGTGAGCATCTGCTGCTCGCCGCCGGAGAGCTGCTGGCCGCCATGCCCCAGGCGCTGCGCAAGACGGGGAAACGTCGCCAGCACGCGCTCGAGCGTCCAGTCGCGGCGGCCGCCGGTGCCGGCGCGCGACGCCATTACCAGGTTCTCACGCACCGACAGGTTCGGAAAGATGCCGCGCCCTTCCGGCACGTAGGCGATGCCGGCGCGCGCGACGCGGTGCGGCGCCGCGCGCGTCATGTCCGCGCCGCGAACGCTGACCCTGCCGCGCGTCGGCGGCACCAGCCCGACCACGCTCTTCAGCAGCGTCGTCTTGCCCATGCCGTTGCGCCCCATCAGCCCGATAGTCTCGCCGGGCCGCACCACCAGATCCACGCCATGCAGGATATGGCTGGCACCGTAATGCGCATGTATGCCGCGCGCTTCGATGAGTGGTGTCATATCAGACGTTGCGAGCATCGAGACGCAGAAAAGCATTGCGAACCACCAAGGGCACCAAGGACACCAAGGACACCAAGAAAACCTGAATCATTCCGAAAGGCTCGAATCATGAGTTCGATTCTCTTGGTGCGCTTGGTGCGCTTGGTGGTTCGCCTCGTCCTGGGATCCGAGGTAAGCGCGCTGGACGGCCGGGCTGGCGCGGACCTGCTCGGGCGGGCCGGATTCGAGCACCGCGCCGTTCACCATCACGGTGAGCGTATCGGCGAGGCTGAAGACTGCGTCCATGTCGTGCTCCACCAGCAGGATGGCGTGGTTCGCCGCGAGCCTGCGCAGCAGTTCCACGATCTGCGCGGATTCTTCGATCCCCATGCCGGCGAGCGGTTCGTCGAGCAGCAGCACGGTTGGCTCGGTGGCGAGCGTCATCGCGATCTCCACCTGGCGCTGCTCGCCGTGCGACAGTGCGACGACCGGCATGCCGGCGCGGCGCTGCAGGCCGACCTGTGCGAGCGCGCGCTGCGCCGACTCGGTGAGCGCCAGATAGCGATCGGCTGGCTTCAGGAAACGCATCGAGGTGGCAAGCCGCGACTGCGCCGCCAGCCGGCAGTTCTCGAATGCGGTGAACGGCATGAACACGTTCGTCTTCTGGTAGCTGCGGCCGACGCCGCGCTGGGAGATCTGGTGGGCGCGCAGGGCGGTCACGTCTTCTCCGCGCAGGAACACGCTTCCGCCGCTGGGCGGAAGGTCGCCGGAAAGCATGTTGATCAGCGTGCTCTTGCCGGCGCCGTTCGGTCCGATCACCGCATGCACCTTGCCCATCCGGCATTCCAGCGACACGCCGTTCACCGCCAGCAGCCCGCCGAAGTGGCGGGAGAGCCCGTTTACGACGAGCACCGCATCAGTCATCGTCATCATCCTTCGGACGCCGCGGTACGGCGACAAGCCCGACGAGCCCGCGCGGCATCAGCAACGCCACCAGCACGATCACCGTACCCATGAGCAACTGCCAGTGCTTTGTAACCGACTGGAAACCGAGCTCCAGCGCCATCATCGCGGCTGCGCCGAGCACCGGGCCGGTCAGCGTCCCCATTCCGCCGAGGATCACCATCAACAGCGCCGACCCGGACAGGTGCCAGCCGAGCATGTCCGGGTTGACCACGCCGAACTGCAACGCGGAAAGATAGCCGGCGAGACCGGCCACTGCGCCGGCGATCACGAAACAGACCAGCTTGTAGCGGAAAGTGGCAAAGCCGAGCGCGCGCATGCGGTGTTCGTTCACGCGGATGCCGGACAGCACATGGCCGAACGGCGAGCGCATGATCGTGCGCAGCAGGATCACCACGCCGGCGAACAGCGCCAGCACCATGAAGTAAAGATGCAGCACGTTATCCAGGTCGAATGGCCGCCAGCCGGCGATATCCGCAACCGGGCGCACATAGATATAGATGCCGTCGGACCCGCCCGCGATACCGGTGTCGTGGAACAGGTAATACAGCATCTGTGCGAACGCGAGCGTCACCATGATGAAGTAGATGCCCGCGGTACGCAGCACCAAAGCGCCGATGAGCAGCGCGAGCAGTGCGGCGCCGCACACCGAGAGCGCGAGGCTCGACCAGAAACTCGCCGCTTCGTACTGTGGCGTGGTCAGCGCGAGGATGTATCCGGCGATGCCGAAGAAGGCTGCATGCCCGAGGCTGACTAGGCCGGTATAGCCGACCAGCAGGTTCAGGCTCATGGCAAAAATCGCCATGATCAGGACCTTGGTGGCGAACTGCACGTAGAACGTGTCCGCCAGGAAGGGCAGCGACACCAGCAGCAGCAAACCAACCAGCAGCGCAGCGACGGCCGGGCGCGACGGGTTCATCCCTGCCTCCTGCCGAACAGGCCTTCAGGCCGCAGCAGCAGAACCACCGCCATCAGCAGGTAAACGCTCATTCCGGACAGCTCGGGCAGCAGTCTGACGCCGGCGATTTCCAGATCGATCACCTTGCCGAAGGTATCGACCAGGCCGATCAGCAGTGCGGCGACCATGGCGCCCTTTATCGAGCCGATGCCGCCGATCACCACCACCACGAAACAGATGATCAGGATCTGGTTGCCCATGCCGGGGAAGACCGAGGACACCGGCGCCGCGATCATGCCGGCAAAGGCGGCCAGTGCGACGCCGAGCGCGAACACCACGCGGTAAACCAGGCCGATGTTGACGCCGAGCGCCTGCGCCATCTCGCGGTTCGATGCGCCGGCACGGATCATCATGCCGAGCCGGGTTTTCTGGATCACGAAATACAGCAGCACCGCGATCGCGATGCACACGCCGGACATCCACAGCCGATACACCGGATACGACAAGGTATCGGTAAGAGAGATGGATGCCGAGAGAACCTCCGGTATGCGCACGCCGTGCACGTCGTCGCCCCACAGGATGCTGCGCAGTTCCTCGAAGATCAGGATCAGGCCGTAAGTCAGCAGCACCTGATAAAGGTGGTCGCGCTGGTAGAGTCGCCTGAACAGCAGCCCCTCAAGCACCATGCCGAACGCCACGGTGAGCACAACGCCCGAGGCGATCGCCAGCCACAGGCTTCCCAAGTGCTCCGACAGCGACCACGCGAGATAGGCGCCCAGCATGTAGAAGCTGCCGTGAGCGAGATTGATCACGCCCATGATCCCAAAGATCAGCGTCAGTCCGCTCGCCACCAGAAACAGCAGCAGGCCGTACTGCACCGCGTTCAGCAGCTGGATAAGGAAAATCGTGGAATCCATCGACGATCAGGTGTGCAGGGCAGAAACGCTTTTACCACCAAGGCACCAAGACACCAAGAAAATCGCGACGCTGACCGCGCCCGCCTTCCAGCTTCTGCGTCAGCGCCCCCCGCATCAACGAATCGACAAAGAGAGGAATTGCAATCTCATCGGACAATACGGTATCGGGCGAAGGCTTGCGTTCGAGCCGACATGTTCTTCTTGGTGCCTTGGTGCCTTGATGGTCGGGTTGCTCTCTCGCTGTCAGCCAAAACTACATCCGGCAACCGCGCGCCGGATCGGCAAGCGCTTTCCATGCGACGTCGATCACCCTGTTGTCGCCGTTCTCGACGCGGCGCAGGTAGATGTCCTGGATCGGGTTGTGCGACTTCGACATGGTCCAGCGCCCGCGCGGACTGTCGATCGCCGCGTTCTCCATCGCAGCGATGACGGCCTTGCGGTTGTTGAAATCGCCCTTGACCTTGTCGGCCGCGTGCAGCAACAGCAGTCCGGTGTCGTATCCCTGCACCGCGTAGACATCCGGGCTGACCGCAAACGATTTCGCATATGCGGCGCGAAACGCCCTGTTCTTCGGCAGATCGAGCGATTCCGCGTAGTGCAGCGTGGTCAGCAAGCCTTCCGCGGCGGCGCCCTGCGCGGCCAGCACGCCCTCGGTCAGGAACCCCGAGCCGTACAGCGGTATCCGTTCCTTGAGTCCGGCCGCGGCGTAATCGAGCACGAACTTCACCGCACCGCCACCAGCGAAGAAACAGGCGACCGCGTCCGGCCTGATCGCGGCGATCTCGGTAAGCAGCGCCTGAAATTCGACATTCGGAAACGGTACGAACAATTCGCGCACCACTCTGCCGCCGGCCGTCGCATAGCCCTGCCTGAAGGACGCGAGCGACTCCTCGCCGGCAGCGTAGCGCCAGGTGATGAACGCCGCGCGCTTGTGCCCGCGGTCGGCCATGACTTTTCCGAGCGGATGCACCGGCTGCCAGTTGGAGAACGAGGTGCGGAACACGTTGGGCGCGCACAACGGGCCGGTAGCGGCGTCGGCGCCGGCATTCGGGATGACGAGCAGCGTACCGGTGTCGCGCGCCACTTTGATCATGCCCATGGCAACGCCCGAATGCACGGTGCCGATCAGCACGTCGACCTTGTCCCTGGTCACCAGCCGGTTGGCGTTGTCGGTCGCCTTTGCCGGATCGGATTCATCGTCGACTTTGAAGAACCGGACTTCGCGGCCGCCGAGCCCGCCGCCGTTTTCGGCAAGCGCCAGCCGGATGCCGTTCTCGATCGCGGTGCCGAGCTGCGCATAGGTGCCAGTATAGGGCAGCATCAGCCCGATGCGGACAGGCGGCTGCGCGCGCACGATCGCGGGAAACGCGGCCGCACCCGCGATCGCGCCGAGCGTGGAGAGAAACGTGCGTCTTCCGCCCTGGCGCGGATTGCGGTCATGTGTCATGCGTATCTGCTCCCGGTTGCTATGCTCTCGGATTGCGTAATTTGAACCGCTGGATCTTTCCCGTGGCGGTTTTCGGCAACTCCGGAATGAACTCGACCCAGCGAGGATACTTGAAAGGCGCAAGCCTATCCTTGACGTGCTGCTTCAGCGCTTGCGCAAGTTCCGCCGATCCTGCGACGCCGGGTCTGGTCACGACATAGGCCCTGGGTTTCACCAGGCGCTGCTCGTCTTCCGCTCCGATCACCGCGGCTTCGAGCACGTCGGGATGAGTCAGCAGCGCGGCCTCCACCTCGAATGGCGAGACGTACATGCCGCTGACTTTCAGCATGTCGTCCGAACGCCCGCCGTAAGTGTAGTAGCCGTCGCGATCCATGGTGTACTTGTCGCCGGCGCGGGTCCACTGACCGACGAACGTTTCGCGCGACTTCTCGCGGTTGTTCCAGTACGCCGCGGCGCTGGTCGGACCGCTGATCTGCAATTCGCCGATCTCGTCCGCACCGACCTCGCGCCCCGACTCGTCGACCAGGCGGACGCGGTAACCGGGAACTGGTTTGCCGGTGGTGCCGTAGCGCACGTCGCCGGGCCGGTTGGAAAGAAAGATGTGCAACATCTCGGTGGAACCGATGCCATCCAGGATCTCGATTCCGAAATGTTCGGTCCAGCGTCTGCCGAGGTCCGCCGGCAACGCCTCGCCCGCCGAGGTACAAATGCGCAAGGCGACATCCTTCCTGTCCGGCAGCTCCGGGCTTGCAAGCAGTGCGCCGAACAGCGTGGGCACGCCATAGAAAATTGTCGGCTGGTGCGCCTTCAGCCTTTGGAACACCGCCTGCGGCGTCGGGCGCTCGGCCATAAGCACCGCCGTCGCGCCGACCGCGAGCGGAAACGTGAGCGCATTGCCGAGTCCGTAGGCAAAGAACAGTTTCGCCGCGGAAAAGACGACATCGTCCTCGCGGATGCCGAGTATCGGCCGGGCATAGAGTTCTGCGGTATGGATCAGGCTCGAATGCACGTGCAGCGTGCCCTTCGGGGTGCCAGTGGAACCGGAGGAATACAGCCAGAAGCACACGTCGTCGCGCGTGGTCGGCGCCGGCTCGAAGCCGGTCGCGGCTTTCGCCGTCATTGCCTGCAGATGCAGGCGGCCGTGCGCGTCCTTGCCCGACACGATGACGTGCCCGAGAAACCGGAGGTCTTTCAGGATCGGCTCGAACGACGGCAGCAGCGCGTCGGACACCACCAGCGCTCGTGCGCGGCTGTCCTCAAGCATGAACCGATAGTCCGCAGGCGTCAGCAGCGTGTTCGCCGCAACCGGCACGATGCCCGCCTTGATGCAGCCGAGGAACACGGCCGGAAAATCGATCGTGTCCAGATGCGCCAGCATCACCCGGCTTTCCATTTCCAGGCCGAGGCCTGTGAGCGCATTCGCCGCGCGGTCCACCCGCTCGGCGAGTTCGCGATAGCTGTAGCGGCCGGCGTCATCTATGTACGCAATCTTGTCCGCACGGCCGGCAACGAGATTGCGCTCGACCAGATCGAACGCCGCGTTGTAGTTGCGAGGTATCCGGATATCCGGCGGACTGACGGACTGGTCCACCTGGCTGATTGCTGGCACGCACACTCCCCAATGTGTCTGTCGTTATGATTTTCGCCGGGACATTGCACGCTCCCGCTCCGCGCTAGTTTACCGGCGGCGGCCGCACTACGCGCCGGCGGATTCCGCGAGGCGCTCCTTGCACAGTGCTATCCAGCCCTCGATCCAGTCCGCGGCCTCATCCTCCGGCAGAGTGCCCGTGCTGGCGTCATGCAGCACGACTTCACCGACGCGATTCGCGCCGAGTTCGCCGAGGAGCTGGTCGAAGCGCTTGCCGCCGAAACAGAAAGTATCCGCGTAGGTGCGGTCCCCAAGACCGAACACGCCGTAGTGCACGTTGGACAGGTCCGGGCGTTCGTCGCGCAACGATTCGTACAGGTACTGCGCGTTATCGGGCACATCGCCCTGGCCGAAGGTGGAGGTGCAGATCAGGAACAACCCGCCGCCGGCGAACACCGCCGCATCGAGCTCGTCCATCAGCCGCGTGTGCACGCGGGTGTCGCCGTCGTCGAGCCGCAGTTCGAGCTCCTGCGCGACCAGTTCGGCGGTGCCGGTCTGGGTTCCCACCAGGATTGTCAGTTCCAGTGCCACTGAATCCTTGCGCCGTACTTGTAATCGGAATGCTCTGCATTATAATGCAGGAAATCAATATCACAAGCACTATAGTGCATAGCCCGTGGAGGGCACGGATGGGCGCGACAGATCTCAGGGCAGCCTCCAGGCTGGCGCCGCATGCGGACGCGGGAGAGCAGGCTTTTCTCGCGTTGCTCGGTGAGCGGGTGCGCGAGGCGCGCACCCGCCGCGGGATGACGCGAAAGGATCTGGCGCGCGATTCCGGGGTCTCCGAACGCTACCTCGCGCAGCTCGAATCGGGCGAGGGTAACGCCTCGGTGCTGGTTCTGCGGCAGATCGGCGCGGCGCTTGGCGCACCGCTCACGGAGCTGCTGCGCGAAGACAGCGAACCGGCGGAGATGGCCCTGATCCGCCAGTTCCTCGCGCGCCTGCCACGGCAACGGCTCGCGCGCGCGCGGGAGTTTCTGCTGCGCGAGTTCGGTGGACAGGACGCGGCGCGACGGCGGCAGATCGCGCTGATCGGCCTGCGCGGTGCGGGCAAGTCCACGCTCGGCGAAGCGCTGGCGGCAGAGCTCAAGGTGCCGTTCATCGAACTCGACCGCGAGATCGAGCGCGAGGCGGGCACCGGCCTGTCGGAGATCTTTCTGCTGTACGGCCAGCAGGGTTACCGTCGCTACGAGCGGCGCTGCCTCGAGAAGACGCTCGAATGCCACAAGCGCTGCGTGATCGCCACCGGCGGCAGCATCGTCTCCGAACCGGCGACCTACGACCTGCTGCTTTCTGCCTGTTTCACGGTGTGGCTGAAAGCGCAGCCGGAAGAGCACATGGCGCGCGTGGTAGCACAGGGCGACACACGGCCGATGGAGGGAAACCAGCAGGCTATGGACGATCTGCGTCGCATCCTCGACAGCCGCTCGATGCTGTACGCGCAGGCGAATGCCACCGTGGACACGTCGGGGCGCAGCATGCGGCAGAGCCTGAAAGACCTGAAACGCACGATTCAAGCAGGAGTTTCGTCATGAGCGCAGTACTCGAACAATCCGCCGGCCATGACACGGCGGTCACCTACGACGCACATCCGGACCGCTACATCCACTGGAAGCTTTCCGTAGACGGCGAAGTCGCCACACTGTCGATGGACGTGAACGAGGACAGGGGGTTGCGCCCGGGCTACAAACTCAAGCTCAACTCCTACGACCTTGGCGTGGACATCGAACTGTACGACGCGCTGAACCGCATCCGCTTCGAGCATCCGCAGGTGAAGTGCGCGGTGATTACCTCCGCACGCGAACGCATGTTCTGCTCGGGCGCCAATATCTACATGCTCGGCCAGTCGTCGCACGCCTGGAAAGTGAACTTCTGCAAGTTCACCAACGAGACCCGCAACGGCATGGAAGATTCGAGCCGGCACGATGGGCTGAAATTTCTCGCCGCGGTGAACGGCACCGTGGCGGGCGGCGGCTACGAGCTGGCACTCGCCTGCGACGAGATCCTGATGATCGACGACCGCTCGTCCACCGTGAGCCTGCCGGAGGTACCGCTGCTCGGCGTACTGCCGGGCACCGGCGGACTGACACGCCTGACCGACAAGCGGAAGGTACGGCGCGATCGCGCAGACGTGTTCTGCAGCACCGCGGAGGGCGTGCGCGCGGACCGCGCACTGCAATGGAAGCTGGTCGACAACATCGCGAAGCCGCAGCAGTTCGACGCGGCGGTGCGGGAGCGCGCGGCCGCACTCGCCGCGCAAAGCACCCGCCCGGGAGCCGGCAAGGGCATCGCGCTCACGCCGCTCGAGCGCAGAATCGACGAGCATGGTATTCACTACGGCCACGTCGACGCACTGGTCGAACGCATCGCGCGCACCGCGACGATTACCGTTTCCGCGCCCGCAACGGCACAGCCTTCCGATGCGTACGCGATCCACGCGGCGGGCGCTCAATGGTGGCCGCTGGCGATGGCGCGCGAACTCGACGACCTGATCCTGCATCTGCGTACCAGCGAACCCGGAATCGGCACCTGGATTCTCAAAACCCGCGGCGACATCGACGCCGTGCTCGCGGTCGATGCAACATTGAAGAAGCTGGAGCATGACTGGCTGGTGCGCGAAACGATCGGCCTGTTGCGGCGCACGCTTGCGCGGCTGGACGTTTCCTCGCGCACGATGTTCGCCATCATCGACCAGGGTTCCTGCTTTGCCGGCACGCTGCTCGAACTGGCGCTCGCCGCGGACCGCAGTTACATGCTGATGCTGGCGGAAGAGGAGACCGGCGCACCGGAACTCGCGCTATCGGAGATGAATTTCGGCGCTTGTCCGATGGTGAACCGGCTGCCGCGGCTGGTGAACCGGTTCTGCGGCGATCCCGGGCCGGCGCAGCCGCTGCGCCCGCGGATCGGCGAACGCCTGCGCGCGGAAACTGCGGAGCAGCTCGGCCTGGTGACGTTTGCGCCCGACGATATCGACTGGGACGAGGAAGTGCGCATTGCGATCGAAGAGCGCGCCAGCCTGTCGCCGGATGCGCTGACCGGAATGGAGGCCAGCCTGCGCTTCGCCGGACCCGAGACGATGGAAACGCGCATCTTCGGCCGCCTGTCGGCATGGCAGAACTGGATCTTCAACCGCCCGAACGCCGTCGGCGAACACGGCGCACTGAAGGTATTCGGCTCCGGCTCGAAGCCGCGTTTCGACTGGGAAAGAGTTTAGAAATTCATTCGCCACCAAGGCGCACCAAGGACACCAGGAAACACGACCAGCACGATTTTCCAACCCCCCTTTGTGTCTTTGTGGTGAGTTCCTGCCGTGTCGTGAGTTTTCTGATTGGGAACCAGCATGAGCATCAATTACAGCGAACGCATTCCGAACAACGTCGATCTCGCCAACGACCGCACGCTTCAGCGTGCGCTGGAGCACTGGCAGCCGAAGTTTCTCGACTGGTGGCGCGACATGGGGCCGAGTGACTTTGCCTCGAACGACGTTTACCTGCGCACCGCGACCGGGGTCGACGCACAGGGCTGGGCGAGCTACGGGTACGTGAAGATGCCGGACTACCGCTGGGGCATTTTTCTGGCGGACCGGCTTCCGGAACGCACCATCGGCTTCGGCGATCACTACGGCGAGCCGGCATGGCAGCAGGTTCCGGGCGAGCTGCGCTCGCAGTTCCGTCGCATCATCGTCACCCAGGGCGACACCGAGCCGGCGTCGGTGGAGCAGCAGCGCCTGCTCGGGCTGACCTGCCCCTCGCTCTACGATCTGCGCAACCTGTTCCAGGTGAATGTCGAGGAAGGTCGGCACCTGTGGGCGATGGTGTACCTGCTGCATGCCTACTTCGGACGCGACGGGCGAGAGGAAGCCGAGGAGCTGCTCGCACGTCATTCCGGCGACGTCGACAAGCCGCGCATCCTCGGCACTTTCAACGAGCCCATCAGCGACTGGCTGTCGTTCTTCATGTTCACTTATTTCACCGATCGCGACGGCAAGTTCCAGCTCAAGAGCCTGGCGGAATCCGGCTTCGACCCGCTGGCGCGCACCTGCCGCTTCATGCTGACCGAGGAAGCGCACCACATGTTCGTCGGGGAAACCGGCGTCGGGCGCGTGGTCAGGCGCACGCTGGAGGTAATGAAAGAACTTCGCAGCGACGACCCGCAGGCGGTGCGCGGCGCCGGCGCGATCGACCTGCCGACCGTGCAGCGCTATCTGAATTTCTGGTTCACCTCATCGCTCGACCTGTTCGGCTCCGAGGTGTCGTCGAACGCCGCGGGCTCGTTTGCCAACGGCATCAAGGGGCGTCCGGACGAATCTCAGTACGAGGATCATGTGTGTACCGACGGGGTGTTCGAGCTGGAAACCCCGCAGGGCACCGAATCTGTGCCCCTGCGCAACGCGATGAACGAGGTGCTGCGCGCCGCCTATATCCGAGACTGCGAGATCGGCGTCAAGCGGTGGAACATGCAGATCAGGCGCGCGGGTATCGATTTCGAACTGCAGCTGCCGAGTCCGCGCTTCCGCCGCGCGATCGGCGTGTGGGCGAACGTGCCGACGGATCCGGCGGGCAACCCGGTCAGCCAGGAAGAGTACGAGCGGCGCATGGATGAATGGATCCCGAACGAGTCGGATCGGACCTTCGTGCACAGCCTGATGCAACGGGTGGTGGAGCCCGGAAAGATCGCAGGGTGGATCGCGCCGCCCGACCGCGGCATCAACAGCCTGCCGGTCGATTACGAGTATGTAAGGCTCAAACAGTAGGTACGCGCGGGTTCAGCGTCCCCATGCGGCCGGCGGCGAAATCCTTGCGCGCCTGCAGAATCTCCTCGGATGTGTTCATCACGAACGGGCCCCAGGCGACTACCGGCTCGTCGATCGGCTCACCCGCGATCAGCAGCAGATCGGCGGGTTCCGCGGCAGAGAGCGCGATCGTTTCGCCGGAATTCTCGAACTCGATCAGCGTCAGTGCGCTGAACTGGCGGCCACCCGCAGAACCTGATCCGCGTATCGCGTAGACGCCGGCCGCCTGACCGGCTGGCACCGGCAGCTGTATCCGCGCGCCTGCGGAAAGCGTCAGATGAGCGACGGTCACCGGCGTATAAGTTTTCGCCGGGCCCTGCGCACCGAGCAGCGAGCCCGCCACCACGCGTATTCTTGCGCCGCCGCTTTCGATCACGGGTATGCGCTCGGCCGGCAGGTCCTGGTACTTTGGGGGCTCCATCTTGAAGCGCGCCGGCAGATTCACCCATAGCTGAATCCCGTGCAGCGATCCGCCCTGGCGCGCGAACTCCCGCTCGTGGTATTCAGCGTGAACGATGCCGGAGGCCGCGGTCATCCACTGCACGCCGCCCGGCCGGATCACGCCTTGGCCGCCGCTGGAATCCTGGTGCTCCATCGCGCCTTCGAGAATCAGGGTGACCGTCTCGAAGCCGCGGTGAGGATGCGGGTTGAGCCCGCCGTAGTCACCAGGCGCAACCCGCTTCGGACCGAAATGATCGAGCAGCAGGAACGGCCCCAGCAGTTCGATGTCCGGCCCGGGCAACGGGCGCATGACCTCGAGCCCGGGCGCGGGCTCAGCCGGGGAGCTGCGTATCGCGCGTGCGGCGCGGCGTTCTGTCGGTATCGCAGACATGTGGGTCTCCGTTTCGCCGTGCTTCGGGGCTTGGGCCTTCGGGCGCCAGCAGCAGTCAGGCAAGGTCGAACAGCAGCACTTCGGAGTCCTCGCCGGCTTCCAGCACGATGCGACGGTCACCGCTCAGCTTGAGCGCATCGCCCGCGGCGAGCTGTTCGCCGTTCACCGTGGCGCGCCCCCGCGCGAGGTGTATATAGGCATGCCGATCGGGCGCAAGCTCGTGCTCGATCTTTTCGTCGCCGTCGATCAGCGCGGCGTACAGCAGCGCGTCCTGATGCATCCGCACCGAGCCGTCGCGCCCGTCGCGCGATGCCAGCAGGCGCAGCCTGCCGCGCTTCTGATCGGGCGCGAAGTGTTTCTGCTCGTAGCCCGGCTGGATGCCGCGCTCCGCCGGCTCGATCCAGATCTGCAGGAAATGCACCGGGTCGCTCGCCGAGGGGTTGTACTCGCTATGGAATACGCCGGTGCCGGCGCTCATGCGCTGCACGTCCCCGGGGCGGATGACCGAACCATTACCCATGCTGTCGCGATGCTCGAGTGCACCGTCGAGCACGTAACTGATGATCTCCATGTCGCGGTGCGGGTGCGTGCCGAACCCCTGCCCGGGCGCGACCCTGTCCTCGTTGATCACCCTCAGTGCGCCGAAGCCCATGTGCCGCGGGTCGTAATAGCCGGCAAAGGAAAACGTGTGAAAGCTCTTCAGCCAGCCGTGATCGGCGTAGCCGCGTTCGCCGCCACGGCGAAGCTCGAACGTCCCTGCTTCTTTCATATCCGGATTCTCTGATGAACGATGACCACTCTGCAGCCGATAATATGGGCCGACTACCGCTTAAACAATGGGAAAAAATCAAACGGTTCGTTCAGTTCTCCTGAACCCGGGGCGCCGTGCGCGATCGCGGGCGCATCGGTTTTCCGACCGCTGTATACGAAAAAAAACGGCAAGTGCCTGCGCACTTGCCGTTATTCATGCGACACCCGTCCGGGCTTCGATCAGCGCTCCCGGTCTTGCGGGTTGGTCACCACGCCGGCGCCGCCACGGGACGCCTCGATCGCTTCGCGCTCCTCGGGTGTCATGTGGATGCTGCGAACGATCAGGCTGTAGAACACCGGCACCACGAACAGCGTAAGCAATGTGCCGAACGACATGCCGCCGACGATTACCCAGCCGATCGCCCGGCGCGCTTCGGAGCCGGCGCCGGTGGACAACGCGAGCGGCATGGCACCCAGCACTGTGGCGAACGTGGTCATCAGAATCGGACGCAGACGCAAGGTGCCGGCCTCCACTACCGCCTCGAAGAGTTCCAGCCCCTGCCGGCGCAACTGGTTGGTGAACTCGACCAGCAGAATGCCGTTCTTGGTGATCAGTCCGACCAGCATCACCAGCCCGATCTGACTGTACACGTTCAAGGTTCCGCCCGACCCCGTCTTCGAAAAAATCCACATGATCAGCAGCGCGCCGGTCATCGCCATCGGCACGGTCAGCATGATCACGAACGGCCCGACGAAGCTTTCGAACTGCGCCGCCAGCACCAGGTAAATGAATACCAGCGCAAGCAGGAAGGTGATATACAACTCGAATCCGGTTTCGCGAAACTCGCGCGACTGTCCGTCGAGATCGGTGAGCACGTTGGGCGGAAGCTCCTCGGCAATAACCGCATCGATATGGTCCAGCACCTGCCCGAGACTATATCCTTGGGCAACGTTGCCATTGATCACCGCTGCGCGAAATTTGTTGAAGTGGTT
>DATKEK010000197.1:0-5531 GCA_035512195.1 Burkholderiales bacterium
CGGTGTCTTGCGCGAACGCGGCAGTACCGAATGCCAATGCGGTCGCCACGAAAATCGGGCGCAACCGGGTCCCCGGGCTGGCGAGCTTGTGTGTCATTTCTCCCCCGTTTTTATTTAATGGATCCGTCACATGACGTACCCCCGGAAACTAACGGGGCGATTGCAGGTGCCGATAGGGCGGATGTTCCCGGCACAAGCTGGGAGAAATTCCCGGACCTATCTGCTGATTATCCCGAGATGTGGCGGGAAGCAACTGATCGCAGGAAGTTTTTTGAGCTTGTTGAGCCACGCGGTTGCGGGCGGTCAATTGAGTAACAATTTGTTGCGGTGGCGATAATCACGGTCTGGCATTCAAAAAAAAGGCCCGCCGAAGCGGGCCTGTGAATTTCCCGGGTCCGGGGAGACCAAGGGAGACTTCAGAGATAGCTTTTAGAACTTCCAGTCGATCCCGCCGAATACCGTGCGCGGACGCGAAACCTGGATGCCGTCCACGCGGTTGACGATGTAGGTCTTGTCCGTCAGGTTGGTACCGGCGAGAAATACTGCGAGGCCTTCGCGCGGCGTGTCGTAATTGACGGCAAAGTTGTACGTCGTCACCGAAGGAATCACGCCCGACTGGCCATCCGCTGCGCCGGGCACCGTGTTGACGTCATCGGTGAACTGTTCGCTGATACGCTCCAGGCCGACGCGCATGTCGAGTCCCCACGGCAGTGCGTAGCCGACCGAGGCGCTGAGCAGATGCTTAGGCGCATACGGGAGCCGGTTGCCATTAATGTTCTGGCCGCCGCTGATGCGATCGGAGGAAAACTCGGCGTCGGGCAGGTAGGTGTACGCACCGGTGAAGTACGGATTGCCGGCCGTGTTCATCATGTTGCCGAAGTCGAGTCGCCAGCCGAGTTCGATGCCCTGGTGCAGGGTTTCGCCGGCATTGGCGAACGTCTGCAGCGGCAGGCCGACCGAGGCGCCGGGAACGATCTGGTCCTCAAACTGGATACGGAACAGCGCGGCTTCGAGCATGACGCCGGGACGCGGTGCGGACCGCACGCCAAGCTCGTAGTTGATGCTTTTCTCCGGATCGACCGGCACCAGTGCGGGATCCACGGGCGACAGGTTTGCGTCCGGACGCGGTGGGGCGAAACCCTGGTGCACGCCGCCGAAGACCGTGGTGGTGGGCGCCGCCTGGTAAGTCACGCCCAGTCCCGGGAGTACCTCTGTGCGGGTGTCGCTGATGCTGCGCCCGTCCGCCGCGAATCCCAGAACCGTCGCCGTGTTCTTCGACTCGATACGCTCGACACGGACACCGGGCGTCACTCCGAGCAGGCCGTAGTTGAATGTGTTCTGCACGAACGCCGAGTAGGCCGTGGTTTCGATCTCGTTCCAGTCACGCAGCCCCGTGCCGGGCGTGTCCTCCCGGGCGTTTGCCACTGCGCCGTTGTACCGGCGGCGGATCACGTCTTCGTGGTGATAGCGCGCGCCTGCGACCAGATGGTTCTCCGCGCCGAATCCGTCGAAGGTCCAGTCGATCCGCGGATCGATGCCCCAGATGAGATAGTTCCGCGGCCGCTGCTTGTTTCCGCAGTTATCGGCATTGCTGTAATCGTCGCGCTCCGCGTTCGTAGTACAACCGGACCCGACCAAACCGGCAGTCATGCGATCGGTCGAATCGTCGATCTGGCGATATGATTTGCGAGCCGTACGCTGGAGGTAGACCCGCGTCGAAAGCAGCAGGTTGTCGGCGATATCCAGTTCGTGCACGGCCTGGGCGTGGGTGCGGTCCAGGTCGAACACGTCGTTGTTGAACGGGTTGCCGTATGGATTCGTTTCGAACTGCGCCTGCGTGATGCCCCATTCCGCGGTCTTCGAGCGTTCGATGTAATGCCCGCCTTTCAGGAACAACCGCTGGTTGTCAGCGATGTTGATGCGGCCGGAAAGGCTGGCGTCGGTGACCTTGTGTTCGTACTTGTCGCGCGAGCCGTCGATCTGCTTGTGCACAAAATCGATCGCGAATCCCTTGTCCTGGTCGCCATTGCCGTAGCGCGCATAGACGCTGCCGAAGCCGTGACTGCCGCCCGCAAGCCGCAACTGTGCTTCGCGTTCGGCGGGCGGTCGGCGGGTGATGAAGTTGATGACGCCGCCGACGGTCTGCGGCCCGTACATGATCTGACCCGAGCCTTTCAGCACTTCGAGGCGTTCCACGCGCTCGACCGGCGGATGGTAATGCGCTGACGGGTCGCTGTACGGTGCGAGGTGGATCGGCACGCCGTCCTCCAGTAGCAGCGTGCGGGAGGAACGCCGCGGATTGAGGCCGCGCACGCCGATATTCAGGTTGACGCCGAGCGCGTCCTCGTCGACCACGTGCACGCCAGGCGTCATGCGCAGCACCTCCTTGATGGTGGGCGGCTGCATGCGTTCGATGTCCTTCTCCGATACGACCGAGACCGAGCCCGGAATGCCCTCGAGCGACGCGGGCACGATGCCCGTGACCAGGACTTCCGGTGCCTTGAGTCCGAGCGCGCTGTCGGTTTGCGCAGCGGCGCCGGTTGCCAGTCCAATGAATGCGACGGCACCGGCGACCGCACGCACCATCCTCCGTAAATGCAGAGGCGAATGAATCATGATTCCTCCCAAAGTTTTTCTGAGTTCGCGTGCGAACGCGAGAGAGGAACCTTAACTTTTCAACAGCTTGTGTTAACAGGGACTGCGTCACGCACGAGGCAGGAGGATGGCCGTGCAGCGCAGGGAATGAATGGAACCGGGACCGGGAAATTCTCCGAACGAGCGCCGGGAAAGCGGTAGCAGTGTGATGCGTGATTGACTGGATCGACAAAAAAAAACCCGAAGCGCCCAACGCAGAGAAGGCAGAGGGCGCGGTTATCCGGTTGGCGTGTCAATAGCCGTTGGTAGAGAGAAAGATCGATCAGGATTCGTCAGCCGGGACCTGTTTCCGACGCATCGAAATCGAGTTCCACCTTCGCGCCGCTCGGATCGAAGCAGAACAGCTGCCAGGTGCCCGACTCCGGTTGACGGCGAAGCGTGTACTCGATCTTCCGTGCTTCGAGCTTCTGCACCATCGCGGAAAGGCCGTTGGCGCTGAACGCCATGTGGTCGAGCACGCCGGCACGCGTCTCGGGCAGCGGACGGCCGGCGATGATGTGCAGCACTGCCTGTTTGCCCGAGTAAAGCCACGTCCCGGGGAAGCCGAGGGGCGGGCGATAACCTTCTTCGAGGCCAAGAATGCCGATATAGAAATTCCGGCTGGCCTCGAGATCGTCGGCCAGCACGGTGAAGTGATTCATGCCGTCAATTGCCATTCTGACTCCTTGGCGATGTCCGCGGCTTACGCTGTCGCCTTCTCCCGCGCGGCATGGCGATCCAGCATCTGCTGGCGTTTGTCCAGCCACCAGCCGTACTGCACCGGCCAGGATTCAAAGGCGCCGCTGCATCCGAGCGCGACTTCAGCGTGCAGCGGCCAGTTCGGGTTGTAGAGCGCTTCGCGGCCGATCGCGATCAGATCCGCCTGTCCGGACTGCAGGATGCTTTCTGCATGATCGGGTTCGAGAATCAGCCCGACCGCCATGGTGGTCATGCCGGTTTCCTTGCGCACCCGCTCGGCGAACGGCACCTGGAATCCGGGCCCGCGCTTTATACGCGCGGCGGTCGCCGAACCGAGCAGGCCGCCGGACGAGCAGTCCAGCACGTCGATGCCGCGCGCCTTGAGTTCCTTCGCCAGCGTTACCGTGTCGTCCAGCGTCCAGCCGCCGTCGACACCATCGACCGAAGAGACGCGCACGAAGAGCGGTTTATCCGCGGGCCATGCGGCGCGCACGATCTCGGCGAGTTCGAGTGTGAAGCGCATGCGGCCCGGCAGGTCGCCGCCGTACCGGTCGGTGCGCTTGTTCGACAGCGGGGACAGGAATTCATGGCCGAGATAACCGTGCGCCGAGTGCAGTTCTGCGATCTCGAACCCGGCTTCGTGCGCGCGCAACGTGGCCAGCCGCCACGACTCCTGCAGCGCGCGAATCTCGTCCACCGAGAGTTCGTGCGGCAGCAGCCAGCCGGTATCCATGGGAAGTGCAGTCGGCGCGACCACCTGCCAGACGTCCTCGCCGCGTGCGCGATCGCTGTCGTCCAGCGGGCCGTTGCCGTGCCACGGGCGCTGCATGCTGCCCTTGCGGCCGGCGTGCGCGAGCTGGATGGCGGGCACCGAGCCGTGCGCTTTCAGGAATGCCGTGACCTGTTTGAGGCCGGGAAGATGTTCGTCCTTCCAGATACCGAGGTCGCCATGCGTGATGCGGCCGCGTTCCTCCACGGCGGCAGCTTCGGTGAACACCACTGCCGCGCCGCCGAGCGCGAACTTGCCGAGGTGGACCAGGTGCCATTCGTCGGCGAATCCGTCTTTCGACGAGTACTGGCACATCGGCGAGATGACGATGCGGTTCTTGAGGCGAACGTCGCGCAGTTCGAGTGCCGTGAAAAGCAAAGGGCTGTTGGACATTTGAACTTTCGTGATTGCAATGCGATGGAAGCCGCCCGGACGGGCAGCGCATGCGGGACTTTACTGCGGTGCAGGGTACTCCGGCAATTCGGCACGCGAATGGTGGGAGCGCAGTCGGGGCGTACGGGTCAGTTGCGCGGCTTGCTATGCACGTGATGCTCGTGCGTGTGGCCCTTGTCCATGTCGACCGGCACCAGGTTGAGCCGGCCATGGCGGACTTCCGCTTCCGCCATCAGGGTATTGGCGAACCGCGACACTTTATCGGTCTCGCCACGCAGGATAAGCGTTTCCATGCAGTTCTCGTGGTCGAGATGCACGTGCATCGCGGAAAGCACCACGTCGTGGTTCGCGTGCTGCAGTTCAATCAGGCGCTCGGCGAGGTCACGGGCGTGATGGTTGTAGACGTAGGACAGGGCGGCGACACAGAAGGGCGCCTCGTGCTGTTCGAGGCTGGCGTTGGCGAGTTCGTTTCGCAGCATGTCGCGCACAGCCTCCGAACGATTCTGGTACCCGCGTTTGTGCAGCAACTCGTCGAACTGATGGGCGAGGTCGTCGTTCAGGGAGATCGTGAAGCGTTCCATTTTCCGAAGGCCTTTTTTGCTTCCCGAAATATTACTAGCAAAGGCCGCTTTTTACACCAGCCGAAAACCCGATTATCTTACATGTTAGAAATATCTCATACATCGTAACTCGGTTGAAAAACCCCATGAAAACAGTGAGACGCACCGCATATCACCGCGGAACGTCGGTCTCAACGTGCAGCCTGTTCGAGCGCAAGGCGAAACATCGTTTACTTCTACGAATCGCAACTGGCGGGCGAGGGCGCGCCGGTGGAAGACGTGCACTTCCATCCGGTCGAGCCGCGGCACTTCCGCGTGACACTGACCGGGCGGTTCTAGACGGCATCAAAGAGAAGGACGAACCACCAAGATCACCAAGGACACCAAGAGAATCGAAAACGCGAACGGCGTGTTCAATGTGCAGCAGTGCGGGATGTCGGCTCAGGATTATAGAGCTTGACTAGAGGCGCGAGCAC
>DATKEK010000198.1:0-8324 GCA_035512195.1 Burkholderiales bacterium
GCGCCGAATGCCTGCTGGATTTCGAGCAGCCGCGCCTTCACGCGTTCCGGCGATCCGATCACCGCGCGCTCTCGCTCACGGCGGATGACTTCACGGTCGCGTTCACTGTAGGGATAGGCGAGCGCCTCATCGGTGGTGGCCACCGGCGCCTCGCGCCCGGTCGCCATCAACAGCCGGCGGTGATCGATGCTCGCGGCGAGCCGTTCGGCTTCGGCGTCGCTTTCGGCGCATACCACCATTACGCATACCATCGAATACGGCCCCGGGTCCCGATGCGAAGGCCGGAAGTCGTCGCGGTAAGCGCGGCTGACCGCATCACCGCCGCGCGCGCTGATGAAATGCGCGAACGCGAAACGCAGCCCGAGATACGCAGCCAGAGAGCCGCTGTAATCCGATGAGCCCAGCAGCCAGACCTCGGGCGAAGAATCCCCTGCAGGCATCGCGCGCACGCGCTGAAAGGGATGTTCGTCCGGCAGGCAATCGTCGAGCCAGGCGACGAGCTCCATCACCTGTTGCGGAAACGTGTCGAGTTCGCTGAATGCGCGCGGGCTGATCGCCTTTGCCGTGAGCATGTCGCCGCCGGGCGCACGCCCGATTCCGAGGTCGACGCGCCCCGGCAGCAGCGCCTCTTGCATGCGGAACACCTCGGCGACCATGAGCGGCGAATAGTAGGGCAGCAGCACGCCGCCGGTGCCGACGCGGATGCGCGATGTCTCCGCGCCGATGCGGGTGAGCAGTATCTCCGGGCAGGGATCGGCGAGGCCCTGCATGTTGTGGTGTTCGGCCAGCCAGTAGCGCGTAAACCCGAGGCGGTCGGCGGCGCGCGCGAGTTCGATGGTCGCTTCGATTGCCTCGCGCGGCGAATGGCCGCTGATGATTGGAGACTGGTCCAGCACGGAAAGCCTGATGCTCATCGCCCGGCGCTCCGCGTCATTCGGTCGCCGGTTGCGCCTGGCGCAGTGCACGCCTGCGCCGGGACCATGCCAGCGAGAGGATGGCGATGCCGGTGATGGCAAGCAGCGGCAGCCCCGAATAGTTGAGCGGATTCCATCCAAAACTGTAAAGGATTGCGCCTGATGACAACGACGATGTCGCCATCGTCACGTAGATCAGCAGGTCGTTCATGCCCTGGGTTTTAGCCTTCTCCGCCGGCTCGTAGCACTCGGTGAGCAGGGAGGTGCCGCCGACGTAGAGAAAGCACCACGCCACGCCGATCAATGTCATCGACAGCCAGAAATTGAACACGGCGATACCGGACACCGCGATCCAGATTGCCGACGCCATCAGCAGCACGCCTGCAAACATCACCGGCAGCACGCCGAAGCGCGAGATAAACCAGCCGGTGAAGAACGCCGGCGCGAACATCGCGACGATATGCCACTCGATCACCATCATCTGCGAGCCGTAGGGCAGGCCGCACATCTGCATCGCCAGCGGCGCTGCCGCCATCAGCAGATTCATCACCCCGTATGCCGTGATGCCGCCCAGCGCGGCGACGATGAACACCGGCTGGCGCATGATCCAGAGCATCGGCCGCTGTGTCCCGCTTTTCTCCTCGTCGGAGGGTGGCGGGATGTCCAGCCGCCGCAGCACCAGCATCGCCAGCGCAGCCAGCAGGATCAGAGAAGCGAATGAACCGAGGTACAGGGGCCCGGCGAGGTCCCGTGTGAACTTGCTGCTTTCGGGACCGACGATGCCGCCGACAATTCCGCCGGCCAGCACCAGGGAAATCGCCTTGCTGCGGAATTCCACGCCGGATATGTCCGCCGCGGCGAAACGGTAGAAACCGCCGGTGCCGGTGTACAGGCCTGAAACCAGCGCAGCCATCACCAGCAGCCAGAAGCTGTGCATCGAGATGGCCAATACCGCCAGCGCAGCGCCGACCATGCCGAAAGTGCAGCCGAGCATGAAGCCCGCGCGCCGGCCGTGTTTTTTCATGAACAGGGAAACTGGCAGGGTGGCGAGCGCGCCACCGACGATATACGCGGTTGCAGGTAACGTGACCAGCATTTTGTTGCGTGCGAGCAGATCTGCGGCCAGCGTGCCGATCGAAATCATCATGACGTTGTTCATCACCAGCAGCGCCTGGGCCGTGGACAGCGCGATGACGTTCCTATTGCGGGTCTGCATCTGGTGAGGTGATTTATCCGGGCGCTGTGCGCGATCCGCTCGAAAGCGACGCACTTTACCAGATGCGCATCGCTGCAGTTACAGACTGCGATAAAATGCCGGCTGAATTTGTCGTATCCATCGCGCATCGCGATCATCGGGAACTCGACGCGGCAATCTGCGTCGGATGACCTTGAAGCCCCGCGGGCCGTGATAATCCGTCGCTGCATGCGACGGTCCGTACACGCGAACGCCCGCCCAGTCAACGCAAGCAGGAGTCCGACTGCATGTACCCGCAAGAGCACGCGGCGGGCGCGCGCGTTTTCTACAATCCGGGAGGTATGAAGAATGTCAAGAAAACCCAGCTCCATTCTGATTCTCGCCGTTGCCGGGATGTTTCCTGCAGCCGTCATCGCCGACGAGGTGATATTGAAGAACGGCGACCGGATCACGGGCGAAGTGATCAAGCTGGAAGCAGGTCGACTCACCATCAAGACGCCGTATGCCGACAACCTCGACATCAGGTGGGAGGACGTGGACACGCTGTCCACCGACGAGCCGGTCTCGGTGCGCGTCGACAGCGAGGGTCGCATCCAGGCGCGGATTCGCGCTGCGGAACCCGGCACGGCGACACTGGAAGTCGGCGACTGGCTGGATTCGGAACCGATTGCGCTGTCGCGATTCGGCGCGATGTCGCGCAAGCCCGAACCGCCTGTCCGGGTTACGGGCCGGATCAATGTCGGTGCGTCGGCTGCGTCCGGCAACACCAACACCGAGCGCGTCCATGCCAATACCGAGATCGTTGCCCGATCGGTGAAAAACCGGTTCACCATCGGCGGCATGATCAACCGCGCCAAGGACGGCGACATCGAGACGGAGTCGAATTCCCGCGGTTACATGAAATACGACCACTTCATCAACAGGAAGTGGTACGCGTACAGCAATGCCGACTTCGAGCGGGACAAGTTCAAGGACATCCGCATGCGCGCGACGGTCGGTGTGGGAACCGGTTACCAGTTCCTGGAGACGCCGCGCACGAATTTGTCGGTCGAGGCCGGCGCGACCTACGTGAACACGGATTTCGAACTGCAGGAAGACGAGAACTATCCGGCCGCGCGCTGGGCGTCGAACTTCGACCACTTCCTGTTCGGCAGTCCGGCGCAGTTGTTCCACCGGCATGAAGTGATCTTCGGCCTCGAAGACAACGATCAACTGTTCGTCCGCACCCAGACCGGCGTGCGCTTTCCGGTCGTGGCGCGGCTGAATGCAACCGCGCAATACAACGTGGACTGGGAAGACAATCCCGCGCCCGGCCGCACCAGCACGGACCGCATGTGGATGCTTACGCTCGGATACTCCTGGTAGCTGAAGGGCAAGGCGGAATGGCGAGGTACGCGCTGTCAGCGTGCCCGAGTGCCGGCTTCCACAGAGACGAGCCCGTAATCAGTAGTACTCGTAGGGCTTCTTCGGCACTTTTGCCTGCTGCTGGCGCCTGCGCTCCTCGAAATCCTGCGGGCGATCCCACCAGGTCGCACGCGCCTTCTTCTGTTTTTCCACCACTTCCGGGTGTTTGTCGAGATATTCGCGCATGAAGCGGGTTATTTCGGATTCGTAGCCTTTCATGGAATTTGCCGTCTTTGATTGCGATTGCGCGATATTACAGCGCGAACGGTTGCGGCGCCCGGCAATTCCGGGCATACAATCCCGCACTATCGGAGGTCAAACGTTGCGAAAAATCAGCCACCTCGTCCCGCCGGTCGCGCCTCGGCGACCATACATCAGCAGCGTTCACGGCATCCTGTGCACCGACGAGTATCACTGGCTTCGCAACAGGAATGCCCCGCGGGTACGTGCGTATCTGAATGCGGAGAACGCGTATACCGCGGCGATGATGAAACCGAGTCGTCCCCTTCAGGGCCGCCTGTACCGGGAGATGTTGTCGCGGATCAAGGAGACTGATACCGAGGTGCCTTACCGCGAGGGTGAGTGGTTCTATTACTCGCGCACGCGCAAGGGCCGGCAGTACCGGTTCTACTGCCGCAGGCACGGCCGGCTCTCTGCACGCGAACAAATCATCCTCGATCTGAATCTGCTTGCCAGGGGACGCGCCTATCTCGGTCTCGGAACGCTGGATGTAAGTCCGGACGCCGGCCTGCTTGCGTATTCTGCCGATTACACGGGATTTCGCGAGTACACGCTTTACATCAAGAATCTCACCGACGGTAGTCTGCTGCCGGAGCGTATCCCGAAAGTGCGCTCGACCGCATGGGCGAGCGACAGCCGCACGCTGTACTACGTCACCGAAGATGCGACGAAGCGGGCAAGCCGCGTCTGGCGCCGCGTGCTGGGCGTGGCGGGAAGCGAAGTGCTGGTGTACGAAGAATCGGACGAGCGTTTCTCCGTCTCGATCGACCGCTCGTTGAGCGGCGGCTACATATTCATCACCAGCGCGAGCGCCACGACCAGCGAGGTTCGCTACGTGCCGGCCGCCGATCCGCTGTCCGAGCCCCGGCTGTTTCTGCCGAGGCGGCAGGATCACGAGTACTACCTGGATCACGGCGGCGACAAGTTCTATGTCGTTACCAACGACCGCGGCAGGAATTTCCGCTTGGTCGTCGTTGCGGCCGCCGCCCCGGCAAGGGCGAACTGGCGCGAACTGATTCCGCATCGCGACGACGTCATGCTGGATGGCGTCGATGTGTTCTCACGCCATCTGGTGGCGCATGAGCGTCGCGGCGGATTTCCCGCGCTGCGAGTGATACGCATCGCCGACGGCAAATCGCACGAGATCGAGTTCCCGGAGGCTGCGCGCGCCGTTTACGGCGGCGCGAACGCGCAATTCGATACCGCGGCCTTCCGTCTGTACTACGAATCGTATGTGACGCCCGGGACCGTCTACGACTACGACATGGAAGGCAGGCGTCTCAGGCTGCTCAAACGGAAGGCAGTACGCGGAGGCTACGACAGCCGCAAGTATCGTGTGGAACTTTTCTATGCGAGCGCCAGCGACGGAACGCGCATCCCGGTTTCGATGGTGTACCGCAAGGACCTGCGTGAACGTCGGGCACAGCCGATGCTGCTGACCGGCTACGGCGCGTACGGGTATCCGCTCGACACGCACTTCAGTTCCGCGCGCCTGTCGTTGCTGGACCGCGGCGTGATCTACGCCGTCGCACACGTGCGCGGCGGCGGCGAGATGGGCAAGCGCTGGCACGACGAGGGCCGCATGCTGAGAAAGCGCAACAGCTTCACCGATTTCATCGCCTGCGCAGAACACCTGATTGCCGACGGTTTCACGTCGCCGGACCGGCTGGCGATCGAAGGGGGCAGCGCCGGCGGGCTGCTGGTCGGCGCCGTGGCCAACATGCGCCCCGATTTGTTCCGCGCGGTGGTGGCCGATGTGCCTTTCGTGGACGTCGTCAACACCATGCTGGATGCCTCATTGCCGCTGACCACCGGTGAGTACGAGGAATGGGGCAACCCGAACAAATGCGCGTACTTCGATTGCATGCTGTCCTACTCGCCGTATGACAATATCGAGGCGAAGGATTACCCGGCGATGCTAGTGGAGACCTCGCTGCACGACAGCCAGGTGATGTATTGGGAGCCGGCGAAGTACGTGGCGAGGCTGCGTGCGCGCAAGACCGACGCCAATCCGCTGCTGTTCAGGATCAACATGAAAGCCGGTCATGGCGGGTCCTCCGGCAGGTACGATTTCCTGAAAGAGATTGCTTTCAGCTATGCGTTCGTGCTTGGGACGCTCGGCATAACGCGGTAGCCATTCCGGTCGCGTGGGGCGTCCGGTGTGGATTGCGATCCGGTTACCTGGCATACGGCTTTCCATGCAAATGGCAAACAAGTTGAAACCTGCCGGATTCGCCCTGGTCGGCGTGCTGGCAGTCGTTTCTCTCTGTTCTGTCGCCAGCGCGCACCAGACGAAACTCTCCAGCGTGCGGATCGCGCTGGAAGGCAACGAGGCGCGGGCCACGCTGGAACTCAACGGCATCGACCTGAACGTCGCCACCGGCAGCGTGCTCACGCGCGCGGACGACAGCGTTGACGGCGCGGCCCTGCGCGCCCAGTCGGCCACGCTCGGCGCTTATGTCATCGAGCACGTGCGGTTGAGCCCGGAGGCTGCCTCCGCGTGCCCTGCGAGCGTGCGCGGGGTGCGCGCGCTGGAAGACCACGTGCTGATTGACGTCGTCTGGCGCTGCCCGCCGCTCGGCGTGCCGCTGGTACTGCGGGTGACGCTGTTTCACGAGGTCGACGCGGCGGCACGCCACCTGGTTGTCGTGGAGGGAAACGAGCGCCGGTTCGGTCTGCTCGGCGTGATGGCGCCCGAGATGCGGCTGCAGGCCGGCAAGTCCGGATTCGGCGTGGTGCTGTGGCACTACCTGCTTGCCGGTGTAGAGCACATCGCCATCGGCTTCGACCATATCGCGTTCCTGATCGCCGTGATCGTGCCCGGCAGGCGCTTCTGGCCGCTGGTGGCGGTGGTGACATCTTTTACCGTGGCGCATTCGATCACGCTCAGTCTGGCGGTGCTCGAGGTGGTTACGCTGCCGACGGCGTGGGTGGAGGCCGCGATTGCCGCCAGCATCGTCTATGTCGCGGCGGAGAACTTCTTCGTGCGCGACATCCGGCATCGCTGGCTGCTGACATTCGTGTTCGGGCTGATCCACGGCTTCGGCTTCGCATCGGTGCTGCGCGATTACGGTCTGCCGCGGGATGCCCTGGCGCCGGCGCTGGCCGCGTTCAATGTCGGCGTCGAGATCGGCCAGCTGCTGATCGTGGCGGCAGCGGTCGCGCTGTGGCGCGCGGGGTTCGCCGGCGGGATCGCGCGTGGCCTCGGCGGCCACGGACTGGCGGAGCGGCGGGTCGCGCTCGGCATCTCGGCGAGCGTGTTGTTGCTCGGGCTGTACTGGCTGGCGGAGCGGTTGCTGTCAATTTGACATTGACACCGGTATGCGGTCGGTAGGATATTTGAACCCGGCCCGCCATCCGGACGGGCGACAGCAGACTGTCGAAATGGGGGGCAATATGAAGAATTCTCTCGCAGTCATACTCGCTGTATCCGCCGGCCTGATGGCGGTTCCCGCCGCAGCCGATACTTCCGACGTCAAGACCCAGTCGATCGTCCACGTCAAGAAGCAGGGTGCGCATTGCCCGGACGATCCGAACTGCTTCAACCGCTATCACCCGGCGATCAAGCCGGTGGCGCGGGCCCGGCCCGGGCAGTTGATCGTGTTCGAGACGCGCGATGCGCTCGATTCCGATCTGCACGTCAACTCGGAATCGAAAGACGTGCTGTCCGCCGACCTGAACCTGGTGCATCCGATGACCGGGCCGGTGCACATCGAGGGCGCGCGTCGCGGCGATGCGCTCGCCGTCACCCTGATCGACATCGAGCCGGATGAGTACGGCTATACGCTGATCGTTCCCGGATTCGGTTTCCTGCGCGATCACTTTCCGGATCCCTATGTCGCCAACTGGAAGGCGAACCGGCTGGAAGCGGTTTCCGACCAGATTCCAGGGGTGCGGATCCCCGCGAACGCGTTCATGGGCTCGGTCGGCGTGCTGCCGGGTGCGCCTGAGGTGAAGAAGTGGCTCGCACGCGAGACGCAGCTTGGCGAAGCCGGTGGCATCGCCCTGCCGCCGCAGCCGGTGGGCGCGGTTCCGGCCGCTGTGTGCGGTCCGAATGGCAGCCACAAGGACGAGTGCCTGCGCACGATCCCACCGCGCGAGAACGGCGGCAACATGGACATCAAGCAGACCGTGGTTGGCACCACGCTGCTGTTTCCCTGCTTCGTCGACGGCTGCGGGCTGTTCGTCGGCGACGTGCACTATGCCCAGGGCGATGGCGAGATCTCCGGGACCGCGATCGAGATGGGGGCAATAGTCACGGTGCGCGTCGATATCCGCCGCGGCATGGGCGCGATGATGAAGGCCGGCCCGCATTTCGAGGGTGGCTCCCAGCTCAAGGCGCTCGAGCCCGACAAGTTCCACGCCACCATCGGTTACCCGCTGAAGGCCGCGGGCGAGGTGCCGCCATCGCATACCTACCTTGACAAGGAAAAAATCGCGCCGCTTACCAACCTGTCCGAGGACCTGACGCTGGCCGCGCGCAACGCGGCGCTGGAAATGATCGACTGGCTCACCCGCACCAAGGGTCTCACCCGGCAGCAGGCCTACGTGGTCACCAGCGTCGCCTGCGA